>NZ_JBCDMT010000005.1:0-471590 GCF_038439875.1 Pseudoflavonifractor phocaeensis
TTCCTCTCAACCACGCAAAATGCCCTGCCACCCACACAGGCCCGCTTACAAAATCAAAAGGGGCACAGGGCTCCCCGGCTCCAGCGCGGGGCCCGGGGAACGGTCGATGAGACAGTCGCAGCCCGCCAGGGACCAGACCATGCCGGAGGAATGTCCCCCCGCCGCGGGGCAGACCCTTCCCTCCGGGGTCCTGACCGCCCGGATGAACCGCCGGACCTGGGAGGCGGGCAGGCCCTCGGCCAGGGGGAGGGTCATCCTCCCGGGCAGAGCCCCCTCCATCCCCGCCAGCTTTTCCAGGGCGGGGCGGCCCACCGCCTCAAAGACGGCCAGGGAGGCGAAGGGGTTCCCCGACAGGGCCAGCACCGGCTTGCCCTCCGCCAGAAATGCCATGGCGGGGGAGCCGGGGCGGACAGCCAGGCCGTGGAACAGCACCTCCGCCCCCAGCAGCTCCGCCGCCCGGGGCATGGCGTCCTCCGCCCCCACCGACACCCCGCCGGTGGTGAGGAGGAAGTCGCATTTGGCCAGTGCCGCCCGGACCCGCCCGGCCAGCAGCTCCGCGTCGTCCCCCACGGGGGGGAAGGCCACCGGTTCCATCCCGAGGGCCTGGAGCCGGGCGCACAGCATGGGGCCGTTGGCGTCATAGATACCCGACGAGGGCAGGGGGGCCCCGGCGGGGACCAGCTCCCCTCCAGTGGGCAGGACCCCCACCTTGGGCCGGGCCGCCGCCGCCAGCGCCGTCACTCCCTGGGCGGCCAGGGCGGCCACGTGGGTCCAGTCCATCCGGGTCCCCACGGGAAAAATGGTGCGGCCCACGGGCATGTCCTCCCCGCGGAACACATAGTTCTCCCAGTGGGCCGGGGCAATGCACACCAGGACGGCGTCCCCATCCCGGCGGGTGTCCTCCACCTTGACCACGCAGTCCGCCCCGGCGGGAATGGGCGACCCGGTGGACACGGGGACGGCCGTCCCCGGCCCCACGGCCTCCCCCAGGACAAGCCGGGCGGGCTTTTCGGGCTCCGCCCCCACCGCGTCCACGGAGCGCAGGGCATAGCCGTCCAGCGGGGAGCGGTCAAAGGGGGGCGTGTCCAGCTTGGCTGTGACGCTTTCCCACAGCACCCGCCCCGGCGCCTGGGCCGGGGAGATCTTCTCCCACCTCGCCAGGGGTTTGACCCGCTCCAACAGCAGGGCCGCGCCCCGCTCCACAGAAATCCGCTCCATTCCCGCACCTCATTTCAACAGCATGATATCTTCCGGCTTCACCGACACCGTCAGCCGGTCCGGTTCTCCCAGGGCCTCCCAGCCCTCCTTGGACAGCTCCATCCGAAGCCGCTCCGGGCCGGAAGCAGTTAATATAACAACAGTGGAGAACACGTCCTCCACCACCCGCTCCACCCGGCAGGGGATAGGGTTGGGGCCTGGGCCGGGGGTGATGAAGTGGGCCCGGATGCCCACATGGTCCAGCTCCGGGGGCACCGGCCCGGCCACGTCCAGGGTCACGCCCCAGTCCAGGGCCTCCACCCGCCCCTCCCCGGCCCTCCGGGCCCGGGAGACGTTCTTGCACCCGGAGAGGAGGCAGGCGGACAGGGTGTCGGGGGCTTGAAAGAGGGCCTTGACCTCCCGCTCGGGCTCCGACCTGCCGTGGTCCAGCACGCAGGCCTGGCGGCACATACGGTAGACCTCCCCCCGGTCGTGGGTCACCAGCACCGCCGGGCCGGGGAACTCCCGGAGGAAATCCGTCAGCTCCAGCTCCATCTCCCAGCGCAGGTAGCCATCCAGGGCGGAAAAGGGCTCGTCCAGCAGCAGGCACTCCGGCTCGCTGGCGAAGAGCCGGGCCAGGGCCGCCCGCTGCTGCTGGCCCCCGGAGAGCTGGCGGGGGTATTTGCCCGCCAGCTCTCCGATCTGGAAGCGGGCCATGAGCTCCGCCGCCGTCTCCCGGCGGCGGTGGCGGTCCCTGGCCCCGGCCTCGATGTTCTCCCCCACGGTCATATTGGGGAAGAGGGCGTAGTTTTGAAAGAGGTACCCTACCCGCCGTTCCTGGGGGGGGAGGTCGATCTTTTTCTCCGCGTCAAACAGCACCCGGCCGTCCAGGACGATGCGCCCCGCGTCCGGTGTCACCAGGCCGGCCACGCATTTGAGGGTCATGCTCTTGCCGCAGCCGGAGGCCCCCAGCAGGCCGGTAAGGCCCTCGCCGGTAGTGAAGGCCACCTTCAGGTGGAACTTGGTAAAGCGCTTCTCGATCTGTACTTCTAAGCTCATCTCACACCTCCGGCGCCCCGGCGGGCCACTTGTCCCGCTTCTCCCGGCGCTCCAGCAGGTTCACCGCCAGGAGGACGGCCAGGGAGATGCCGACATTCACCGCCACCCAGCGGTAGGCCAGAACATCGTTCCCCTCCCGCCAGAGCTGGTAGACGGTGGTGGCGATGGTGGCCGTCTTGCCGGGGGTGTAGCCGGAGACCATGGAGGTGGCCCCGTACTCGCCCAGGCCCCGGGCGAAGGCCAGCACGGTGCCCGCCATGAGCCCCTCCCTGCACCCCGGCATCAGCACCCGCCAAAAGACCCAGGGGTTGGACCGGCCCAGGGTGCGCCCCGCCGCCAGGAGGTTGGGGTCGAAGGCCTCGAAGGCCCCCCGGGCGGTGCGGTACATCAGGGGGAAGGTGACGATGATGACGGCGAAAATGGCGGCTGGCCAGGTCATGGTGACCCGGAGGGCGAAGGTGTCCAGCAGCCAGGCCCCCAAAACGGTCTTGGGCCCCAGCAGCTTCAGCAGGAAAAAGCCCACCACCGTGGGGGGGAGCACCAGGGGCAGGGTGAGCAGGCAGTCCAGCAGCCCCTTGGCCACCCTGGGCAGCCTGGCCACGTAATAGGCCGCCAGGATGCCCAGGAAAAAGACGCAGACGGTGGAGATGGCCGCGATGCGCAGGGAGTTGAGCAGCGGGAACCAGTCCATCCTTCCCACCTGCCTTTCTATGGTATTCCGGCGGACACGCTCCGCCCCGCTTTTTTGTAAAACCCCATGTAGGGGCGGCTATCAGCCGCCCGCCCTTACTTCGCCATGGCGAAGCCCACGGCCTCAAACACGGCTACGCTCTCATCGGTCTTTAGATAGTCCAAAAACGCCTGGGCCTCATCCTTATGGGCGGAAGCGGCCAGCACGGCGGCGGGGTAGATGACCTGGTTGGTGAGCAGGGCCGGGTCGGCCTCGGCCACCACCTCCAGCCCGGCGGAGAAGGCGTCGGTGGCGTAGACCACGCCGCAGTCCACGGCGCTCTCCCCCACCCAGGTGGTGACCTCCTTCACGTTGGAGCCGAAGGTGATCTTGTCCTGGATGGCGTCCCAGACGCCCATGGCGGTGAAGAGCTCCTGGGAATACTGGCCCACGGGTACATCAGCGTTACCCAGGGCGATCATCTTCACCTTGTCGGTGTTCACATCCTCAAAGGACGCCACCCCGGCGGGGTTGCCCTGGGGCACGGCCAGGGTGACTTTGTTCTCCAGCAGATCCACCCGGCTGCCCTCGTCGATGTACCCGCCCTCGGCAAGGCCGTTCATCTGCTTCTGGGCGGCGGAGAGAAAAAGGTCGCAGTCGCCCCCCTCCTCGATCTGGGTCTTGAGGGTGCCGGAGGAGTCAAAGGTGTAGGTAATGGTCACGTTGGGGGCCACGGCCTTGTAGTTCTCGGCAATCTGGTTCAAGGATTCGGTGAGGGAGGCGGCGGCGTAGACGTGAAGCTCCACGGCCTCGGCGGCGGGGGTCTCCGCCGGGGCGCTCTCAGCGGCGGGAGCGGTGGTCTCCGGGGCTTCGGACGGGGCGGCTCCTCCCCCGCAGGCGGTCAGGGACAGGGCAAGGGACAGGGACAGTGCGAAGGTCACAAGCTTTTTCATGGGTTTCTCTCCTTTTCAAACGGAAGGCACGCCCGTTTCCCGGCGTACCCTTTGGCCCGCCCCCATGGCGTCCGCTTTAGGCGAGACGGGCTCGAAGATTTTGGGACCTATTGAAACAGGCGTTGGCAGGGGTTCCGTTCCGCCCGAAAAACGGCCGTTGAAAGCCTTCCCGGCTTCCCTTCTCTTCCGAAAAAGCAGTTTATGGAAGCTCTTTTTGCTTACTTTTTCTCTCGAGAAAAAGCAAGGGCGCACTCGCCTGCCGTTCCCCGCAGGATGTCCAGGCCGTGGCCCAGGGCGGGGAGGATGTACTCCGCCCCCTCCCGGGCGGCCTTGGGACTGCCGGGGAGGTTGACGATGAGGGTCCCGTTTCGGATGACCGAGGCCCCGCGGCTGAGCATGGCCCGGGGGGTGATGGTCATGGAGTAGGCCCGGATGGCCTCGGCGATGCCGGGGGCGTTCCGGGTGGCCACCGCCAGGGTGGCCTCCGGGGTCACGTCCCGGGGGGAGAAGCCGGTGCCGCCGGTGGTGAGCACCAGATGGCACTGGCGGCCGTCGGAGAGACGGATGAGCTCCATCTGGATGCGGCTTTGCTCGTCGGGGATGAGCAGCTCTTCCACCACCTCATAGCCCGCCTCGGTAAGGAGCTTCGCCAGCACCGGGCCGCTCTCGTCCGCCCGCTCCCCCTTGGCGCCCTTGTCGGAGAGGGTCACCACCGCCGCCCGGCGGACGGCGGGGTCCGGGGGGAGCATGACGAGCTCGTCCCCCACGCGGATGTCCCCGCCCTTCAGCACCTTAGCGAAAACCCCCTCATGGGGCATGATGCACTCCCCCATCACCTGGTAGATGGCGCAGTGGGTGTGGCACTCCTTGCCGATCTGGGTCATCTCCAGCAGGGCGTCGCCGCACTGGAAGCGGGTGCCCACGGGGAGACTGCGGAAGTCATAGCCCTCCACCACCAGGTTTTCCCCGAAGGCGCCGAAGGCCACGTCGGCCCCCTTGGTGCGGAAGGCCTCGATTTTCTCGAAGGACAGCAGGGAGACCTGCCGGTGCCAGTGGCCGGCGTGGGCGTCCCCCTCCAGGCCCCAGTCCTCCACCAGCCGGGCGGCGGGGACGGTGTGCTTTTGGGTGCCCTTTTTCTCGCTGAGGCAGATGGCTTTAATAGTTGACATAAGATCGTCTCCTTTGTTCGCGGACTGGGGCAGCTGTGCGCTTCTCTTGGGGAGAACAGGGATACACCTGGACGGCGTGCGTTTCGCCCTGCGCCGCACAGGCGGAAAACCCCGCTTGTTTTGCCAAGGGCTCCCCCTGCGGGGGAGCTGCCCCCGAAGGGGGCTGAGAGGGAGGCAGGCCGGTGAGGACATCGGCCTCGCAGGGAGAGGCCCTGCTAAACGGTAAGTTTCCCTCATCAGTCTCGCTATGCTCGACAGCTTCCCCCAAGGGAGGCCTAAGACCTGATCAACAGCAAAACTGGTGCAAAATAAGGGACTGGTGTTTTTCTGCACCCTTTGGGACAACCCTAAAGACTAAGTCCACACAAGGGGCTCAGAGGCCCACACCGGGAAACAAATGGGCTCGCGGCGCATTTGCAACGTAGGCCAGCCAAAGCCAAAGTCACCCGCCGATTTGAGACACCGCAGCGTTAAGAAAACTTGCCGGTGGCAAGTTTTTAGCGCAGGCAGGGTGGCTACGCCACCCTGGGCTCTCTTCCAGAAGTGAAATCACCCTCCGATTTGGGACATCAGCCGCCCCTCCTCCGTCGGCCCCCGGCCGAAGGAGTGGTGGGCGGGCTTGTTCCAGACCGCCCGCCGGATGGTCTCCTCCAGCTCCCCGTCGGAGGCGCCCCCCCGCAGGAGTGGCCGCAGGTCCACCCCTCCGCCGTAGCACAGGCACAGCTTCAAAAAGCCCTCACTGGTCAGACGAAAGCGGTTGCAGTCCCCGCAGAACTCATGGCTGACGGCGCTGATGAAGCCCAGAGCCCCCTTCATGCCGGGGGCCCTCCAATACCGGGCGGGGCCGTTGCCCCGGCGCTCCTCCACGGAGGCCAGGCCGGGCCAGCGCTCCCTCAGGGCGGCCAGCAGCTCCGCCTGGCCGAAGGGGGCGAGATCGGCCCCGTGGCCCACCGGCATCAGCTCGATGAAGCGCACGTCCAGCGGCCGGTCCTGGGCCAGAGCGGCCAGGGCCAGCAGGCCTTCCCGGCCGGTCCCGGCCAGGGGGACCACGTTGATCTTGGTCCGCACCCCGGCCGCCAGGGCCGCCTCCAGCCCCGCCAGGGCCCGGGGCAGGTCATCCCGGCCGGTGACCGCCCGGTAGCCCTCCCGGTCCAGGGTGTCGATGCTGATGTTCACCGCGTCCAGCCCCGCCGCCAGCAGTTCCGGGAGCTGATCGGCCAGCAGGACACCGTTGGTGGTCAGGGTCACCTGCCGGATGCCGGGGACCTCCTTCAGCGCCCGGACCAGCCCGGCGCAGCCCTTTCGGGCCAGGGGCTCCCCCCCGGTGACCTTGATAGTGTCCACCCCCAGCCGGGCGGCGGCGGCGCACACCCGGACCATCTCCTCATAGCGGAGGATGTTTTCGTGGGGCACGAAGGGCACCTCCTCCGGCATGCAGTAGCGGCAGCGGAGGTTGCAGCGGTCGGTGATGGACAGCCGCAGATAGTCGATCTTCCGTCCAAAGGCGTCGGTCATGTCCCGTCCTCCCGGGGGGCGGCGTTGAAAATACGGCCGCTCTTGCCCCCGTCCTTCTCCCGGAGGTAGACCCCGGTGAGGGTCATGCCCCGGTCCATGGCCTTGCACATGTCGTAGATGGTGAGGAGGGCCACGGTGCAGCCGGTGAGGGCCTCCATCTCCACTCCGGTCTTCCCGGTGCAGGAGACGGTGCACTCCGCCTCCACGGCGTGGATGTCCTCCAGCAGGGTAAAGTCCACCGACACCTTGGTGATGGGCAGGGGGTGGCACAGGGGGATCAGGTCGGAGGTGTGCTTGGTGGCCATGATCCCGGCCACCCTGGCCACCCCCAGCACGTCCCCCTTCTTGGCGGTGCCCCCCCGAATGGCCCGGAAGCACTCCGGGCTCACCAGGATGCGGCCCGCCGCCGTGGCCTGGCGGACGGTGTCCGCCTTTTGGGAGACGTCCACCATGACGGCGTTGCCGGCAACGTCAAAATGATTGAGCGGCACGCTCACCACCCCTTTCCAAATCCGCAGTTCGGGTAGGTGCAGACCTCACAGTTCAGGCACAGCCCCCCGTGGCCCATGGCGGCCAGGTCCTCCAACCTCACCGGCACACCGGCCAGGAAAAGGGGAAGCACCAGGTCAAACACGGTACGCTTGGCGTACATGACGCAGCCGGGCAGGCCGGCCACGGGCACGCCGTCCAGATAGGCCACCATCAGCATGGCGCCGGGGAGGACGGGGGCGCCGTAGCTCACCACCCGTGCCCCGGTGTTCTTGATGGCCAGCGGGGTCCTGTCGTCGGGGTCCACGCTCATACCGCCGGAGCAGAGGATGAGCTCCGCCCCCTGGGCCTTATAGTCCAAAATGGCGGCAGTGATGGCCGCCGGGTCGTCCCCGGGGCAGACGTGGCCCATGACCTGACAGCCGTACTCCCCCACCTTTTCCTCCAGCACGGGGGTAAAAGTGTCGGTGATGAGGCCCTTCTGGACCTCGCTGCCGGTGGTGACGATGGCCACCTTTCTAGGCCGGAAGGGCCGCAGCTCCAGCAGGGGTTTGTCCCCCGCGGCGGCCCGGGCCGCCTCCATCTTCTCCGCCCGGATGACCAGAGGGATGATGCGGGTGCCCGCCAGCTTGTCCCCCTTCCTGACCGCCTGATGGCCGTGTCGGGTGGCGATCATCAGCTCCCCCAGGGAATTGAGCTTTTGGAGCCGGTCCGTGTCGATGAGGAGCAGGCCGTCCTCCCCGGCGGAGACCTCGATCTTCCCCTCCTTTACCTCGGAGGGGACCAGGTTTTCCGCCCCGCCGGCGCAGATTTGATACAAGATCTCCGCCGCCTCGTTTTCGTGGAGCATCCCTGGCTCCTTCTCCCAGACATAGAGGTTCTCCTTGCCCATGGACAACAGGACGGGGATGTCCTCGGGGGCCACAACATGGCCTTTGCGGAAGGCGGGGCCCTTGGAGACCCCCTTGACGATACGGGTCATATCGTGGCAGAGCACGTGGCCCACCGCGTCTTCGGTACGGATCAGTTTCATTGATCTTCCTCCTTCACATTCCGCCGTTCCAGCTGCCCCGCCAGCCACAGGGCCAGGGGCTCCGGGTCCTCCGTGGGGAACAGGGGCACCGGGCAGTCCTCCGGCGGCGCGTCGGTAATGAGGGCCGCGCACTCCTCCAGCGGCACCACCGGCTCCCGCCCCGCCCGGCAGAAGGCCAGCTTAGGCCAGGGCCCGTGCTTGAAGCCCTCCGTCAGGATGAGATCCACCCCACGGACCCGTCCCACCGCCTCTTCCGGGGTGAGGGGCCGCCGCTCCACGAAGGCGGCCTGGGTGGAGGAGACCACGGCGGTGACCTCCGCCCCCGCCCGGCTCAGCCGCCAGGAGTCCTTGCCCTCGTAGTCGATCTCAAAGTCGTGGGCGTCATGCTTCACCACCCCCACCGTCAGGCCCAGACGGCCCAGGGCTGGGATCAGTTTTTCCAGATAGGTGGTCTTGCCCGTATTGGACTGGGCCACCAGGGACCACACCGGGATATTCGGCATCGCTTACGCCTCCCTGCCTCCATAAAAAAATCCCCGCCTTTCTGTTCGAAAAGCGAGGACGGAGAGCCACGGTCCCCCGCGGCCCTTGGCTCCTCTCCTTTTCAAGCATGGAAGGCCCGGCCGTTTCCAGCGGGACCCTGGCCCGGCCGCCATAGCGTTTGCCGTAGGCGGGCAGGCTCGGAGAATTCTATTTTTACTGTTTTAAAAGGGCACCCGGCCCGGCCGGATGCTTTTTTCCAACATAACACCTTCCATCCCCCTTTGTCAAGCCCAAAGAGCGCAAATGGAAGAGATGACCTTTGCGCACCGGATCAAAACATGCTATGATATTTTTGTCATCCCCATCAACGGGGTATCTGCCCCCTCTATTGAAGGAGTGTTCTCTATGTCCATCGAGCTGTCCATCAGCCAGATGGCTTCCCTCCACGGCCTGTCCCGGCAGACGCTGATCTATTACCACAAGATCGGCCTCTTTTCTCCCCAACGTCTGGACGAGAACGGAAACCGCATCTACTCCTCCGCCCAGATCCCAATTTTGCGGGAGATCTGCACCCTCAAGTCCATCGGCGTACCCCTGGAGACCATCCGCCAGCAGCTTTTCCGCCGGGCTCCGGAGAGCGCCGCTGAGCTGCTGGAGCGGCGGTGGCGGGAGATCGACGAGGACATCCGCCGCCAGCGGGACATCCAAAAGGCCATCGAAAACCGGCTTATCCTCTACCGGAAGGGAAAGGATCTGGAGCGGGAGGACACCTTCACCCTGGAGCACCTGCCCCGGCGGCGGGGCGCCTTCCAGGCCTGGGAAAAGGGGCCGCTGGACCGCTCCGCCCTCCACATGGCCACCATGGACGTCCGAAAGTGGCTCACCGCCCGGGGGCTCATCCTGTCCGGGAGCATGGGCTCCCTCCTGCGCAGGGACAGCCTCTACACCGACACACCCCTGGCCGGGGCGGGCTCCTTCCTCATCGTGCCCGAGACCGCCCCCGAAACGGGGGAATTTTTGGAGTTCCCCGAGGGGGACTACCTGTGCATGTACAAGACCGGGATGCCCTACGAGCCGGAGCCCGCCTACCACATGCTCTCCGTGGCGGAGAAGCGGGGCTACAAGCTCCGGGGGGACATCATCGACATCTGCCTGCTGGACGCCACCTTTTATGACTACGTCCATCTGAAGTCCGATTTCTGCCAGCTTCAAATCTTGCTGGCCTAAACGGTCTTTTTCGACATTTTATCCATTTTGCCCACTTGCGTGTATAACCGCTATACATCCTATAATGACGGTCAAGGAGGACGCAGCCTCTTTGGCCGTCATTTTCCGTATGACCACGATCCCATACAAGGAGGCTACGCAAATGCCCACCTGCATCTTCATCGACAGCGGCGCCGTCTGCCTGGGCGGCATCTTGGGGGCGCTGCTGGGCCGGCGGCTGGACGAGGCCCTCAAGGCCACCCTCAACCGCATCTTCGGCCTTTGCTCCATCGCCATCGGCGTCATCAGCCTGACCCATACCCAGACCCTGCCCGCCCTGGTGCTGTCCGTGGTTCTGGGCTCCCTGGCCGGCACCCTCCTGCTCCTGGAGCGCCGGGTCACCGCCCTGGCGGCCCCCCTGGGGGGCAGGCTCTCCGGCGGCGGGGCCTTCTCCAGCGCCGACGCCGACCGGCTCATCAGTGTGCTGGTCCTCTTCTGCGCCAGCGGCACCGGCATCTTCGGGGCCATCCAATACGGGGCCACGGGGGACGGCAGTGTCCTGCTGGCCAAGTCCATCCTGGACTTCTTCACCGCCGCCATCTTCGCCTCCTCCCTGGGCCTGGCGGTGAGCGCCATCGGCCTGCCCCAGTGCCTCATCCTCTGCGCCCTCTACCTGTGCGGGCCGCTGCTGATGCGGGTGTCCCCGGCGGTGGCGCTGGAGGACTTCACCGCCTGCGGCGGGGTGCTGATGCTGGCTACGGGCCTCAAGATCACCGGCATCTGCTCCTTCCCGCTGATGGATATGCTCCCCGCCCTGGTGTGCGTCATTCCCATCTCCACGTTGTGGAATGTTCTGTTTTAACGGCCGAACCGACGCGTCAACGGTTTGATCCTGCTTCTTCAAAAGGAGGGAAAACAGCCCCATCAAACGCCCCGTGTCCCCAAGTCATTTCGTGAGAGAGAAATTGAGAAAGGTGGCAAACGAGTATGTCTGACAACGTCAAAACAGCGGATAAAAAAGTGCAAAACATGGGAGGGGCGGCCTTCGTCCCCTTCCTGGTCCTCATCGGCCTGGTGCTGGGGAACATCCTCTTCAACACCGTCACCGGCGCGCCCCAGGCGGGCAATGGCCTGCCCATCCTGGCCGTCACCCTGGTGGCCGTGGTCTTTTCCTTCTTCTGGGGGAAGGGCGGCAGCGTGGAGGGCCGGGTCCAGACCTTCTCCAAGTCCATGGGCGACCCCACCGTACAGATGATGGTGGTCATCTTCCTGCTGGCCGGCTCCTTTACCTCCGTCAGTAAGGCCATGGGCGGCGTGGACTCCGTGGTAAACCTGTGCCTGTCCTTTCTGCCCAAGAACATGATCTACATGGGCATCATGCTCATCACCGGCTTCATCGCCGTCTCCATCGGCACCTCCGTGGGCTCGGTCACCGCCATGGCCCCCATCGCCGTGGGCCTGGTGGAGCAGGCGGGGCTCAACGTGAACATCGCCCTGGCCGCCTGCGTGGCAGGCGCCATGTTCGGCGACAACCTCTCCATGGTGTCCGACACCACCATCGCCGCCACCCGGGGCCTGGGCTGTGAGATGAAGGACAAGTTCAAGATGAACTTCCTCATGGTTCTCCCCGCCGCCATCCTGGCCCTCGTGATCTACGCCGCCCTGGGCATGTCCGGCAGCGGTGGGGCCATTGAGGTGGGCGCCTACAACATCATCAAGATCCTGCCCTACATCTTTGTCCTCATCGCCGCGCTGTGCGGGCTCAACATCATGACCGTGCTCCTCTCCGGCATCGTCCTCTCCGGCGTCATCGGCTTCGCCATGGGCGAGCTGACCTTCCGCTCCTTCATGGGGGCCATCGGCTCCGGCATGTCCGGCATGACCACCGTCATCCTCACCTCTCTGCTGGTCAAGGGCCTCATGGGCATCATCGCCGAAAACGGCGGCGTGGACTGGCTCATCCAGAAGCTCACCGGCAACCTCAAGAGCGCCAAGGGCGCCCAGGCCAGCATTTGCGTATTGTCCTTCTGCATGAGCGTCCTGCTCCGCAGCACCAGCGCCATCGTGGTCTCCGCCCCCCTGGCCAAGGACATCGGCGACCAGTACGACATCGACCCCCGGCGCACCGCCAGCCTGCTGGACATCTTCGCCACCTCGGCCAACGGCTTCGTGTTCTGGGAGGGCTTGATTCTCACCGTCACCCAGCTCACCGGCGTGGGCGACCCCATCAGCATCGTGGGCTTCGCCATCTACCCCATCCTCATCATCCTCTCGGTGGCCATCAGCATCATCTTCAACATCCAGCCTGGCAAAAAGCGCGCGGCCGCGGGCAAGTAATCGCTCATCCAAGCTGGGGTCCCTCCTCGGAGGGGCCCCAGTCACGTTCGGAAAGAAGGTTTCGTTATGGCATTTGATTTTGACCGTGTCCCCTCCCGGAAGGGCACCCACTCTCTGCGGTGGGACACCGTGGAGGAGAAATTTGGGGAGCCCGACCTCATCCCCCTGACCACCGCCGACATGGACTTCCCCGCCCCGCCCTGCGTCCGGGAGACTTTGGCCCGGGCGGTGGAGCAGGGCGTCTACGGCTATCCCTCCGCCGGGAAAAGCTATACGGACGCCGTGGCGGCCCACATGGCCCGGGACGCCGGGTGGGAGATCGCCCCGGAGTGGCTCTGCCGGGCCCCCGGCGTGGTCAATGGGGTGGCTTACGCCCTCCAGAGCCTCACCCAGCCGGGGGACGGGGTCCTGCTACCCTCCCCCATGTACCACCCCTTCGCCCACCTCATCGAGGACAACGGCCGGAAGGTGGTCCGCTCCTCCCTGAAGCTGGAAAACGGCCGCTATGAGCTGGACTGGGCCGACCTGGAGGCCAGGGCCGCCGATCCCGCCGTCACCCTGCTCATTTTCTGCACCCCCCACAACCCCTGCGGCCGGGTGTTCACCCGGGAGGAGCTGGAGCGGGTGGCCCGGCTGTGCCATGACCACCACCTCATCCTCATCGCCGACGAGATCCACGCCGGCTTCTGCTGGCCGGGGCACCCCTTCGTCTCCATGGGCAGGGTGTGCCGCGACCTGGGGCCCGCCTATGAAAACAACCTGGTGCTGTGCACCTCCGCCTCCAAAAGCTATAACCTGGCGGGGCTCCAGACCTCCGACATCATCATCCCCTGCCCCGGCAAGCGCTCCCGGTACCAGCGCACCCTCCAGAACCAACACCTGATGAGCGCCAACCTCTTCGGCATCCTGGCCACCGAGAGCGCCTACAACGGCGCCGGGGAGTGGCTCTCCCAGCTCCGGGATTACCTGTGGGGCAACTGCCAATATCTTCTGGACTTTTTCCGGGACCACGTCCCCGGCATTGTCCCCCTGGTCCCCGAGGCCACCTACATGGTCTGGCTGGACTGCCGGGGGTTGAACCTCTCCGACAGCGCTCTGGAGGAGCTTTTCATCCACAAAGCCAAGGTGGGGGTCAACCTGGGCCACACCTTCGGCCCCGAGGGCGCCGGCTTCGTCCGCCTCAACTTCGCCACCCCCCGTGCCACCCTGGCCGAGGCCTGCCGCCGGATCGCCAAGGCCGTGGAGGGTCTGGCATGAGGCGGTGCGCCATCGTGGGCTTCGGCTGCGCGGGTTACCACGCCGCCGAGGAGCTGCGCCGCCGGGACCCCCAGGCGGAGATTTCCGTCTTTTCCGACCACTCCCTGGCCCCCTACAACCCCATGCTCACCACCTACTACGCCGCCGGGCGCATCCCTTTCGACGCCGCCTTCCCCTTCGGGGGCCTGCCGGAAATCGGCACGCGGCTGCGGCTGGACCTGCGGCCCAACTGCCGGGTTGCCCGGGTGGACGGGAAAAACCGCCGCCTCCTGCTGGAGGGCGGAGAGAGCGAAACCTTCGACTCCATCCTGCTCTCCACCGGGGCCAAGGCCTTCGCCCCGCCCATTGAGGGGCTCCCCAAAGACCGCACCTTCCTTATGCGCACCATGGACGACGCCCAGGCCCTGCGTGCCCGCCTGTCCCAGGGGGACCTGAAACGGGTGCTGGTGGTGGGGGCCTCCATGGTGGGCATCAAGGTGGTGGAGCTGTGCCGGGCCGCCGGACTGGAGGTGCTGCTGGCCGACATGGCCGGGCGCATCTTCCCCCTGTCCACCTACCCCGAGGTGGCCAAGGCCATCGAGGGCCGCCTCACCGCCCAGGGCGTGGAGCTGCGCTTCGGCTGTGCCATGGACAGAGCCAGGGAGACGGAGACGGGCCTTCTCTGCCACATGACCGACGGCAGCGAGACCCCCGCCGACATCGTGGTCCTCTGCATCGGCACCCGGGCCAACACCGCCCTGGTGGACCCGGCGGAGATTTCCCTGGGCCGGGGCATCACCGTCAATTCCCGCATGGAGACCTCCTGTCCCGGCGTCTACGCCGCCGGGGACTGCTGCGAGGGCACCGACCTCCAGTCGGGGCAGAACCTCATCATCGGCCTGTGGGCCAACGCCGGTCACCAGGGGGTCACCGCCGGGGCCAACATGGCCGGCGGGGACGAGCGGTTCGACGGCAACATCCTCCACAACATCACCCACTTCATGAACATGGACTTCGTGGGTATGGGGGACAACCGCCGCACGGGCCGGGACTGTATCCTGGGCACCCCGGACAAGGGGCTCTACATCCACGCCGTCATGGACGGGGAGGAGCTGGCGGGGGTCAATATCCTGGACAGCTACCGCGTCTCCGGCGCGGTGAAAAACTACTTCTACCGGATGCTCAAGGGGAAGGGCCACGCCCTGGAGGACGTCCAGCGGGGCGTCCTTCTCAAGGAGGGCCTCACCCCAAGCTTCATCCGGCAACTGGAGGGACGGACATGACACGACAGGAAGCGCTGCTCCACAGCAAGATCCCCGGCGCCGAGACCGGCATCCAGGTGCGCCATACCCTGTGCGACATCTGCACCCCCCAGATGCACTGCGGCCTGGACGTGTACGTGAAGGACGGCAGGGTCCTGAAGGTGGAGGGGAACAAAAACCACCCGGTGAACCGGGGCAAGCTCTGCACCAAGGGCCTGTGCAACCGCCAATACCTCTACCGGCCCGACCGCATCCTCACCCCCCTGCGCCGGGTGGGGGAGCGGGGGGAGGGGAAATTTGAGCCCATCTCCTGGGACGAGGCCCTGGAGGAAATTTCCCGCCGCCTGCTGGACATCCGGGCGGCCCACGGGGCGGACGCCGTCACCTTCTTCTCCGGCTACTCCAAGTGGTACCGGCCCATGTTCCGCCGGTTCGCCCACGTCTTCGGCAGCCAGAACTACTGCACCGAGTCCAGCGCCTGCTTCACCTCCGGGCTGATGGCCTGGCAGGTGGCCACCGGCCTGCCCGCCGGGATGGACCTGCCCCGCTGCGACCTCTTCGTGGGCTGGGGCTTCAGCGGGTACTACTCCCGTTACCTCCAGCCCGCCGCCGTGGAGGAGAACCGGAAGCGGGGGATGAAGGTCATCATCATCGACCCCCGCACCACCCCCGCCCAGCGGTTGGCCGACCTGGTGCTCCATCCCCGCCCCGGCACCGACGGGGCCCTGGCCCTGACCATCGCCAACGAGCTCATCCAAAACGGCTGGATCGACCGGGACTACGTCGCCCGGTACGTCCACGGCTTCGAGGCCTACGCCGCCTACGCCGCCGGGTTCAACTCCTCCAACGTGGAGGCCCTCACCGGCGTCCCCTACGAGCAGGCCGCCCTGGCCGCCAAGATGATGGCCCGGGCGGAGCGTATGTGCATCAGCGAGAGCAGCGCCCCCATCGGCCACCACGCCAACGGGATGCAGAGCTACCGGGCCATTATGGCTCTGCTGGCCATCACCGGCAGCTACGACCGCCCCGGCGGCCAGCTCCCCGCCCCCCACACCTACATGGAGATGCCCTGCGGCTTCGAGACCCGGGAGGAGGAATTCATGAACGGCCGCTTCCCCGCCGGCGCCCCCGCCGCCGTGGGGGCCGAGCGGTTTCCCCTGTGGTACGAGTGCCGCCGGGAGGGCCAGGCCATGGATCTGAGCCGCCGCATTCTCACCGGGGAGCCCCGGCCCATGAAGGCCGTCTTTTCCCTGGGGATGAACCTGCGGATGTTCCCCGGTGACGGCAAGCTCATCGAGGCCCTTAAAGCGCTTGACTTTTTCGTGGACGTGGACCTCTTCCTCACCGACACCGCCAAGTACGCCGACATCGTCCTGCCCGCCTGCACCTCCATGGAGCGGGGGGAGCTCAAGTGTTACCCCGGCGGCTACCTGTGGTACACCAGCCCCGTGGTGGAGCCCCTGGGGGAGGCCAAGTCCGACGCCGACATCCTCACACTCCTGGCCCAAAAAATGAGTCTGGACGACGACCTTCTGAAGGGGGGCTACGACGCCTGCTCGGCTTACATCCTCCAAGACCTTCCCGTGTCCATCGACACCCTGCGGCAGAGCCCCACCCCCGTGAAGCTGCCGGATTTCGCCCCGCCGGAGGCCGGAAAATGGCTGGAGAAGGGCCTCCCCACCCCCACGGGAAAGTTCGAGCTCTATTCCGAGGTCATCGCCGCCCACCCCGAATGGGGGCTGGACCCCCTGCCCACCTACACGCCCCCCAAGTCCGGCGGGGCGGAATACCCCTACACCCTCTCCGCCGGGGTGCGCATCCCCAACGCCCTCCACTCCCGGCTCCACGACGTGCCCTGGGCCCGAAGCCTGCGGCCCGAGCCGGGGGCGGAGATCAGCCTGGAGGACGCGGAAAAGCTGGGCGTGGAGGAGGGGGACCGGGTCCGCATCTCCACCCCCTGGGGGAGCACGGTCCTCAAGGTCCTGCCCACCGCCACCGTCCGCGCCGGGGAGGTCTACACCTACCACGGCTACCGGGAGTCGGACATGAACGCCCTCCTGGACCCCGACGCCCTGGACCCCTACTCCGGCTTCCCGGCCTACCGGAGCGCCTACTGTCAGATGGAAAAGGTGGTGGAAGCGTGAGCCGCTATTTTGAACTGGACATCGACCGCTGCTGCGCCTGCGGGGCCTGCGCCATCGCCTGCATGGACCAGAACGACGTGGACATCCCCGCCGGGGAGCGGCCCTTCCGCACGGTGTTCCGCCAGGAGCCGGAGCGGATAGGCGCCTGCGCCAGCTACTACTCCGTGGCCTGCATGCACTGTGACAACGCCCCCTGCGTGCTGGCCTGCCCGGTGGGCTGCCTCTACAAGGACGAGGCCACCGGCCTGACCCTCTTCGACAACACCGACTGCATCGGCTGCCACTCCTGCGCCATGGCCTGCCCCTTCGGGGCCCCTGCCTTCGGGGCCGACGGGAAGATGCGCAAGTGCGACGGCTGCGTGGAGCGGCTGCGGGCGGGAGAGGAGCCCGCCTGCGTCCGGGTGTGCCCCACGGGGGCCCTATCCCTGGCCAGGGACGGGGAGATCCCCCCGGACCACTCCCTGCGGGAGATCTGCGCCCGGCTGGCCAAGGAGCAGATTTGAAAAAACGCCCAAAGACATCTGTCTTTGGGCGTTTTGCTTCTTTTATAAAAGCCGGTCAAAATCCTCGGGGTAGTTGATGTTGTAGAAGGGCGAGCCGGGGGCGGCCTCCCCGCTTTGGCACCAGTCCCCGCAGTCCAGGAACAGGGTGTCGGTGTCCTCGTAGAGGCCCCGGACGGGGCGTCTCCCCGCCCGGAGCAGCTCCTCCGCCCGGGGCAGTAGGGCCCGGTCATAGACGGCGAAGAGGGGCTGGAGCTTGTCCCCCACCCTGGGGACGCAGGCCAGGTGTCCCCCGCTCGCCTCCAGCAGCCGCCGGGCCAGCTCTGGGGAGAAAAAGGGCATGTCGCAGGCCACCACCAGGTTCTTTTCGCTTTGGGAGGCGGTCAGCCCGGCGTGGATGCCCCCCAGGGGGCCGGCGTCGGGGTAGATGTCCCTAAGCTCCATCACGCCGGGGAGGCCAAACTTCCCCTGGGCGTTGCTCACCAAAAACAGCTCGCCGCAGAAGGGACGGCAGGCGTCCACGATGGCGGGGACCAGCCGCCGCCCGGCCAGCTCCAGCTGGGTCTTGTCACGGCCGAAGCGGGAGCTCTTGCCCCCCGCCAGCAAAATCAGGGCGTTTCCCATCTCAGTTGAGGAAGCCTTCCAAAATCTTTTCCTCGGCCTCCTGCTCGGTGAGGCCCAGGGTCATCAGCTTCAAAATCTGGTCCCCGGCGATGCGGCCGATGGCCGCCTCGTGGATGAGCTGGGCGTCCACGCTCTGGGCGTCCAGGGCGGGGATGGACTTGATCTTGGCATCGTCCATGATGATGGAGTCGCACTGGACGTGGCCGAAGCACTTGGCCTTCCCCGTCACGCAGGGCTGGAACACCTGCCGGGAGGTGCCCCGGGCCACGGAGCGGGAAATGACCCGCCCGTTGGCGTCCGCCCCGTCCAAAATCAGCTCCACGTTGGACTCGGCGCTCTGCACCCCGTCGGTGAGGAGCTTTTCATTGATGATACACTCGGCCCCCGGCCCCACCACGACCACGGTGTCCCGGATGGTGGAGTCCACCCCCCGGATCTGGGTCATCTCCATGGTGATGGAAGCCCCCTCCTCCAGGTAGACCTCGGTGCGGGGGTTCAGGATGTTCTCGCCGGTGCCGGGACCCTCGCCGTAGTGGCGCTCGTAGTAGCGCACCTTGGCGTTCTTGCCCACGTGGAAGACGTGGATGCCGTCGTGCTGGCTGGTCTCGCAGCCGGTGTTGTGGATGCCGCAGCCGGCCACGATGTCCACGTCGGCCCCCTCGCCCACGTAAAAGTCGTTGTACACCACGTCCTTCAAGCCGCTCTGGCTGAGGACCACGGGGATGTGGACGCTCTCCTTTTTGGTGCCGGGCTTGATGATGATGTCGATGCCCGGTTTATCGGCCTTGGAGGCGATCTCAATGTTGGCGGTGGACTGCCGCCCGTCTCCCGCGCCGTTGAGCCGGAAGTTATAGGCCCCCTGGGGCACCTGCTCCAGGTCGGCAATCTCCTTTAGAATTTTCCACTCGGTCTTATCCATCTCAGCGGTCCGCCTCCTTCATATAGCCGCAGCCCGGCAGTGTGCGGGCCATGATCTGGGGGAAAATCTCCTCCCGGGGGCCGCACTTGGCCACCTCCCCCTTCTCGATGACCACGATCTCGTCGGCCAGCTGGATGATGCGCTCCTGGTGGGAGATGATGAGCAGGGTGGACTCCCCCCGCTTGTGGATGGCCTCGAAGGTCTCGGTGAGCTTGGCGAAGGACCACAGGTCGATGCCCGCCTCCGGCTCGTCGAAAATCATCAGCCCGGCCTTCCGGGCCAGGATGGTGGCGATTTCGATGCGCTTGACCTCGCCGCCGGAGAGGGAGGCGTCCACCTCCCGGTCGATGTAGTCGTCGGCGCACAGGCCCACCTGGGTCAAATACTGGCAGCCCTCGGCGGGGGTCAAATCCTCCTTCCCCGCGGCCAGGGCGATGAGGTCCTTGACCTTCAGGCCCTTGAAGCGGGGGGGCTGCTGGAAGCCGTAGCTCACCCCGGCCCGGGCCCGCTCCGTGATGCTCATATCGGTGATGTCGGTGCCGTTCCAGCGGATGGAGCCGCCGGTGGGCTGGTTGAGGCCCATGATGGTCCGGGCCAGAGTCGTTTTTCCGCCGCCGTTGGGGCCGGTGATGACCACCAGTTTGCCGTCACCCACGGTGAGGGACACGTCCCGCAGGATTCCCAGCTCCCCGCCGTCCTCGGCCGCCACGTCGTAGCGCAGATGGCTGATCTCTAACATAGTATCTATGCTCCTTTGTGGGTGTTATTTCCTATCAGTACGGTATTTTATCACGGCGGTATTGAAATTACAATGGAAAAACCGAAAAACACCTGCTATACTGGGGAAAAACGCAAGGAGCTGAGGAAGATGGCAAAAACCGCGCTCGTCACCGGCGGCAGCCGGGGCATCGGCGCCGCCGTGGCCCGTCGGCTGGCCGCGGATGGGTACCAGGTGGCGGTGAACTATGCCGCCTCCCGGGAGAAGGCGGAGGCCCTGGCCGGGGAGATCGGCGGCATGGCCCTCCAAGCCGACGTGTCCGACCCGGTCCAGGTCAAAGGCATGGTTGACACTGTGTTAGAAAAATTTTGTCAACTTGACATTTTGGTATGCAATGCAGGTGTGGCCTGGCAAGGACTTTTGCAGGACATGACGGACGGGGATTGGCGCCGGGTCATGGGGACCGACCTGGACGGCGTCTTTTACTGCTGCCGGGCCGTTCTGCCCCAGATGATCCGGCAGAAGCAGGGAAAGATCGTCACCGTCTCCTCCATGTGGGGCCAGGTGGGCGGGGCCTGCGAGGCGGCCTATTCCGCCGCCAAGGCCGGGGTCATCGGCCTGACCAAAGCCCTGGCCAAGGAGGTGGGACCCTCGGGCATCACCGTCAACTGCGTCTCCCCCGGCGTCATTGACACGGAGATGAACCAAGCCCTTGGGCCCCAGGCTCTTGACCAGTTGGCGGAGGAGACGCCCCTGGGGCGGCTGGGCTCCGCCGAGGACGTGGCGGAGTGTGTCTCCTTCCTCTGCTCCCCCGCCGCGGACTTCCTTACCGGTCAGGTTTTGGCCCCCAACGGGGGGCTCATCATCTGAATAATTGGGCGTTTTCCCGGAAACGACTGTCCTCCTGTGGGGTACATTATGCAAAACAACGGTTGACAATCCACTTTGACGCCGCTATAATTGTCAACATACCTGTAAGGAGGTAAGATGAAATGAAGAAACGCGTGATTGCACTTGCCCTCACCGGCGCCATGACCGCCGGCCTGCTCGCCGGCTGCGGCGGCGGCTCCACCGAATCCCAGGCTCCCGCCCCCTCCCAGGCGGCTGAATCCGCCGCCGCGGAGTCCAAGGCCCCCGCCACGGACGCCAAGGCCTCCGGCACCTTCAAGCTGGGCGGCGTGGGCCCCCTCACCGGTGACGCCGCCATCTACGGCACCGCCGCCATGAACGGCGCCAAGATCGCCGTGGACGAGATCAACGCCCTGGGCGGCGATGTCCAGTTCGAGTTCCAGGCCGAGGACGACGTGGCCGACGGTGAAACCGCTGTCAACGCCTACAACACCCTCATGGACTGGGGCATGCAGGCCCTGGTGGGCCCCGTCACCACCGGCTCCGCCATCTCCGTCTCCGCCAAGGCCTATGAGGAGCGGGTCTTTGCCCTGACTCCCTCCGCCTCCTCCACCGACGTCATCGACGGCAAGGACAACATGTTCCAGGTCTGCTTCACCGACCCCAACCAGGGCGTGGGCGCCGCCGACTACATCTCTGAGAACATGCCCGGCTCCAAGGTGGCCATCATCTACCGCAACGACGATCCCTATTCCCAGGGCATCCGGGACACCTTTGTCAAGGAGGCCGAGGCCAAGGGCCTGGAGGTCGTGAAAGAGGGCACCTTCACCAAGGACACCCAGACCGACTTCTCCGTCCAGCTCACCGCCGCCCAGTCCGCGGGGGCCGACGTGATGTTCCTGCCCATCTACTATCAGCCCGCCTCCGTCATTCTGAACCAGGCCAACCAGATGGGCTACGCCCCCACCTTCTTCGGCGTGGACGGCATGGACGGCATCCTGACCATGCCCGGCTTCGACACCAGCCTGGCCGAGGGCGTCATGCTGCTGACCCCCTTCTCCGCCGACGCCCAGGATACCCTGACCCAGAACTTTGTGAAAACCTACAACGACCTCTACGGCGAGACTCCTAACCAGTTCGCCGCCGACGGCTACGACGCCGTGTATATCATCTATAACGCCCTGAACGCCGCCGGCTGCACCGGTGACATGTCCGCCGAGGAGATCTGCGAGGCCCTGATCGGCGCCATGCCCACCATCTCCGTGGACGGCCTGACCGGCGAGGCCATGACCTGGGCCGCCACCGGCGAGGTGTCCAAGGCCCCCCGGGCCGTGGTCATCAAGGACGGCGTGTACGTCACTCCCTGAAAACCGGCCCCAACCACAATAATAAAATAAACGGATCAGGCTGCCGGGAAGGGGGACCTCCCCGGCAGCCACCGTTGTTTTATTCCACCTGTCTGTGTGTTGTGTATCCTATGGTGGAAACAGCGGCAGCGGCCTTCCCGCCGCCGTTGTTTCTGCCATAGGCCGCCCTTTCCCCCGGGGACAAGGGCTTGATTTGAGAGAAAGAGAGGTGCGATCCCATGGAATTTTTGTCCTACCTGATCAGCGGGATCAGCCTGGGGAGCGTGTACGCCATCATCGCCCTGGGCTACACCATGGTCTACGGAATCGCCAAGATGCTCAACTTTGCCCACGGCGACGTCATCATGGTGGGCGGCTACGTCTCCCTGGTGGCCATGACCTCCCTGGGGGTGCCCAACCTGGTGGCGGTGCTGCTGGCCATGGTGGTGTGCACCATCCTGGGCGTGGTCATCGAGGGGCTGGCCTACAAGCCCCTGCGTCAGGCCACCTCCCTGGCGGTGCTTATCACCGCCATCGGAGTGAGCTATTTCCTCCAGAACGCCGCCCTCCTCATCTGGGGCGCCAATCCCCGCAGCTACACCCCCATCATCCCCACCGGCCCGGACTCCGCCCTTAAGCTGATGGGCGGGCGGCTGTCCATCTCCTACATCTCCCTGCTGACCATGGCGGCCTGCATCGTCATCATGATCGCCCTGACCCTCTTCACCAGCAAGACCAAGATGGGCAAGGCCATGCGGGCCTGCTCGGAGGACAAGGGGGCCGCCCAGCTCATGGGCATCAACGTCAACCGCACCATCTCCATGACCTTCGCCATCGGCTCCGCCCTGGCGGCCATCGCGGGGGTGCTGCTGTGCTCCTCCTACCCCACCATCATGCCCACCACCGGCTCCATGCCGGGCATCAAGGCCTTCACCGCCGCCGTGTTCGGCGGCATCGGCTCCATCCCCGGGGCCTTCCTGGGCGGGCTGCTGCTGGGCATCATCGAGTCCCTGTCCCGGGCCTATATCTCCTCCCAGCTGGCCAACTCCATCGTGTTTGCCGTCCTGATCGTGGTGTTGCTGGTGCGGCCCGCCGGTCTGCTGGGCAAATACGTGCCCGAGAAAGTTTGAGGTGGCCCACATGGGAAATTTGAAAGGAAAAAAGCTGAAAGCCACCACCAAGGTGGACTTCGCCACCTATCTGGGCGTTATCCTCGCCTTCCTGGTGGTCACCTTCCTGAAAAACGGCGGCTTCCTCACCCGCTCCCTCACCGGCATGCTGGTGCCCATCTGCGCCTACGTGGTCATGGCCATCTCCCTGAACCTGACCGTGGGCATCCTGGGGGAGCTCTCCCTGGGCCACGCGGGCTTTATGAGCGTGGGGGCCTTCTCCGGGGTCATCGCCGCCATGTCCCTCCAGTCCGCCATCCCCTTCGCCCCCGTGCGGCTGGCGGTGGCCATGCTGGTGGGCGCCTTGTGCGCCGCGGCGGCGGGCGCCCTCATCGGCATCCCGGTGCTCCGGCTCCGGGGGGACTACCTGGCCATCGTCACCCTGGCCTTCGGGGAGATTATCAAGGAGCTCATCAACTGCCTGCTGGTGGGCTATGACGCCAAGGGCCTGCACATCGCCTTCAACATCTCGGGCAGCCTGACCATCGACGACCTGAACCTGGCCGAGGGGGGCTTCGCCATCATTAAGGGGGCCCAGGGGGCCACGGGCACCACCACCATCGCCTCCTTCACCGCCGGGTTCGTCCTCATCATGCTCACCCTGGTCATCGTCCTCAACCTGGTGCGCAGCCGGGCGGGCCGGGCCATCATGGCCCTGCGGGACAACCGCATCGCCGCAGAGAGCGTGGGCATCAACATCACCAAGTACAAGATGATGGCCTTCGTCACCTCCGCCGCCCTGGCGGGGGCCGCCGGGGCCCTGTACGGCCTGAACTACTCCAACCTGGCGGCCAGCAAGTTCGACTTCAACACCTCCATCCTGGTGCTGGTGTACGTGGTGTTGGGCGGCCTGGGCAATATCTGGGGCTCCATCATCGCCGCCGCCGTCCTCTACATCCTGCCTGAGGCCCTGCGGCAGTTCTCCGACTACCGGATGCTGGTCTACGCCATCGTCCTCATCCTGGTGATGCTGGCCACCAACAATCCCACGCTGCAAAACTTCTTTGGCCGCTTCCGCCGCCGGAAGGAAGAGAAAGGGGGCGAGGCGTAATGGCGCTGCCCAAGAGAGAGCCCACCAAGCTGGTGCCGGTCCCCAGCGTCAACAAGATTCCGGAGCGGGACATCGACAAGTCCCCCATCCTGGAGTGCCAGCACCTTGGCATCGACTTCGGCGGCCTCACCGCCGTCAATGAATTCAACATGGCCATCGGCCGCACGGAGATCGCCGGGCTTATCGGCCCCAACGGGGCGGGCAAGACCACGGTCTTTAACCTGCTGACCAAGGTCTACCAGCCCACCCGGGGCACCGTCCTGCTGGACGGGGTGGACACCCACAGCATGAACACCATGCAGGTCAACAAGGCGGGCATCGCCCGGACCTTCCAGAACATCCGCCTCTTCAACAACCTCTCGGTGGAGGACAATGTGAAGCTGGGCCTCCACAACCACATCGACTACGGCATGTTCAAGGGCATCCTCCGCCTGCCCGCCTACTGGCGGGAGGAGAAGATCGCCCACGACCGGGCCCTGGAGCTCCTCTCCATCTTCGACATGCAGGACCTGGCGGAGGCCAAGGCGGGCAGCCTGCCCTACGGCGCCCAGCGGCGGCTGGAGATCGTCCGGGCCCTGGCCACCAACCCCTCCCTCCTTCTGCTGGATGAGCCCGCCGCGGGCATGAACCCCTCGGAGACCGCCGAGCTGATGGAGAACATCGTCAAGATCCGGGACACCTTCCAGATCGCCGTCCTCCTCATCGAGCACGACATGTCCCTGGTCATGGGCATCTGTGAGGGCATCTGCGTGCTGAACTTCGGCCAGATCATCGCCAAGGGCACCCCCGACGAGATCAAGAACGACCCCACGGTCATCGAGGCCTATCTGGGCAAGAAGGGGGAGAATTGAGATGGCCCTTCTCAGTGTCAACGACATTAACGTCTATTACGGCGCCATCCACGCCATCAAGGGCATCTCCTTCGAGGTCAACGAGGGAGAGGTGGTCACCCTGATCGGCGCCAACGGCGCGGGCAAATCCACCACGTTGCAGACCATCTCCGGCCTGCTGCGGTCCAAGACCGGCTCCATCACCTTCCGGGATCAGAACATCTCCAGCATCCCCGCCGACAAGCTGGTCTCCCACGGCCTGGCCCAGGTGCCGGAGGGCCGCCGGGTTTTCCTCCAGATGAGTGTGGAGGAGAACTTGGAGATGGGGGCCTACACCCGGCCCAACTCCGAGGTGGACCCCGGCCTGGAGCGGGTCTACGACCAGTTCCCCCGGCTCAAGGAGCGGCGGAAGCAGGTGGCGGGCACCCTCTCCGGCGGCGAGCAGCAGATGTTGGCCATGGGCCGGGCTCTCATGTCCTCCCCCAAACTCCTCATGCTGGATGAGCCCTCCATGGGCCTGGCCCCCATCCTGGTGGATCAGATCTTCGAGATCATCCAGCGCCTCCACAAGGCGGGCACCACCATCCTGCTGGTGGAGCAGAACGCCCAGATGGCCCTCTCGGTGGCCGACCGGGGCTACGTGCTGGAGACGGGCAAGATCGTCACCAGCGGCACCGGCAGCGCCCTGCTGGCCGATGAGAGCGTGAAGAAAGCCTACCTCGGCGGCTGACCAAAGAAACCAATAAAGGCGCCATCCCCTCTCGGGGATGGCGCCTTTAATTTTAGCGCTCAGGATTCCTTTTTCTTCAGGAGGGAAACCCCCGCCAGAGTCAGGGCGCCGGCGCCGGCCAGCAGAGCGGCGGTCAGGCCGGTGATGGACTGGGCGGTGGTGCCGGTCTGGGGCAGATCGCCCAGGGCGGTGGGGTCGTCCACGATGACGGTCTCTTCCCCATCAAACACCTCGGGCAGATCGGCCAGAGGCACTTCCTCGGGGATCAATTCCACAAGTTCCTCTTCCTCGGGCTGGGAGGCCAGGGGGATCTCCTCGTCGACGATCTCGATCTCTTCGGCGGGCTCGCTGTCCTCAGGGGCGGGCGCCTCGGGCGTGGAGGCGGGGGGAGGGGTGGGTCTGCTGGGACGGTCGTCCCGGTCGCCGTTATCTCCGGAGTTCGCGGGGGGCGTCTCAGTGGGCGTTTCACTGGGGTCCGTGGGATCCCCGGTGGGAGGCACCGGCTTCCCCGCGGTGGTAAAGTCCACGTCCACGCCGCCGCTCACATCGCTCCAGCCGAAGCCAAGCATGGCCTGGAAGGGCCTGCTTTTCCCGGGAAGGTCGGTGACAAACGCGCCAAGGGTTTTCTCGTCCACCAGCTGGTACTTCGTGTAGGAGAAGCTCAGCCCGGTCAGGTCGGTCCCCTCTTCCGCCACCGCGGTAAAGGTGCCGTCGGAACCGACGATGGCCTCTCCCGCCGTCACGGCGGTCTGGCTGCCGTTGTAATCATAGCTCAGCTCGAGCCCCTGGGGCAGGCTGACCACCTTCAGGCTGTCGTTGACCTGGGAGAGCTGGAAGGTGCCCACGTACTTGCCGTAATTGTCGTCAGTCTCATCGGCCACATAGCGCAGCTCCACCTGGCCACCGCCCAGCACGGTGATGGCCGTCTCGTCCACCCGGTCGAATCCATCGGGCAGCTCCCCGGTGGCAGCGTAATTCCACACCGCGGCAAAATAGGGATCCACCCCCTGAAGGGCATCCTCGTCATAGGAATCGCCCCTCATCAGCGCCCAGATGACCTGCTGGGTCAGGGCCCCCCGGGCCGCGTCGGTGGCGGCGTCCAGGCGGCTGAAGCCGAACACGTCGTAGGGGTATCCCGCCATCAGCGCGCGGGCCAGCATCTCGTTGTCCAGGATGTCCTCCAGGGCCCGGGCAGCCAGCTCCCCCTGGGAGGCGAAACGGTAGGTCAGCTCAGGCCTGCCGGGCAGATTATCCAGGAAAGACCCGGTCCCGGCCATGGGGTAGGCATTGTCGGGCTCCACACAGTAGGTGTAGTAGCTCCCCATATCGTTGCCGACCTCCACGCCGCAGGAGCCCGCCTTCAGCACGGTATCCACCCAGTGGGTGGCGGGAATGGAGACGGTGAGAGCCACATTGGACCCCGCGTCGAAATAAGTGTGCCCGAATCCGATGGAGTAGTCCACCTTGGCGATGCCGCCGCTCAGCACGGAGACCCGGGTGCCCTTCTCAAAGGCGACCGCCTCCCCGCTGTCCTTCTTTGCTCCGGAGGCCTTCTCGCTCAGGGTCATCTGCACGGCCTGCTCATCCACTCCGGCATAGTCGGTGACCCACACGCCGAAGCTGGTGATCCGCCCGGCGTCCTCTTCCGGGTCCAGACGGACCGTGCGGACCGCCCGGGTCCCCGCTGCGTTCAGCTCCGCCTCGCCGCTCACCCGCAGGGTGTAGCCCGCCTTCACCAGGGCCGGGGCCAGGTCGTAGGTGATGGTGTAGCTCTGCTCCGGCGCCTCCAGCTTGAACTGGGCCATGTTGAGCTGGAGCTCAGGAAGCTGGTCCGCCTCTTCGGAGGGCTCCGGGGAGGGCTCAACCTCCTCTGTGGCCTCGGGGGAGGGCTCGGCGCCGGGCTCCAAAGTGGGCGCCACGGAAGGTTCCGCGCTGGGCTCCGAAGAAGGCTCGACGGAAGGCTCGGCGCTGGGCTCCGAAGACGGTTCCGCGGAAAGCTCCGCGCTCACCTCGGCGGAGGGCTCCCCCTCAGGCTCCACAAACATTTCCTCGTCCAGGAGCATATCTTCATCCTGCACGGCGGGATCCGCCGCCAGGGCCACGGCGCTCAGGGCGGTGGAACTGACGCTCACGGCAAAGCCCACAGCCAGGGCCAGGTTCAATACACGGTGCTTTTTCATATCGTCATCCTCCGGTCAGGTAACCTTTGCTTTCTTGAGCATAAGTCTACCCCCCGGAAGTGACATTTCAGTTACATTCCCAAAATAGCCATCCACATTTTATTTTGTTTTTATACCCGCTCCAGCACGTGACACCGGAACTGGGCCCGGACCGTGAGCCGGTCCAGCTCCTCCAGCCGGGCCATGCCGGTCTTGGGTGTCTTCCAATAATAGGGCGTCATGTGGAACAGGTCCCGGATCTCTCCGGGCCCCGGCAGGGTAAAGACCGTCTCCACCGGTACGATGTCCACGTAGCGAAAACCGGGGTAGGCCTCTTCCTTTTCCGGGTTTTCATAGAGGGTGTCATAAAGCGCCTCCTTCAGCTCCCACAGGTGCCGGGGGCCGGGCACCACGTAGAGAAAGAGCCCTCCGGGGCGGAGCACCCGGCCGAATTCCTCCGCCGCCAGTGGCGAGAAGCAGTTCACCAGCAGGTCCACCGCTCTGTCTGCCACCGGCAGGTGGTACACCGAGGCCACGGCGAACTCCGCTCCTCCGCACCGCTTGGCCGCCTTTTTCACTGACGGCTTGGACAGGTCGATCCCCGCCGCCCGGCCGCCCTTGGCGGCCGCGGCCCCGGCCAGGGCGGCGGTGTAATATCCCTCCCCGCACCCGGCGTCCAGCAGAGCTGGGGCCTCCCCCGGCCATCCGCCAATCAGTTGACATAACGTGTCACGAAGAGGCCCATACCAGCCCCCGTCCAAAAAACGGGTCCGGGCGGCGGCCATCTCTTTGTCATCCCCCGGGGTCTTGGAGTGCATCCGGTTGGCCGGCAGGAGGTTGACATAACCCTCCTTCGCCAGGTCAAAACCGTGCCCCGACGGGCAGACGTACCGCCGCTCCTCCCGGTCCAGCGCCCCGCCGCACACGGGGCAGCGGAAGAGGCTCAGCATGTCCCGCCTCCGCAAAGCTCATGCCACGGGCAGGACAGCAGGTGGTCGTTGACCAGCCCCGCCGCCTGCATCAGGGAATAGACGATGACCGGGCCCACAAATTTGAACCCCCGCTTCTTCAAATCCCGGCTCAGGGCCCTGGACAGCTCCGTCTGGGCGGGCGTGTCCTCCATCCGCTCCAGTCCGCCCTCCAGCTGTTTCCCCTCTGTCCAGCCCCAGAGGTAGGCGTCAAAGCTCCCGAATTCCTCCCGGACCCGCAAAAACGCCTGGGCGTTGGTGACGGCGCAGTGGACCTTGCTCCGGTTGCGGATCACCCCAGGGGCGGCCAGGGCCTTCTGGATATCCTCTTCCCCCCAGGTGGCCAGCTTTTCCGGGTCAAAGCCCGCGAAGGCCTCCCGCAGGGCCGCCCGGCGCTCCAGGATGAGGCTCCAGCTCAAGCCCGCCTGGAAGCCCTCCAGCTCCAACAGCTCAAACAGGGCCCCCTCGTCGTGGAGGGGCCTCCCCCACTCCCCGTCGTGATAGGCGATCTCCAACGGCGTTTTGGCCCAGGGACAGCGCTTTCCCGTCTGTCGCTCCATATAAACCGCCTCCTTTCTCTTTTGGACAGTATAGCACACCCCATTCTCCCCTTACAAGGGCGCCCCACCCCCATTTTCAGCTCTTTTGCCCTTGTTTTGCGGCAAAAATATGATATACTAGTTGGGCGTTTATACGATTACATCAATGATATATAAGGAGCACAACATGATTACCGTTTCCGACCTGAGCCTCAACTACTCCGGCACCCCCCTCTTCTCCCACGTGGACCTGCAGTTCGTCAAAGGCAACTGCTACGGCATCATCGGCGCCAACGGCGCGGGCAAATCCACCTTCCTGAAGATCCTGTCCGGCCAGCTGGAGCCCACCTCCGGCGAGGTCAACCTCCTGCCCAAGACCCGCATGTCGGTCCTCAAGCAGGACCAGAACCAGTACGACGCCTACACCGTCATGGATACGGTGCTTATGGGCAATCAGCACCTCTACGACATCGGCAAGGAGATGAACGCCCTCTACGAGAAGGAGGACTTCACCGACGAGGACGGCATCCGGGCCGCCGACCTCCAGGCCGAGTACGCCGAGCTGGGGGGCTATGAGTCCGAGTCCGACGCCTCCCGCATCCTCCAGGGCTTGGGCATCACCACCGACTTCCATTACAGCGACATGGCCACCCTGGACGCCCGGCTCAAGGTGAAGGTCCTGCTGGCTCAGGCCCTCTTCGGCAATCCCGACATCCTCATGATGGACGAGCCCACCAACAACCTGGACATCGCCGCCACCAACTGGCTGGAGGACTTCCTGCTGGACTTTGAGGGCACCGTCATCGTGGTCTCCCACGACCGGCACTTCCTCAACACCATCTGCACCCACATCGTGGACATCGACTACAACAAAATCAAGATGTACGTGGGCAACTACGACTTCTGGTACGACGCCTCCCAGCTCATGCAGAACCTGATGAAGAACCAGAACAAGAAGAACGAGGAGAAGGCCCAGGAATTGAAGGAGTTCATCTCCCGCTTCTCCGCCAACAAGTCCAAGTCCAAGCAGGCCACCTCCCGCCGCAAGCTGCTGGATAAGCTCTCCCTGGAGGAGATCCCCGCCTCTTCCCGCCGCTACCCCTGGGTGGCCTTCTCCCCCGACCGGGAAGTGGGCAAGGACATCCTTTTCGTCACCGACGTGTCCAAGACGGTGGACGGGGTGAAGCTGCTGGACAAGGTGAGCTTCACCGTGGGCCACGGGGACAAGATCGCCTTCGTGGGCGACAACGAGAACGCCCACACCGCCCTCTTTAAAATCCTCACCGGCGAGTGGGAGCCCGACGAGGGCACCGTGAAGTGGGGCCAGACGGCCACCTTCTCCTACTTCCCCAAGGACAACACCCAGTACTTCCAGGACTGCGGCGACAACCTGGTGGAGTGGCTGCGCCAGTTCTCCACCGACCCCCACGAGGCGTACCTCCGGGGCTTTCTGGGCCGGATGCTCTTCTCCGGGGACGACGTGTATAAGCCCGTGAAGGTCCTCTCTGGCGGCGAGAAGGTGCGGTGCATGCTCTCGAGGATGATGCTCTCCGGGGCCAACGTGCTGCTGCTGGACCAGCCCACCAACCACCTGGACCTGGAGTCCATCGCGGCGGTGAACAACGGCCTGGAGGCGGTGAAGTGCAACGTCCTCTTCTCCTCCCACGACCATCAGATGGTCCAGACCGTGGCCAACCGGGTGTTCGACTTCACGGCCGACGGCAAGCTCATCGACATGCCCATGACCTATGACGAGTATCTGGAGCGGCAGGCCCAGCAGTAAGAGGAGCGGTGGATCGTCTTATATCCATTGGGTGGATGAATTTTTGATCTGTTGGCTGATTGCACGTCAAACGTGCGCTTTTCTGGGGGACATTTCTTTTCCCGAGGAAAAGAAATGTCCCCCAGACCCCCAAAGAAAAGTTTTTGGTGCTAACCTGCTCGCAGACTCCCTTTTTGGTAGAAGGTCTACTGCTTGTTGAAAGGGGGAAAAACACGGGAGCGTCTGTGCGACACGTGGTCCCTCTGGCGCCGCTCGCCGCTGACGTGTTCTTGATTGGCGGCCCCTCCGGGGGCAGGCAGAGCATATCCGTAGGGGCCGCTGTCCTCAGCGGCCCACCCCGCCCCCGACATTTGCCAAGGGCTCCCCCCTCCGGGGGGAGCTGTCCGGCTTCGCCGGACTGAGAGAGAGCCGCTGACGTGTGCTTGATACAGGTTGGTCTTTAGCCTTCCCCTGGGGGAAGGTGGCAGCGGCGAAGCCGCTGACGGATGAGGGGAACTGCGGATATGGGAAAGGCCCTGCTACACGATAAGTTCCCCTCATCAGTCTCGCTTCGCTCGACAGCTTCCCCCAGGGGAAGCCTAGGCCTACCGGACCCCGGACCCGCTACGGAGTAAGGGACCGGGGTTTTCCCACACTCTTGTGGACAGCCCCGGGGGATGAATCCAAACAAGGGGGCCGAGGCCCCCTTGGCTGGCCGTTGAGAGAGGGGGTTCAGGGGGAGAGAGAGTCGGAACTCTCTCCCCCTGATGCTTTCTTGGGGGGTGTGGGGGGCTATTCTTTCCAGAAAGAATAGCCCCCCACGCTTCCTCCCACCTCCCGAGGCGGAAAACCTTTTCAAACAAGTAAAACCATGGTATACTATGATATTATCATAAAATCCCCATCCAGAGAGGATGTCAGCCATGCAGAAAAACAAACTCCTCCCCGCCATCGCCCTTCTGGGCGGCGCCGTGGGCTTTGCCCTGCGCAAATGGGAGCTGGCCACCGCCTTCGAGCCCGGCACCGGCCTCCCCATTTCCGGGATGCCCGCCACCATAACGTTGGCTGTCTGGTCGGCCGCCATCGCCGCCGCCCTCTTCTTCCTGTGCCGGGACTGCAAGGAGCGCCTGCCCTACGACAGGGCCTTCGCCGCCGAGGGGAACTCCCTCTATCTCACGGCCGCCGTCCTCTCCGCCTTCCTGCTGCTGGCCAGCGCCGGAGCGGAAATCGTCACCTTCCCCATCACCTATCAGGCCGCCCTTTCCGCCGAATCCAGCGGCTCCAGGCTGGCCCTGACCCTGCCCCCCCTGCGCATCGGACTGTGCGTACTGGGCTTTTTGTGCGTGCTGATGATCGCCGGGAATCTGTACCGGGCCAAGGGCCGGGGCAAGGAGAGCCTGCCCCTTCTGGGGCTGTGCCTCCTCTTCTGCGTATGGCTCATCTCCGACTACCAGGGCCGGGCGGCCGACCCCGTCATTCTGGACTACGTCTACGAGGTCTTCGCCATCATCTCCAGCCTTCTGGGCATCTACTTTATTGCCGGATATTCCTTCCAGACGGGAAAGCCCCGCCGGACCATCCTGCTGTCCCTGCTGGGGGTTTTCTTCTCTATGGTAACCATGGCCGACCGCCACTCCCTGGCCGACCTGCTGCGCTACGGCTTCGCCGTGGTGTTCCTCACCGCCCACGCCGTCCTGCTGCTCAGTGAACATCCCGCCGGGGAACTCCCGGCTGAAACGGAGGAACCCGAACATGCCTGAAAAGTTCTATATCACCACCCCCATCTACTACCCCTCGGACAAGCTCCACATCGGCCACACCTACTGCACCGTGGCCACCGACACCATGGCCCGCTATAAGCGGCTCCAGGGCTGTGAGGTCATGTTCCTCACCGGCACCGACGAGCACGGCCAGAAGATCGAGGAGAAGGCCAAGGAGGCGGGGGTCACCCCCCAGGCCTTCGTGGACAAAATCGTGGACGGCCCCGGCGGCGTGAAGGATCTGTGGGAGCTGATGAACATCTCCAACGACCGCTTCATCCGCACCACCGACGGCTACCACGTGGCGGCCATCCAGAAGATCTTCAAGAAGATGTACGAAAACGGGGACATCTACAAGGGCAAGTACACCGGCAAGTACTGCACCCCCTGCGAGTCCTTCTGGACCGAGACCCAGCTGGTGGACGGCAAGTGCCCCGACTGCGGCCGGGACGTGGTGGACGCCGAGGAGGAGGCCTACTTCTTCAAGCTTTCCAAGTACGCCGACCGCATCCGGGACCTGCTGGAGAACACCGACTTCCTCCAGCCCAGGAGCCGGGTCAACGAGATGGTCCACAACTTCCTGGACCCGGGACTGGAGGACCTGTGCGTCTCCCGCACCTCCTTCACCTGGGGCGTGCCCGTGGACTTCGACCCGGGCCACGTGGTCTACGTGTGGATCGACGCCCTCTTCAACTACTGCACCGCCCTGGGCTTCATGAACGACCAGTACCACGACTTCGACCAGTTCTGGCCCGCCGACGTCCACTTCGTGGGCAAGGAGATCGTGCGGTTCCACTCCATTATCTGGCCCGCCATGCTCATGAGCATGGACATGCCCCTCCCCAAGCACGTCTACGGCCACGGCTGGCTGCTGCTGGACGGCGGCAAGATGTCCAAGTCCAAGGGCAACGTGGTGGATCCCTACCTGCTGGGGCAGCGCTACGGGGTGGACGCCCTGCGGTTCTTCCTGCTGCGCTCCTTCCCCTTCGGCTCCGACGGCAACTTCAGCAATGAGCTGCTCATCCAGACCATCAACACGGACCTTGCCAACGACCTGGGCAACCTCGTCAGCCGCACCACCGCCATGGCGGAGAAGTACTTCGGCGGCACCCTCCCCGCGGAGCAGGCGGCGGACGAGGAGAAGGACGCCGAGCTCGTCTCCCTGGCCTCGGGCCTCCGGGACCGCTACGAGGCCGCCATGGAGGGCTACCAGTTCCAGGACGCCCTGGCGGCGGTGTTCCAGGTCATCGGCCGGGCCAACAAGTATATCGACGAGAACGCCCCCTGGACCCTGGCCAAGGATATGCAGGCCAACGGCCCCCGGCTGGCCCGGGTGATGTACAACCTCCTGGAGGCCGTGCGGCTGTCCGCCGTCCTGCTGACCCCCTTCATCCCCGGCACCTGCGCCAAGATTTTTGACCAGATCGGCGCCTGCGACGGCTGCCGCAGCTGGGAGAGCGCCAAGGGCTGGGGCCATCTATCCCCCACCGTCACCGTCCACAAGGGGGAGAACCTCTTCCCCCGCATCGACCTGGAGAAGGAGCTGGCCGAGCTGGACGCCGCCCAGGCGGCCGCCCATGCCGCCCAGGGGCCTGCGGTGGAGCTGGAGCCCCTCGCCCAGGAGCAGGTGGACTTCGACACCTTCTGCAAGTCCGACTTCCGGGCGGTGAAGGTGAAGGCCTGCGAGGCGGTGAAGAAGAGCGAAAAGCTTCTCAAGTTCACCCTGGACGACGGCACCGGCACCGACCGGCAGATCTTGTCCGGCATCCACAAGTTCTACGAGCCGGAGGCCCTGGTGGGCAAAACCCTGGTGGCCATCGTGAACCTGCCCCCCCGGAAGATGATGGGCCAGGAGAGCTGCGGGATGCTCCTCTCCGCCATCCACACCGAAAACGGGGAGGAAAAGCTCAACCTTATCATGGTGGACGACGCCATCCCCGCCGGCGCTAAGCTGTGCTGAACGAAGGGCTATGTCCTTCCGCCTCGCCTTTAATTTTTCTGAAAAAGCACCCACCCCGTTTTGAACGGGGTGGGTACTTTTTTGCTGTGACCGCACGGGGCATCGTGATTGGCCCGTTCCGCGCCACGCCGCATCGCCGCATCTCGCTTTCGATAAGCCAAATGACAAATTGGAATTTTATAGTGCGCCCGTTGGGCAATTTTTTACACACTTAAAACAGAGAATACATTCCGTGCCGTTTTCTCGCTTTCTGGAATTATCCGTAACATTCACATCCATAGGACATACTTTTTTGCATTTCCCACACGAAATACATTTGGATTCGTCACATTTTATCCGAAAAATTGAAAAATAACTCATAGGCTTCAGAAACACCGTGATTGGACATATGTATTTACAAAATGCACGATTATCCTTAAACAAAAAGGCAAGAGCAATTCCAACAGCATAATACAATATATTTCCTACAATAAATGCCCAAAACATAATCTTTTCAATATTGCCAACATGAGCAAGAAATAAGGCCGCAACAAATAAAAAGGAAATTACAAATACAACATATCTAATCCACTCAATCCTTTTTCTCGGTGTGTTAGAAGTCTTATACGGAAGAAAATCAAGCACCATCGCCGTCCAGCAGGCATACCCGCACCATCCTCTCCCAAAAATCAATGCTCCAAAAATCTTGGCAACAGCATAATGGATTGTTGCAGCTTCAAATACGCCAGTGAAAAGATAGTACCAGAATCCTTCAATCTGCATATTCTCCCCGCTTATAAGCCCTAAGTAAATTAGTATATAAATTCCCACAAGCAACTGGGTAACCCGCCGTGCGTGCTTGTATTTTTTGAGAAACAAGAACGTACCCAACGCTATCGCAATTCCTATGTAGCTAAAATTGAACAGATAAAACAAATTATCCATTGCCAGCCAAAGCGTAACCGCTACTGTTTCAAAAATTGCCAACATAATAATCGGCAGCAAATGTTTTTTCATTCCAACGTCTCCCTAAAGTCTGTTCTACAACTCCCGATTTTCCTACCCGTTTCAGCGAATTGTATTATATCACTTTTTTGCGCAGCGGCAAGTAAAGTCCGTTTTATGGGACACTCCTTCTGGTACACTGTGATTGTAAGAAAGGAGTGAGGTCCAAATGACGGAACAGTTTGAGATAAGATGGGTGCGGGGCCACGTGGAGGTCTTCGACGCCGCGGGGCGGTTCTGCTTCTCGGCGGACAACGAGACTGAGGCCCGGGAGGACCTGCGGGAGTTGGCGGCGTAAGGCCGCCGGGGGCGGGCGGATGGTATCCGCCCCTACGAGGCCCGCGAAAAGCCCGGAGCGCATTGCGCTCCGGGCTTTCTTCTGCTTTTTTGTGCTTACTGACGGATGACGGTGCCGGTCTTGCCCTCGATGCCGTCCTTGGCCTTTTCCAGGAGGGTAATCAAAGCGCTGCGGCCGGGCTTGCTCTCGGCAAACTCCACCGCCGCCTGGACCTTGGGAAGCATGGAGCCGGGGGCGAACTGGCCCTCGCCCATATACTTCCGGGCCTCCTCTGGGGTGAGGGAGTCCAGCCACTTCTGGTCGGGCTTGCCGAAGTTCACCGCCACCTTTTCCACGGCGGTGAGGATGATGAGCATATCGGCGTCCAACTGCTGGGCCAGGGTGCAGGAGGCGAAGTCCTTGTCGATGACCGCCGCCGCGCCCTTGAGGTGGTGGCCCTCGGTCTGGAAGACGGGGATGCCGCCGCCGCCGCAGGCCACGACCACCAATCCGGCGTCCACCATGTCCCGGATGGACTCGATTTCCACAATGGACACGGGCTTGGGGGAGGCCACCACCCGGCGGTAGCCCCGGCCGGAGTCCTCGATGACGTCATAGCCCCGCTCCGCCACCAGCTTGTCGGCCTCTTCCTTGGTCATGAAGGCGCCGATGGGCTTGGTGGGGTTCTGGAAGGCGGGGTCGGCGGGGTCCACCTCCACCTGGGTCAGCACGGTGGAGACCCCCTTCTTAATGCCCCGGTCCAGCAGCTCCTCCCGCAGGCCGTTCTGCAGGTCGTAGCCGATGTAGCCCTGGCTCATGGCCACACAGACGGACAGGGGGCAGGGGATGTACTTGTCCGGGTCGGAGCGGGTCAGCTCGGCCATAGCCTTCTGAATCATGCCCACCTGGGGGCCGTTGCCGTGGGCGATGACCACCTGGTTGCCCGCCTGGATGAGGTCGGCGATGGCCTTGGCGGTCTGCTTCACGGCCACCATCTGCTCGGGCAGGTTGTTTCCCAGGGCGTTGCCGCCTAATGCAATTACGATACGTTTACCCATGGTATGATAATACCTCCTGTTATTACTCAAAAACGGGCACGGCCCGCCCCGTCGCCAACAGCGGTGGCCAGGGCGGGCCGTGAGGGGTTCAAAATTACTTGGAGAACTGGCGCTTCTCGGCCCGCTCCTCCAGGGCCTTCAGGGTGGCCTGGGGGTCCTGGCACTTGGCCAGGAAAATCATGGCGGCGATGACGTAGGGCTTGAAGGAGGCCTCCTTGTAGAGGGGGGTGCGGTAGCGGTCGAAGACGCTGGCCTCCACCTCGCCGTCCACGCAGGAGACGTCGTTGATGTCGGCGGGCAGGCAGTGGAGGTAGAGGGCCTTGCCGTCCCGGGTGGTCTTCATCAGCTCCTCGGTGCAGCACCAGTCCTTGTGCTGGGCGTTCTGGGCCAGCAGCTCCTTCTCCAGGGCCTTGATGCCCTCGGAGTCGCCCTGGGCGTAGAGGTCGGTGCGCTTCTCCATGGCGGCGAAGGGGGCCCAGGACTTGGGATACACGATGTCGGCGTCCTTGAAGGCCTCGGCCATGGAGTTGGTGCGGGTGAAGGTGCCGCCTGTCTTGGCGGCGTTCTGCTTGGCGACCTCCTCCACCTCGGGCATGACCTCGTAGCCCTCGGGGTGGGCCAGGACCACGTCCATGCCGAAGCGGGTCATCAGGCCGATGACGCCCTGGGGCACGGAGAGGGGCTTGCCGTAGCTGGGGGAGTAGGCCCAGGTCATGGCCACCTTCTTGCCCTTGAGGTTCTCCACGCCGCCGAACTCGTGGATGATGTGGAGCATATCGGCCATGCACTGGGTGGGGTGGTCGATGTCGCACTGGAGGTTCACCAGGGTGGGCTTCTGCTCCAGCACGCCGTCCTTGTGGCCCTGGGACACGGCCTCCACAACCTCCTTCTGGTAGGTGTGGCCCTTGCCGATGTACATGTCGTCCCGGATGCCGATGACGTCGGCCATGAAGGAGATCATGTTGGCGGTCTCCCGGACGGTCTCGCCGTGGGCGATCTGGCTCTTGCCCTCGTCCAGGTCCTGGACCTCCAGGCCCAGCAGGTTGCAGGCGGAGGCGAAGGAGAAGCGGGTACGGGTGGAGTTGTCCCGGAAGAGGGAGATGCCCAGGCCGCTCTCGAAAATCTTGGTGGAGATGTTGTTCTCCCGCATGTAGCGCAGGGCGTCGGCTACGGTGAAGACGGCCTCCAGCTCGTCGTCGGTCTTATCCCAGGTCAGGAAGAAGTCGCCCTCGTACATTTCCTTGAAGTTGAGCTTGTTGAGCTTGTCGATATACATCTGAAGGGTCTTATCCATATTGGTCAGTTCTCCTTTTTATTTTGTTGTGGGTGGGTGGGTGGGCCTTGGGGGCGCGGCGGGCGGATAATATCCGCCCCTACGCAATGGAGGATACGGCTTGTGGAACCGGTAGGGGCGGATAGCATCCGCCCGTTCCCTGTTTACTCGCAGTAGCAGCCGGGCAAAGCGGCGTAGACGGCGGCGCAGGTGGCCAGGTCCTGCTTGTAGGTCACCTCGTTGGGGGCGTGGGCCTGGGCCTCCGCGCCGGGGCCGAAGCCGATGACGGGGATGCCGTTGCGGCCCATGATGGACACGCCGTTGGTGGAGAAGGTCCACTTGTCGGTGAGGGGGCGGGCGGTGCGCATGGCCAGGGTCTCGGGGGCGCCGATGCGGGCGTCACCGAAGAGGCTGGTGTACGCCTTCTCCATGGCCTTGGTAACCTTGTGGTCCTTGGGCAGCACCCAGGTGGGGAAGTAGCACTCGATGGGGTAGGTGAGGCCGGTCCAGGAGGGACGGGCGTACTCGTACATGGAGACCTTCACGTCGGCGGCGTACTTCTTGACAGCGGGCAGGTCCTCAATTTCCTTCAGGCAGCTCTGCCAAGTCTCGCCGGCGGTCATGCGGCGGTCCAGGGACACGGCGCAGCTGTCGGCCACGGCGCAGCGGCTGGGGGAGGTGAAGAAGATCTCGGAGGTGGTGACGGTGCCCCGGCCCAGGAAGTTGGCCTCCTCCCACTCGGGGTTGAACTCCTTGAGGAGCATCTTGGCCAGGCCCTTGACGTGGGGGTCGTCGGCGGGGTTCTCGTTAAGGGCCCGCACGTCCTGGAGGATGTCGGCCATCTTGTAGATGGCGTTGTCCCCCCGCTCAGGGGCGGAGCCGTGGCAGGAGACGCCCTTGACGTCGATGCGGATTTCCATGCGGCCCCGCTGGCCCCGGTAGATGCCGCCGTCGGTGGGCTCGGAGGAGACCACGAAGTCGGGACGGACTTTATCCTCGTTGATAATGTACTGCCAGCACAGGCCGTCGCAGTCCTCCTCCTGGACGGAGCCGACGACCAGAATCTTGAACTTGTCGTTCAGCAGGCCCAAATCCTTCATGATTTTGGCGCCGTAGACGGCGGAGACGGTGCCGCCCAGCTGGTCGGAGCCGCCCCGGCCGCCAATCTGGGTGTCGTCCTCGAAGCCCTCATAGGGGTCGAACTTCCAGTTGTTCTTGTTGCCGATGCCCACGGTGTCGATGTGGCCGTCGAAGGCGATGAGGGTCTTGCCAGAACCCATATAGCCCATGACGTTGCCCATGCCGTCGATGACCACCTCGTCAAAGCCCACCTTCTCCATCTCTTCCTTGATGCGCATGACGTGGCCCTTCTCGTCGGCGCTCTCGCCGGGGATGGCGATGAGGTCCCTGAGGAACTTGTTCATGTCGGCCTGATAGCCCGCGGCCGCCTTCTTGATGGCTTCGAAATCCATTTATGTCAACCTCCATTTAATATATGTTGTTTCCATTCAGCCTTCCCCTGGGGGACACCCCAGGGTGGCCTCTCTTGCCCCTGCGGGGCAATTCACCTTCAGGTGGCCTCGCAGGGCCGGATGAGGGGAGCCTGCCGTTTAACACAATGTCGTGCTTTTCCCGCCGTTCCCCTCATCAGTCAGCCTTCGGCTGCCAGCTTCTACCCGCAGGGCATGAGCTGTCCGTAAGCGGCAGAGCCGCCAACGGCCAGCCGACCCCAAGGGGAAGCCTTTTTCAATCGTTGGGATAGGCCCCGTTCCAGACGATTTTCTTGTAATTCACGGGGTCGGTGTCCCCCTCGGTGGAGAACATGAGCACCTGGCTCTTCTCGTCCAGGCCCAGGGCCGCTTTCAGCTCGGCGTAGGCCGGGTCGGTCATGATGGTGGAGATGACCCCCATCCCCACGGCCCCGGACTCGCCGGAGACCACCTGGGGGTCCCCCTTCACGGGGGCGGAGAGCATCCGCATGCCCTTGGCCGCCACCCAGTCGGGGCAGGAGGCGAAGACGGACACGTGGTTTTTCAGGATATCCCAGGAGATGGTGTTGGGCTCGCCACAGGCCAGACCGGCCATGATGGTCTGGAGGGCGCCCCCCACCATCCGGATGGCCCCGTCGGCGGCCTCGGCCCCCCGGTAGAGGCAGTCGGCCACCCGGGCCTCCATCACCACCACCTTGGGCGGGTTGTCGGGGTACTTGTTGGCGAAGTAGCCCTGGACCGCCCCGGCCAGGCTCCCCACGCCGGCCTGGATGAACACGTGGGTGGGCCGGGCCACGCCGGCGGCGTTCAGCTGCTCGTTGGCCTCGTCGGCCATAGTGCCGTAGCCCTGCATGATCCAGGCGGGAATTTCCTCGTAGCCGTCCCAGGCGGTGTCCTGGACGATGACGCCGTTGGGGGTCTCGTCGGCCTCCTTGGCGGCGAGGCGCACACAGTCGTCGTAGTTGAGCTCCTCGATGGTGACGGCGGCGCCCTCCTTGGCGATGTTGTCGAAGCGGGTCTTGACGCTGCCCTTGGGCATATGTACCACGGCCTTCTGGCCCAGCTTGTTGGCCGCCCAGGCCACGCCCCGGCCGTGGTTGCCGTCGGTGGCGGTGAAGAAGGTGGCCTGGCCGAACTCCTGGCGCAGCTTGTCGCTGGTGAGGTAATCATAGGTGGTCTCGGACACGTCCTTGCCCGTCTTCTGGGCGATGTACCGGGCCATGGCGAAGGAGCCGCCCAGCACCTTGAAGGCGTTGAGGCCGAAGCGGTAGCTCTCGTCCTTCACGTAGAGCCCGCCCAGGCCCAGCTCCCCGGCCATGCCGTCCAGCTTCGCCAGCGGCGTCACCGTGTACTGGGGAAAGCTCTGGTGAAACGCCCTGGCCTTGGCCACGTTTTCCAGGGACATGACCTCCAGGTTTTTGTCCTCGCTTTTCGGCAGGTGGTTTTCCACCCATTTGATCTGCTCCATGAAACCCCTCCATATCCGCTCGTTCTTTGATTCTGGCCTTATCATACCATCCCCACGGCGCAAGTCAAGGGGTTTTCAGAAAAATTTTTCTATGACCTAAAAGTTTTTTAGATTTTTGTCTATTTTGACGATACGTTTGCTGTTGCCGCCAGGGTTTTTTGGTGATACACTGGAGGCACGAACATAAGGAGGGGCACAGATATGTACACCTTTACTGTCAATGGCAAAACCGTCTCCACGGACAAGGACGTCAAGCTCATGACCTTCCTGCGGGAGGACCTGGACCTCACGTCCGTGAAGAACGGCTGCTCCGAGGGCGGCTGCGGCACCTGCACCGTGGTCATCGACGGCAAGGCGGCCAAGTCCTGCGTCCAGAAGACCTCCCAGCTGGAGGGAAAGCACGTCCTGACCTGCGAGGGTCTGACCGACCGGGAGAAGGACGTCTACGCCTACGCCTTTACCCACTGCGGGGCGGTCCAGTGCGGCTTCTGCACCCCCGGCATGGTGATGAGCGCCAAGGCCCTGCTGGACGCCAACCCAGACCCCACCCGGCAGGAGGCCAAGCTGGCCATCCGCAACAACGTCTGCCGCTGCACCGGCTATAAGAAGGTGGTGGACGCCATCCTGCTGGCGGGCAAGCTCTTCCGGGAGGATGCCCCCGTCCCCCACGAGGACTTCACCGGCGCCGTGGGGGAGAACCTCCCCCGGGTGGACGCCCCCGCCAAGGCCGTCGGCGCGGCGGAGTACACCGACGACATCCGCATGGAGGGGATGCTCTACGGCGGGGCGGTGCGCTCCGATTACCCCAGGGCCATCGTCAAGGCCATCGACCTCACTGAGGCGGAAAAGGTCCCCGGCGTGGTACGCCTGGTCACCGCCGCCGACCTGCCCGGAGAGCTCAAGGTGGGCCACCTGAAGCGGGACCAGTGGGTGCTGGTGCCCGTGGGGGGCGAGGTCCACTTCTGCGGCGACCCCATCGTCCTGGTGGCCGCCGAGACTCGGGAGGCCCTGGACGCCGCCCGGGCCCTCGTCAAAATCGACTACGAGGTGTTGACCCCCGTCCTCTCGGTCTATGAGGCCATGGCCCCCGACGCCCCCCAGATCCAGGAGGGGGGCAACCTCCTCTCCCACGAGCACCTGGTCCGCGGCGACGCCGAGGGCAAGCTGAAGGCCAGCAAATACGTGGTCACCACCAAATACCACACGCCCCCCACCGAGCACGCCTTTCTGGAGCCGGAGACCGCCGTGGCCGCACCGGAGAACGACGGTGTGGTCATCTGGTCGGGGGACCAGGGCATCTACCAGACCAAGCGGGAGTGCGCCGACGCCACCGGCCTCAACCCCGACCTGGTCCGCGTGGTGGCTAAGGCGGTGGGCGGCGGCTTCGGCGGCAAGGAGGACATGTCCGTCCAGCACCACGCCGCCGTGCTGGCCCTGCTGACCCAGCGGCCCGTGAAGATGTTTATGACCCGGAAGGAGTCCATGCTCTGCCACCCCAAGCGCCACGGCTTCGAGATGGAGGTCACCACCGGCTGCGACGAGAACGGCTACATCACCGCCATGAGGGCAACCCTCCTCACCGACACCGGGGCCTTCGCCTCCCTGGGCGGCCCCGTCCTCCAGCGGGCCTGCACCCACGCCGCCGGGCCCTACAATTACCAGGACATCGACATCGACGGCAAGGCCTACTACACCAACAATCCCCCCTGCGGGGCCTTCCGGGGCTTCGGCGTGACCCAGAGCGTCTTCGCCAGCGAGTGCAACCTGAACAAGCTGGCCGAGCTGGTGGGCATCTCCCCCTTCGAGATCCGCTACCGCAACGCCATCCGCCCCGGCCAGACCCTCCCCAACGGCCAGATCGCCGACGAGTCCACCGCCCTGGTGGAGACCCTGGACGCGGTGCGGCCCTATTACGAGGCCAACCCCAAGGCGGGCATCGCCTGCGCCATGAAGAACTCCGGCCTGGGGGTGGGCATCCCCGACACGGGCCGGTGCACCCTCCACATTGAAAAGGGCGTGGTCCACATCCGCACCTCCGCCGCCTGCATCGGCCAGGGCCTGGGCACCGTCCTGTGCCAAATCGTCTGCGAGACCACGGGCCTCGCCCCCGCCCAAGTGGTGTGGGACGACCCCGACACCTCCATCGCCCCCAACTCGGGCAACACCACCGCCTCCCGCCAGACCCTCTTCACCGGCGAGGCCACCAGAAGGGCGGCCACCGAACTCAAGTGGGCCCTGGAGGGCCGTACCCTGGACGCCGTGGAGGGGGTGGACTTCCACCAGGAGTACACCGGCATCACCGACAAGCTGGGCTCCGACCGGGAGCACCCCGTCAGCCACATCGCCTACGGCTATGCCACCCATCTGGTGGAGCTCAACGAGGACGGCACCCTCAAGCGGGTGGTGGCCGCCCACGACGTGGGCCGGGCGGTGAACCCGGTGAGCGTGGAGGGCCAGATCGAGGGCGGCGTGGTGATGAGCCTGGGCTACGCCCTCACCGAGGACTTCCCCCTGGAAAACGGCCGCCCCAAGGCGGTCTACGCCTCCCTGGGGCTCTTCCGGGCGGACAAGACCCCGGACGTCACCGCTCTCATCGTGGGCAAGAGCCACTCGGAGCTGGCCTGCGGGGCCAAGGGCATCGGGGAAATCTGCTCCATCCCCACCCCCCCAGCGGTGCAGCTGGCCTACTACAACTGGAACGGGGAGTTCCAGACCAGCCTGCCCCTGACGGGCACGCCGTATAAGAAAAAGCCCTAAAAGGCTTCCCCTGGGGGGAAGCTGTCCGCGCAGCGGGCTGATGAGGGGAACGTGGCAGCATGATGAAAGGTTCCCCTCATCCGGCCCAGTCTGCTGACTGGGCCACCTTCCCCCAAGGGGAAGGCCCTTTCTCCGCGCATAAAATACCCACCTCCTTGGGCAAGCTGACCCAAAAGAGGTGGGTATTTTTGACTTTGATCGGAATTTGGGAGCGGGACGACGGCCTTGCCGACCTGGTGGAGGCCAACCGGGAGAGCTGGGCCCTCCCCGCCCGGGTGGTCCGGGGGAGCCACCCGGCGGACTTCTCCGGCCTGGCGTTGGACCTGCTGGCGGTGTCCCCCCGGGCGGTGGGCTGGGCGGGGGCGGGGAACCTGGCGTGCCGCGCGGCCCTCCTCCCCGGCGCCGCCGCCCCCCTCCTGCGGGTCCTGCGGTGTGACGCCGCCGTCACCTACGGCCCCGCCCCCCGGGACGACCTGACCTTCTCCAGCCTCTCGGACCACGGAGTCGTGGCCGCCCTCCAGCGGGGGCTGGTGACCCTGGACGGCCGGGCGGCGGAGCCCCAGGAGTGGCCCCTGGCCCTGTCGCCGGACACGTCCCCCCTCGCCCTCCTGGCGGCGGCGGGGGTGCAGGTGTTGATGGGCGGAATTTTACCAAATGAGAATTGATTTTTACCGTCAAACCGTGTACACTTATTTTATCTTCCCAACCTGATTTGGGTACACGAGAAAGGAGCGATACACCAATGAAAAACCGTCTCCGCAAACTCCTGGCGGGCGCCCTGGCCGTCACCATGCTGGCCGGCACCCTCCCCGCCGCCTTCGCCGCCGAAGAGGGCGAGAAGCACCTCACCATCCTGGGCACCTCCGACATGCACGGCAACATCTGGGGCTACTCCTACGAGGACGACCTGGAGAGCACCAACAACGGCATGTCCCGGCTGTACACCTACATCCAGCAGGTCCGGGAGGAAAACCCCAACACCATCCTCATTGACGCCGGCGACGACATCCAGGGCACCATCATGACCGACGACATCTACAACAAGACCCCCGACGAGGCCCACCCGGTCATCGCCGCCATGAACTTCATGGGCTATGACGCCATGACCCTGGGCAACCACGAGTTCAACTGGGGCATTGAGACCATGAACAAAATCCTGGGCCAGGCCGACTTCCCCGTGCTGGCCGCCAACGTCCGCAACGCCAAGGGCGACTTCGTCACCGGCGCGGGCTGGACCATCGTGGAGAAGGACGGCGTGAAGGTGGCCGTCATCGGCGTCGTGACCCCCGACGTGCCCATCTGGGACGGCGGCAAGGAGGGCATCGAGGGCTGCACCTTCGAGGCCGCCAACACCGCCGTGAAGAAGGCCATTGCCGAGATCGGCGATAAGGCCGACGTCATCGTGGTCTCCGCCCACATGGGCATGTACGCCGAGTTTGACGAGGACAACGGTTCCGACTCCGCCCAGAAGCTCCTGGACGACAACCCGGAGATCGACGTGCTCCAGGTGGCCCACAACCACGTGGTGGTCAAGGACAAGCAGGGCGCGGTGCCCATCGGCGGCGTGCGCAACGGCGGCCGTGACATCGCCCGCTTCGACCTGACCCTGGACGCCGACAACAACGTGGTCAGCGCCACCGTGGACGTGGTGGACATGGCCAACACCGCCCCCAGCCAGGCCATCCGCGACATCCCCCTGGTGGCCGAGTCCCACCAGAAGACCATCGACTACATCAAGGGCGGCACCGGCGAGGACGGCGAGCAGGGGGAGCCTCTGGGCGTCACCACCGCCAAGTTCCAGCCCGAGGACGAGATCCGCGGCCTGCCCGAGGGCAAGCTGCGGGACACCGCCGTCATGGACCTCATCAATAAGATCCAGATGGAGAACGCCCAGGCCGATGTGTCCGCCGCCGCCCTCTTCAAGGACACCAGCGACCTGCCCGAGGGCAACATCAACTACGGCAACATCTTCGATATCTATAAGTTCGACAACACCCTCTACCGGGTCACCGTCACCGGCAAGGAGCTGAAGGCCTACATGGAGTGGTCCGCCGAGTGCTACAACCAGTGGGTCCCCGGCGACATCAACATCAGCTTCGACCCGGAGTATCCCGGCTACCTCTACGACATGTTCGCCGGGGTGGACTACGAGATCAACCTCTCCAAGCCCAAGGGTGAGCGCATCGAGAACGTGATGTTCAAGGGCGAGCCCCTCAAGGACGACCAGACCCTCACCCTGGCGGTGAACAACTACCGCTACTCCTCCGCCCTGAAGGCCGGCGGCCTCATCGAGGGCAAGAAGGAGTGGGAGTCCTCCAACTCCATCCGGGACATGATCGTGGCCTACTTCGCCGAGCACTCCCCCGTGGCTCCCGAGGTGGACAACAACTGGAAGATCACCGGCGTGGACCTGCAGCTGGACAACCCCGCCCGGGCCGCCTACATTGAGAAAATCAACGCCGGCGAGCTGGCCGCCCCCTACGCCAAGAGCATCAACCTCAACGAGGCCAACAACGTCGTCGTGGGCGGCAGCATCTACTCCGCCGCCGCCGGCACGGACGAGGCGGGCACCAGCTACTACCGCCTGCGTGATATGGCCACCATCCTGAAGGGCACCAGCCTGGCCTTCAACGTGGCGTGGAGCGACGGCGTGGTCATCACCAAGGGCGAGGTCTACGCCGACGAGGCCCTGGCCATGCCCGAGGCCGTCCCCATGGCCGCCCCCGTCACCCTCTCCGTCACCGTGGACGGCGCCCCCGTGGAGGTCTCCGCCCTTCTCCACAGCGGCAACTACTATGTCACCGCCGAGGGCCTCAACGCCCTGTTGGGCGCCGCCGCCACCGTGGCCGACGGGGTGCTGACCATCGACACCTCCGCCGCCGTCACCGCCACCAAGGGCGGCTGATTCCCATCTCATCCGTCAAACGGCGCTCCCCCACCGGGGGAGCGCCGTTCCCTACAAGGAGGCAGTTCATGGACCGTCTGACCCAAAAGACCGAAGCGGGCTATTCCGCCGCCGACCTCCCCGCCGCCCTGGAGCGGCTGGGCCGGTTCGAGGACTTTTACGAGAGCGTCCGGGACGGACAGGGCGCGCTGTCCCAAGAGCTGGCCGCCCTCCGGGACGCCGGGAAGCAGAAGAGCTATGAGTTCCGGGAGCGGATGGGCAGGAAGCTCACCAACACGGAAATCTTGCTCCGGCTGGAGCAGTTCGGGCTGAAATAAGAGAGGGGACCGCTTAAGCGGCCCCCTCTCTTCAGGCTGTCGGAAAAGTCCTTTGGACTTTTTCGACAGCCTTCTCAATGCCGTTACTTTCCCGGGGCAAAGCCCCGGAAAAGTCCTCGCTTCGCTCGCCGAACGCCTGCTGACGCAGGCTTTTCGGGGCATTTGATCCCATGCGAGGCGGGCTGCCGCCCCCTCGCGCTCCCCCGCCGCAGATCGAAAGGGAGCCCTAAAATACAGGTTTTGCGACAAGCTGGAGAGAGAGGGGGCCGCCCAAGCGGCCCCCTCTCCCTTATTTATCCGTTCAGCAGTTCCCGGTACCGCTCCTCGCTCCCCACCCGCCCCACGGCGGAGAGGGAGACCCGGTCAAAGTCCAGCAGCTCTGCCGCCAGGGCCCGCACGTCCTCCGCCGTCACGGCGTCGTAGGCGGCGATGACCTCCTCGGTGGAGAGGACCTCCCCGGTGAGCAGCTCCCCCCGGCCCAGGGCACTCATCCGGGACTGGGTGGACTCCAGCCCCATCAACACGTTGGCCTTGGACTGCTCCCGGGCCCGGTCCAGCTCGGCGGGGGTGACCCCCTCCGCCGCGAACCGCCGGGTCTCCCGGGCGATGGTTTTGAGGGCCTCGGCCTCGGTGTCCGCCCCGGTGGCGGTATAGATGGCGAAGAGGCCCAGGTCGGCATGGCCCGCGCCGTAGGAGTACACCGAGTAGCAAAGCCCGCTCTCCTCCCGCACCTTCTGCCACAGCCGGGAGGACATGCCGCCTCCCAGGACGGAGGAGAGGAGCTGGAGCGTGAACCGGCGAAGGTCCCCCAGGGACAGGCCGGGGAAGGCCAGGGTCAGGTGGTTCTGCTCGGCGGCCTTTTTCTTCACAGTGAAGGCGGGGATATAGGCGGCGGGCCGCAGCCCGGGGAGGGGCTCCCCCTCCAGGCCGGCAAACCGCTGGGCCAGGGCTTCCACGTCCCGGTCCGTAAAGCTCCCCGCCAGGCTCACCACCAGCTCCGAGGGCACGTAGTGGGCCTTCTGCCAGGCCCGCAGCCCCTCCCCCGTCATCTTCTCCAGGGTGGACTTCCGGCCCAGGATGGGCCGGGCCAGGGCGGAGCCCTTGAACACCGCCGCCGACAGCCGTTCGGCGCACAGATCCTCCGGGTTGTCGGCGTACATCCCCATCTCCTCCAGGATGACCCCCCGCTCGGTCTGGACGTCGGCCTCGTCGAACTTGGAACAGAAGAGCATGTCGCACAGGATGTCGGCGGCCTGGGCCAAATGGGTGTCCAGCACCCAGGCGTAATACACCGTGTCCTCCTTGGTGGTGTAGGCGTTCATCTGCCCGCCGATGGCGTCCATCTCCTCGGCCAGCACCGCCGCCGAGCGGCGGGCGGTGCCCTTGAAGGACATATGCTCGATAAAATGGGCGGCGCCGCTGTCGGCGTTGGTCTCCCGCCGGGAGCCCACCCCCACCCAGACACCCAGGGCTGCGGACCGCACACCGGGGACGTGTTCGGTCAGGATCCGAACTCCGTTGGGGAGGATCAATCTCTCGTACATAGGCTTACTCCTTGTCTTGGCGCAGAAATGGGGGCAGGATGCCGCGGGCGCAGAGCGCCGCCGGGGTATCGATGTAAACTCCCATATGATAGCCGTTTGGGCTATTATACCCTTTTTCTTCTCTTCACACAAGCTGCCACAGCCCCAGGGCCACCAGGAGGGCCCCCGACACGGGCAGGGCCAGGGCGCTCCACCCCGCCAGCTTCCGGCCCAGCCTCCGCCCCCACACCAGGGCGGCCAGGGTCACGAAAAAATTGCACCCGGAGGCCAAAAAGGGAGACATCCCAGTGATCCCGGCGGCCACCCCCACCCCGGCGTTGTTCACCGCCAGGGCGGCGGCCAGGGCCACCCAGCTTCTGCTGTCCGCCGCCGGGGCGTTGGTCTTGCCCCGCAGGGCGTCCAATAAGTACCAAAGGCCCATGGCCGTAAGGGCCAGGCCCCCCAGCCGCTCCCCCACCGCCTCGGGCAGGAGGGCGGCGCCCACCGCCCCCAGGGCCAGGGAGAGGAAGGTGACGGCGGTGGTGACCCCCGCCACCACAAGGGCCGCTTTGGCTCCCAGCCGGTCTCCCCGTGCGCCCTGGCCCACCGCCACCAGCACTGTGTCCAGATTACAGGCCAGAGCAAATATTATACCCGCCGCGAGGGCGGAAACAAGGTCCATAGTATCACTCCTTCCGCCCATCCTATGGCGAAAAGAAGTGGGGGGTGAAGGCCGCAAAGTGGTTCCCTTTTTGCCTCCGGCATGATATAATAACAGTTATATTTGAAACTGTTTGCGCAATGGGCCGCACCCCCCCTGCCCCGGTCCGGCAGCGGAACGGACCCCTGATGAAATCACTGCAAAAAGGAGAATACCATGAGCGGAAAAGAAGAATTTATCGAGCTCTACCAGGAGCTCATCCACCGGGAGGGCGCCGACGCCCTGCTGGACTACTTAGAGAACAAATCGGACTTCTTTACCTGCCCCGCCTCGGCCCGGTTCCACGGGGCCTACGTGGGTGGGCTGTGCGACCACAGCCTCAACGTCTACCACTGCCTGACCGACTACCTGGCCCGGGAGCGGGTCCAGGAGCTCTACGGGCTGGAGGTGCCCCCCGAGAGCGCCGCCATCGCCGCCCTCCTCCACGACCTGTGCAAGATCGGCTGCTACAAGGCGGGCACCCGGAACGTGAAGAACGAGGTCACCGGCGCCTGGGAGAAGGTGCCCACCTTCTACTATGAGGACCCCCTCCCCTACGGACACGGGGAAAAGTCCGTCTACATCATCTCCGGCTTCATGAAGCTCAAGCGGGAGGAGGCCATGGCCATCCGCTGGCACATGGGCTTCTCCGGCGGGGAGGACAGCCGCCTGGTGGGGCAGGCTTTGGAGAAATACCCCCTGGCCTTCGCCCTGTCGGTGGCCGACATGGAGGCCACCTATTTCCTGGAAGGCGAGGAGGCACAAATTTAACCATGGAAGACAAAAACGCGCTTGGCACAGCCCCGGTGGGGCGTCTGATGGTGAAGCTGGCCGTCCCGGCCGTCACCGCCCAGCTGGTGAATGCCCTCTACAACATTGTGGACCGGATGTACATCGGCCACATGGAGGGGGTGGGGGACCTGGCCCTCACCGGCCTGGGGGTGGCCTTCCCCATCATCATGTTCATCTCCGCCCTCTCCGCCCTGGCCGGCATGGGCGGCGGCTCCCGGGCCGCCATCCGCATGGGCGAGGGAGACATCGCCGGGGCCGAGGCCATCCTTGGGGGCTGTACCGCCCTCCTGCTCCTCATGTCCGTCCTCTCCACGGCGGTGTTCCTGACCTTCCAGCGGCCCCTCCTCTTCCTCTTCGGCGCCAGCGAGAACACCATCGGCTACGCCACCGGCTATCTCACCGTCTACCTCTGGGGCACGGTGTCCGTCCTCCTCTCCCTGGGCCTCAACAACTTCATCACCACCCAGGGCTTCTCCATGACCTCCATGCTGACGGTGGTCATCGGGGCGGTGTGCAACATCGTGCTGGACCCCATCTTTATCTTCGGCTTCGACATGGGGGTGGCGGGGGCCGCCTGGGCCACCATTATTGCCCAGACCGTGTCCGCCCTGTGGGTGCTCCTCTTCCTCCGGGGGAAGAAGACCCAGCTCAAGCTGCGGCTCAAATACCTGCGGCTCAAGCCCTCGGTGCTGCTGCCGGTGGTGGCCATCGGCATCTCCCCCTTCATCATGCAGTCCACCGAGAGCCTGGTGAACATCTCCTTCAACTCCTCCCTGCGGACCTACGGCGGGGACGTGTACGTGGGAGCCATGACCATCGCCTCTTCGGTGATGCAGGTCATCACCATGCCCTTCATGGGCCTGGCCCAAGGGGCCCAGCCCATCGTGGGCTTCAACTACGGCGCGGGCAACCTGGACCGGGTGAAAAAGGCCTTCCGGCTCCTCTTCATCAGCGGGGTCATCTACTCGGTCACCGCCTTCGCCCTGGTGCAGCTCTTCCCCAATATCTTCATCGCCATCTTCAACGACAAGCCCGCCCTGGTGGAGGTGGCCGACCGGACCATGCACGTCTACTTCGCCGGGCTCTTCGCCCTGGGAGTCCAGTTCTCCTGCCAGCAGACCTTCGTGGCCCTGGGGGAGGCCAAGGTCTCCCTCTTCCTGGCCCTCCTCAGAAAAATCATCCTCCTCATCCCCCTGGTGTTCATCCTGCCCCAGTTCCTGGCCGACAAGGTCTTCGCCGTGTGGCTGGCCGAGCCGGTGGCCGACATCTGCGCCTCCCTCACCACCGGCATCATCTTCTTCTGGCGCTTCCCCCGCATCCTCAGCCGCCGGGAAAAAGAGATACAGCAGCAGCAAGGGTAATACAAAGCGCCCGGCCTTTTCATCAGGCCGGGCGCTTTTTTATTTTATAATCCACGCGCTCCCCACCACGGTGTCGCAGTCGTAAAACGCCGCCAACTGGCCGGGGGTGGGGGCCCGGACGGGGGCGTGGGCCTCCACCAGCACCCCGCCGTCCCGGGGGGAGATGGTGCAGGGAGTCTCAGTCCTGGCGTGTCGGAACCGGGCGGTGACCTCCCTGGGGCCGGTGAGGTCCGGAATAGCGATCCAGTTTGGCTCCCCGCAGAAGACCGTCTCCGCCATCAAGTCGGAGCCGTCGGAGAGGGTGACAGTGTTGGCCTCCGGGTCGATTTTGGACACGTAGTACCGGTGGGGGCCGGACACCCCCAGCCCCCGGCCCTGGCCCAGGGTGTAGCGGTGGACGCCGCCGTGGCGGCCTAAAATCCCGCCGTCGGGGCCGATAAAGTCCCCGGCGGGCGGGGTGCCCCCCCGGCGCTCCAGCCAGGCGGCGTAGTCGTTGTCGGGGATGAAGCAGATCTCCATGGAGTCCGGCTTGTCCGCCACTGGGATACCAAATTCCCGTGCCAGTCCGCGGACGGCGGACTTGTCGTAATCACCCAGGGGGAAAATCACTCTGCGTAATAGCTCCTGGGGCAGCCGGGAGAGCATATAGGACTGGTCGTTGGCGGGCGCGCCCTTCAAAAGGAGGGCCCGCCCCTCCGGGGAGGTCCCCCTCCGGGCGTAGTGGCCGGTGGCCACGTACTCCGCCCCCAGCTCGTCGGCCAGGGCAGCCAGGGCGGGGAACTTCACCAGGGGGTTACAGCGGGCACAGGGCAGGGGGGTGCGGCCCGAGAGGTAGTCGGCGGCGAAGGGGGCCTTCACGTGGCGCTCCAGGGCGTCGGAAATGTCCATCACCCGGAAGGGGATGTCCAGCTCCCCCGCCACCCGGGCGGCGTCCCGCTCCCCGGCGGCCTCGGGGCCGATGGAGAGATAGAGGGCGGTCACGTCGTAGTCTTTTTTGAGGAGCCGGGCCGCCACGGCGGAGTCCACTCCGCCGGAGAGGCCCAGCACCACCTTGGGCTTGGGCATAGGGGCGCTCCTTTCATCGCTTGGGTTGGGCTTGTCCGCCCTCAGGGGGGGCATGGGGTTGCGCCCTGCGGGGCCCAAACCCGGTTTATGTTCTCAAGAACAGAGCCCTGTCCGGCATAGTCGGCCAGCCTACGCTAAAAACTTGCCACCGGCAAGTTTTCTGAACGCTGCGGTGGAGGCCAAAGAAAAGCGATAAACTAAATCTATAACTGGTAGCTCCTATCAACCGGCGTCCACATCTGTCAACTCCTGCTCCTCTTTGCGCCGCTGCCGCTGGGTACTACTGTACCGCCAGCAGTTGCAACTCATTGGCGCGCCTAGGTAGGAGAAAATAGGCTTCCCCTGGGGGAAGCTGTCTGCGAAGCAGACTGATGAGGGGAACTTATCAGTGTAGCAGGGCCTTTCTTTGTTTCCTCAGTTCCCCTCATCCGTCAGCCCTCCGGGCTACTACCTTCCCCCAGGGGAAGGCTAAGGACCACCCTTCTGTCAAGCACACGTCAGCGGCCGAGCGGCGCTAGAGGGACCACGGGTCGCACAGACGCTCCCGTGCTTTTCCTCCTGACAATAAGCAGTAGACCTTCTACTAAAAAGGGAAACTGCGCGCAAGGCTGCACCAAAGACTTTTCTTTGGGGGGCTGGGGCGGTGTTTCTTTTCCTCGGGAAAAGAAACATCCCCCAGAAGGCCGCACCTTCCAAGGTGCACACAGGAACCGCAAAACCGAAGCCCCTTCCCTTACCCCTTCTCCAAATACACCATCAGCGCCGCGATATCCGCCGGGCTCACCCCGGACACCCGGCTGGCCTGCCCCAGGTTCAGCGGCCGGATCTGGGCCAGCTTCTGCCGGGCCTCCAGCCGCAGCCCCTGCATGGAGGCATAATCCAGCTCCGGAGACAGGGGCCGCCGCTCCAGCTTGCGCATCTCCTCCACCTGCCGCTCCTGGCGGCGGATGTACCCGGCGTATTTGATCTCGATCTCCGCCGCCTCGGTCACCGCCCGGGGCAGGTCGGGGCGGTGGGGGTCCAGGGGAGCCAGGCTCTCATAGGTGTTCTCCGGCCGCCGCAGCAGGTCGGCCAGCTTCCCCTGGGGGGTGCCGGTCTTCTCCAGCCGGGCCATCTCGGCGTCCACGGCGGCGTACTTGTCCAGCACCTTTTGGTAGTCTTCGTCGCTCACCAGCCCCACGCCGTGGCCCACCCCCGCCAGCCGCCGGTCGGCGTTGTCCTGGCGCTGAAGAAGTCGGTACTCCGTCCGGGAGGTCATCATGCGGTAGGGCTCATTGGTGCCCTTGGTCACCAGGTCGTCGATGAGCACCCCGATATAGCCCTGCTCCCGGCCCAGCACCACGCTCTCCCGGCCCAGCAGTTTCATGGACGCGTTGATGCCCGCCATTAGCCCCTGGGCGGCGGCCTCCTCGTAGCCCGAGGAGCCGTTGAACTGCCCCGCCCCGTAAAGGCCGGGGACTTTTTTGTGCTCCAGGGTGGGGCGCAGTTCGGTAGGGTCCACGCAGTCGTACTCGATGGCGTAGGCGCACCGGGTCATCTCGGCCTTTTCCAGGCCGGGGATGGTGTGGAGCATCTTCACCTGTACCTCCTCGGGGAGGGAGGAGGAGAAGCCCTGGATGTACAGTTCCTCGGTATTCAGGCCCATGGGCTCCACGAAGAGCTGGTGCCGGGGCTTGTCGGCGAAGCGGACCACCTTGTCCTCGATGGAGGGGCAGTACCTCGGCCCCACCCCCTCGATGACCCCGGAAAAGAGGGGGGAACGGTCCAGGTTGTCCCGGATGACCGCGTGGGTCTCCTCCGTGGTGTAGGTCAACCAGCAAACCGCCTGGTTTTCCGGGGGTTCGGCAGTGGAGAAGGAGAAGGGTACCGGGGTCTCGTCCCCCGGCTGGAGTTCCATCTTGGAGAAGTCCACGCTCCGGCGGTTCACCCGGGGGGGCGTCCCCGTCTTGAAGCGGCGGAGGGTCACCCCCAGCCTTTGCAGGCACCCGGACAGCCCCCCGGCGGCGGCCATACCGTCGGGGCCGCTCTCCCGGGTCACCTCCCCCACAATGGTCCGCCCCGCCAGATAGGTGCCGGTGCAGACGATGGCCGCCCGCACCCCGTAGACCGCCCCGTGGTCAGTGCGGACGGCGGAGACCGCCCCTCTTTCATCCGTGAGGATATCGGTGATCTCCCCCTGCTTCACCCACAGGTTTTCCTGGCGCTCCAGAGTGTGCTTCATGATCTCCTGGTACCGCCGCCGGTCGGCCTGGGCCCGGAGGGACCAGACGGCGGGGCCCTTGCCCTTGTTCAGCACCCGGTACTGGATGCAGGCCTGGTCGGCGGTCTTGGCCATCTCACCCCCCAGGGCGTCAATCTCCCGGACCAGGTGGCCCTTCCCGGTGCCGCCGATGGCCGGGTTGCAGGGCATGTTGCCCACCGCATCCAGATTGATGGTAAAGCACAGGGTCCTAAGCCCCAGCCGGGCGCAGGCCAGGGCGGCCTCAATGCCCGCGTGGCCCGCCCCGATGACGGCCACATCATAGATTCCGGCACTATAATCAAAACTCATATGGATTACGCTCCGTAGACAATGGTGACCGGCCGGGAGACCGCCCCGATGTCCGCCGAGGTGTAGGCGCCGCCGTACTCCCCGTCCAGCGTGAAGGGCACCGGCTCGGCACAGGTGATCTGGAAGCGGGAGGAGTGGAGCCCCACGATGCCGCTCTCCGGGCTGTACTCCTGCCGGGCCAGACCGTGGATGGCGGCCTGGAGCTCCATGGCGTTTTTGGGCATCCGCACCAGCACCGCCTCCAGCAGGCCGTCGTCCAGGGCCACCTCGTCGGCGGGCAGGCCGATGAGCCCCCCCACGGAGACCGTATTGCTCACCATGCCGTAGAGGTATTCCCCCTCCAGCACCCCGCCGTCGTGGTCCACCCGGAGCTGGTAGCCCTTCAGGTTGGCGAACTCCGCCACCCCCTTGAGCACATAGGCCAGATGGCCGAACATGTTTTTGAACTGCTGGGGCGTATTGTAGGCCACGTCGGTAAAGGCCCCGAAGGCGGCCACGTAGATAAAGTATTGGTCGTCCAGCCGTCCGATATCCACCGGCCGGGGCACGCCCCCGGCGGCCACCGCCGCCATATCCTCCATCCCCTTGGGGAGGGACAGGTTCCGGGCGTAGTCGTTGGTGGTGCCGGCGGGAAGATACCCCACCGGGGGCCGGGAGCTCTCGGGCAGCTCCATGAGCCCGGCAATGACCTCGTGAAGGGTCCCATCCCCGCCGCAGACCGCCACCCGGTCATACTGAAACGCCATGGCGGCCGCCGCCTTGGCTGCGTCTCCGGGGCCCTGAGTGGGGTAGGCAGTGACCAGGCACCCCGCCCTGGTAAAGGCGTTCAGGATCCCGGCCAGCTTGCCGCGCACCTGGCCTTTTCCGGCGTGGGGATTGTAAATGAAAAGCAGCTTTTCCATGGGGAGCCTCCCGCTTCAAACAGTTTTTTTCATTATAGACTTTTTTACTCGGAAATGGAACCCCTTTTCCCCGGGCCCGCTCCCAGACGCAACTCCCTCTTGCCTTTTTTCCCCGCAGTGGTTAAAATAAATACTTAGCTTCGTTTTCCCAAAGGAGGGGATTCATCCCATGGACCGCAAAGCGCTCGCCGCGGCTTTTCCCGCCACCCTGCCGGTGCTGCTGGGTTATCTGGCCATCGGCATCGCCTTCGGGCTGATGCTGGAGGCCATCGGCTACAACTTCATCTGGGCGTTCTTTATGTCCCTGACCGTCTACGCCGGATCCGGGCAGTATCTTGGGGTCTCTCTGCTGGCGGCATCCGCCGCCCTGGGGGAGGTGGCCCTCATGACCCTGCTCATCAACTTCCGCCACCTGGTCTACGGCCTGTCCATGCTGGAGAAATTCCGGGGCATGGGGATCCGCAAGCTCTACATGATCTTTTCCCTCACCGACGAGACTTACGCCCTGTTGGCCTCCGCCCAGGCCCCCGTGGGGGTGGATCCCCACAACTATTACTTCTCCATCGCCATCCTGGACCACTGCTACTGGGTCGTCGGCTCCATCATCGGCGGGATGCTGGGCGCGGCCCTGCCCATCAACACCCAGGGCATCGACTTTGCCATGACCGCCCTCTTCGTGGTCATCGCCGTGGACCAGTGGAAGAGCTATAAGTCCCACCTCCCCGCCCTCATCGGCGCCGGAGCTGCCCTCCTCTTCCTCCTTCTCATCGGCCAGGAGCAGATGCTTCTCCCCGCCCTGGGGGTCATCGTGGCAGCTCTGCTGGCCCTCCGGGACCGGCTGGACGAAAAGCCGGAGCAGCAACGGGAGGTGAAGGCATGAATCCTCTGTATGCCGCGGCCGCCATCGCCATTATGGCTGGCGTGACCTTCCTCACCCGGGCCCTCCCCTTTCTCCTCTTTGACCGGGGGGAACGCCCCCCCAAGCTGGTGCTCTACCTGGGCAAGGTCCTCCCTCCGGCGGTCATCGCCATGCTCATCGTCTACTGTCTGCGGACGGTATCCTTCGCCGGGCTGGGCAGCTGGCTCCCCCAGCTCATCAGCGTGGCGGCGGTGGTGCTTCTCCACTTGTGGAAGCACAATAACCTTATTTCCATCTTCGGCGGGACCCTTTTGTATATGTTCCTGGTCCAGGCGGTATTCGTCTAAATCAAAGCAGAGCGCCCAAAAGGGCGCTCTGCTTTTTTATATGGCGGCAGTGAGTTCTGTCCCGCAATGAAAAGGGGGCAGATCGGCTTTCGCCGGGAGTCCGGCGTGAATCTGGGCGCGAAGCGGAGAGTTCCCGCAGGGAGGCTTTAAAATAAAATGGGTGGAGCCGCCGCAGGCGGCGGAACCCAAAAAGAAAGACATTCCCAAAGGAATGTCTTTCTTTTTGGAGCGGGTGACGAGGCTCGAACTCGCTACCTCCACCTTGGCAAGGTGGCGCTCTACCAGATGAGCTACACCCGCAGCGACGAGTAGTATTATATAAAACCCATCGTCTTTTGTCAAGACCTTTTTACAAAGAATCTGCCTGTGGTTTCTCCCGGACAGCCAGTACGCTGACCACGATGGACACCAGCAGCAGCGCCGTCAGTGCCGCCACGATGCCCATGCCCGCCCGGATACCCAGCCGCTCGGCCACCATGCCCACCGCCGTGGGGGTGAGGATACCTCCGACGCTCCCCACCAAGATCATAGTGCTGGAGCCCAGGTCGTTGCCCCTGATGCACTCCGCCCCAAAGGAGAAAGCGGTGGGATAGATGCCCGCCATGAAAAGCCCCAGACCGGCGATGCCCAACACCGCCGCCGCAGAGGTCCTGGCAGTGAACATGACGAGGAAGAACAGGCAGAAGCCTGCCCCATCCAGCACCAGCAGCTTATTGCGGGAGACCCTGCCCCCCAGCCAGACCCCCGCCAGCCGGCCCACAAACATATCCAGCCACAGCAGGCTGTTCATCATCTGGGCCACGGACAGGGGCAGGATGCCGCTCTCCTGGAAATAGGTCACCAGCCAGCCGGTGACGGCGTACTCGGCGGACATATAGAAAAACAGCATGACAGCCCCCAGCCAAAACCGCTTTTCACGGGCAAAAGAGGTGTCCATCCGGCCCCGCTCCTTGAACTGGTCGGGGGGCAGCGCCATCCTGCCGTAGGTCACCACTTGAAGCCCGGCGAACACGCACAGGGCCCCCGCCATCACCCGCCAGCCGGAGGCGGGCCAGCGCTTCTGGCAGGCCAGCAGCAAAAGGGGCGTCAGCACCGCGCCCACGGCATAGCCCCCATGGATCAGATTGTAGCCCCGTGTGGCCAGGGAGCCGGAGAGGGTGCTCACCATGGTGTTGGAGAAGTTGGAATTGCCGCCCCGTGCAAAGCCGGTCATCAGACATCCAGCCATCAGCACCGCCGGCCAGGGGGCCCCTGAAAGGAGGATCAGGTATCCCCCGATCATCCAAACCGAGGTAAAGAGGACGCTCCGCCGCCGCCCCAGCAGGGCCGGCAGGAACCCGGTGACTACCACTGCCAGCAGATTTCCCACGGAGTGGCAGGAGAGCAGCAACCCGGAGACCTCGTAGCTCAAACCGTAGCTCTCCCGAAGGTAGGGGATAAAGGACCCAAGTGGCTGGGCGGTGGTGCCACTGATGAAAAAGGTAAACAGCACCGTCAGCAAAAGGGTCTTTTCCCGTTCGTTTTGGATCTCTTGATCTGTCATCGTCTTTGTCTCCCCCAGGCAAGGATAAGTCCGGGCCGCACAAAAATCAAAAAGAAAACACCAGCCAAAGGCTGGTGTTTTCTTTTGGTGGACGATACAGGACTTGAACGAGTGTCATGTACAAAAATGCCGTAAATCTTGTCTAAAATCGTGTTTATCGTGAAGATTTACGTATCTTTCGTCAAGGAAGTCTATCGTGAAAATCATCAATTCAAATTGATAATGACCAAATAATGACCAGCCTATTCCTTATTCATTTTCCGGAACATACTCCATGAGATCACCGGGCTGGCAGTTCAGATACCGGCACAGGCTTTCTATGGTCCGGGTATCAATATGCCCGCCTTCTCGGATCTTTTTCAAGGAGGCTTGCCCTATAACATTGTTCTTTTTTATTGTATAGCTGGTAATGCCTCGTTCGTCAAAGATTTTAATGAGTTTTTCATAGCTAATTGGCACCGATACCACCTTCTTGCATGATTATTATACCGTTTCAATATCGCTAAAGATAGTGACGCATTGCACAAAAATACATCTCTATCTTTAGTGATTTTGACGCTTGTTTATCTCTAGCTCTAGTGATATACTATAATCAGAAAGGGGGTGAACGACATGAGCAAGAAAAAGCGCCGCAGGCAAAAACCTACGGCGCAGCCCAAGAGGATTGAAGTCGTAGCGGGCGACATCCTGGCGGGCACAATCTCCGGGCTCATCACAGCGGCAATTCTGAAATTGCTTAAGTGGTAAGGCCCAGGGGTGCGGGGGCTGGAACCTCCGCACCCCCACTATAAAAGATTTTGACTCAAACGTCAAGGAGGCAAACATGAAATATCTGGCCTTTGCACTCATTTTCCCCACAGTTTACGTGGCCGCCCGAGGCATCATTCGGAGGCTGTGGAAGTGAGACGCCATCCCCAAGCAAAAAGATAGCCGCCCTACCCTGAACAAGTAAGCGGCTATCTCGCAACCAGAGGAGGCGGTTAGAGCCTGCCATCTGACCGCCTCCACTATATCACAACAGGCAGGGAAAAAGCAAGGAGGCAAACATGAACAGATTGCATTACGATATCGGCTTCGGCTGGGGCATAGCTGCGTGTCAGAGAAATGCCGTGAGAGTCCCGGTGGCAGACAGCAGAATTATGGACTTCATCAAAGAATCGTGTAAAGAGCCCGGCAGTTCCATTTCCGTGTTGAAGGGCTGGGCAGATGGTTATGCGTGGCAAATCTGCCAGGACATGAATACCGCAGGCTTTTAATATATACCCGCCCCGGAGGTCACGAGGGCAGAAAGGGAAAAGCCATGGACAGCATCAAAAAGTGGGCCATAACCTACCAGCACCCGACCACCGGCAAGATCGTAATTTCGTATGAATTTGCCGTCACAAAGGCCCAGGCCACCGAACAGGCCCGCAAAGCCAATGCCAGAGATCCTGTTTCAGGGCGTCTCTGGAAAATCCTATCAGTCGAACTTTGTTCCGAGGAGGAGTAACATGACATATTTGGAAATTTTGCACTGGGCCAGGAAAGGAATACAGGCCGAGCAGAAACAGCTTCGTGAGCTCCAGGATAAAGCCATCGAAAAGCAGTCCCGCAAATTCATGGAGGACTGTCAAGAGCACATCGACGAGCTGGACGTGTATCTGGTTACTCTGAAAGAACTGGAACAGATCCATAATCGGTAATGAGCCCAGCCGCCCCTGGTGCCGGTGAACGCAGTATATAAGAAAGGAGCCCCACTATGAAAGACCAATGGCGAATTGTTTGGGACCTGGACTGCGGCGGCCTCGCCCGCACGTGGTCCGAGCTGACCCCCACCGCCCGCCGACGCATCCGCCGCTTGGTAGGTCACGGACACGATTCGGGCCGACTTTCCCCTGCGGATCTCCGAGGACAATAAAAGCGCCCCCGCCGCCTGGACGTAAATCCAGGGGCGGGGGCTTCTTATGCTTATTCCGTCTTTCCGGCGGCGTCGTCCACCTTGTCCTTGAGGGCGGCCACCGCCTTCTTCAGCCATGCCGGGATAGGCGCCCCCATGGCCCCGGCGTTCTCCACGATGCTCCCCGCCTCGGTCAGGAGGTACCACACCACCACCAGAGGGCAGAGGAACACAGTATACTCAAAAGGCAGGGCCAGACCCGGCAGGTTAGCTAGGAGCTGCCCCACCACCAAGTCCAGGATGCCGGAGATGGTCACGGCGGCCACACATCCCATCTTGTGCCACAATCCCTCTCGGGCCACAGAGGAGGACCATTCTCCGTTTTTCATCCCTGCCGCCATGCCCGTCAATACGTCGATGCCCATACAGGCCGCCCAGGCCACGATGAGCCACCCAAACCACCCCCACAGGGCCGTCAGAGCCGCCAGGGCGGCGGTGATTGCCGCCTTGATCCCGTTGATATGCTCCATCATGTCACATCTCCTCTCTGGCCGGCTTGTCCAGCAGGCCCAGCCGGTCAAGGTATGTAAACACCGGCGCATTACTTTCGTAGAGCATCATGGCCCCAGAACCATCCATTTTGATGATGCCCAGGTTGATGGCCTTGGTCACCGCCGCCTGCCAGTCCTTCGGCAGATCCGCTACATACCGGTAGATTTTCATTTCCTCTTCCTCCTCATATTTGGGGCGGGCCACGCCGCCCACGTACTTCAGCGCCCGCCTGCGGCGCATCACCGCCCCGCCGTTGGCCTCGTTGGCGGTGCCGGTATTCCCGTCGATGGTGGTGACGTACCCAGGCTCCACCTTCTCACAGATGCCGATGTGGTTCATCACGGCGGGATTGCCGTCGAAGTTGAAAAACACCAGGTCTCCGGGGCGGAGCTCGACCTTCTCAACCGCTTGTCCCTGCCGCTTGTACCAGCCATAGAGCGTGGTGCAGGAGGCGGTCTTGCCGCCCCCGTAGAACAGCTCCGGCGCACCCGCTTCCCGGAAGAGCCACCAGATGAAGGCACAGCACCAGGGGTAGGCGCCCCCGCTCACCTCCCGGCCATAGTAAGCCGTGTTGTACTTCACCCGGTTGCTCCCCGCCGGGGCCTCTTTTACCCCCAACTGGCTCCGGGCCAGCTCCAGCAGGTCATTGACTCCGGCCATCACAGGCTACCTCCCCCACAATCTCGTCGTACTCTGCCTGTGTAATCCGTCCCAGCTCCAACAGCTTGTCCAGCCGTTCCAGCGGCCACAGGCGGGGATAATACAGCTTGGCCAGCTCGTAGGGCGTCATAGACTCACCCCCTGCACAGCGGCCAGGAAGTCCACGTCGGCCCGGAGCTGTTCGGCTGGGGTCGGCTCCGGCTGCTGGACCGGGTTCAAGGAAGGCAGGCCCAGCGGCAAACTACCCCGGAACACCTCGGATGAAACCTCCGTAAATCCCTTCGGAGGCACAAAGCCTTCGGTGTATGCCACGGGTTTCCCCTCAACATACTTAATAAAATACCCCATACTTTTCTCCTACATTTTCGCTTTAATATAGAACACCGGGGAGGTCGTCGTCTCGTCCCTACATGTTTCCCTCGCCTTATATGCCATTTCCTGGTTAAGCTGACCTAAAAACGGAACCGTGACTAAGGTGTCCCAAGTGACCAGCTTTTTGGGGCTGTTGTAGGTTGCAATGTTTAAAGCCAAGGGCTCCAGGGCCAAGATCCCACACTCGAACTCCGTACTTGTCGCCCACTCCGTGGTCAGATCCGCCACCACTTCAAGGAAAGAACGGGTAGCGTCCAAATGTACAACATGCCACTGTGCATCGTTTCCATCTTTAAGCAGGATCGAGCACAAAACATATTGCGCCGGATCATCAAATGCGAAAATCCCATTCCCATTGAGGAGGTTCAGATAAACGGAGGACGCTTTCAAAGGGAACGGGAGCTTTTCCCATGTAGCCGTAATGACCCCCGGCTCCTCGCTTGTGATCTTGTATCTTTGGCCTGCGGAATCAAACCACACCGTGTCATTAATGACAACAACGCCGTAATAATTGTTACTTACATTCGCTGAAATCTGTTCCCAGCTCTTTGCGGGCGTTCCCCACCACACAAAGGCCGTGCCTACACGGGCGTAGTAACCATGACTCACATATACAAGATCTGTTCGATTCCCATATGAAATATTTACCGGGGCTCCAATACTGACAAATCTGTTTGTATCCGCCGTCACGTTAAACTCAACCCTGTATCCATACTTCTCGGCGCCGTTTTGCCCCACGTAGCAATAAATTGCGGATACCGTCTGTGCCGCCTCATCATAGTAGAAATTTGAAACCGCTGCGCTTCCAACTTGTTCGGTGGACGACACGTTGAAATGGATCACTCTCATATCCAGTTCAGCCGCAGTTGTGGCCGTGTTCTGAAATGAAAAAGCGAAAAGCTCTACATAGCTGCTTCTGGGGTTTTCCCCGACGATCAAATAAGTATGGTCCCCTACGATCTTGTAGGAAAAACTGTATGTCGATGAGCCATACACCCTCGCATAGCCATTGTACAAGGCAGAGAACAAGGCGGTCCGTGCTCCGGTATTGATGTCGTAAATATCGTAATACAGAGTATCCCTGTTCGGATTGCTTGTGACCGTGCCCCAAAACACCCCGATCAGGTTTTCTGTGATCCGCTTCATATAGAAAACCTTGTACCCTACATTTTGAGGGGTCTCAATTTTGATGGTGGCGTCCCGCACCTTCTCCACTGGAGACAGCCCAAACCGATTTCCCAGAAAAGAACTTAGCTCGGGGTACGCATCTTTACGAATGGCCGTTCCATCACAGGCCAACCACTCCGCCGTTCCAGGGGAAACCGCCTTATCAGACAGATCCCTCACACTGGCCCGAATGTCTCCAATCTGATCGACCTGCGTCCTGAAGGCATCATCCACCGTAGGATTATCAGCGGGATTCAGCCCCAAATTTTCAGCGGTTGAATCCTTCAGCAATGTTGCCTTGTTCAGCGGTGTGCCCTCTTGAACGGGGGAATCCGCCCGTTTCAAATCAAACGTGTCCGGCTGTCCAGGCACCGGAATCAGCTTTACCCTTCCGGGGTAGGTAGGCACTCTATCTTCCACAGATCGTAACCTCCACCCCATGCGGAAGGGCTACGCTTATCCAAGATTTAGGAGCCCCCCCCCCGGTAATTTTTTCCAATTCCTTGATCTCGTCCGCCTGTTCCCTGGAGATCACGGAAAGCTCCACATACCGCTCCAGTTGGGCGTCGGTGATGTAATACTTCTGATACCGCTCCTTGATCTTCTCAAACATTGCTCTTCCCTCCCAAAATCATCAGCTCCAGATCCGTGTGGGCCTGTCCCTGCTCAATGGCCGCCAGCTCCAGGTCCGTCACCGCCTGCCCCAGCTCGATGATGGACAGCTCTTTGTCGGTGATCTCCTGCTGGGCCTGCTCCAGGGGCGTGTATTCGTGCGGCGGGGCGTAGGCCTCTCCGATTACGCACCCCTCATAGACCGGCAGGGCCCCCAGCTCGGCGGCCACCTCCGGCTCGGCTACAATGATGTTTTCCACCATCCCACTGTTTACGATAGCGCAGTTCATGACGCAACCCTCCAGATAATCGTGACCCTGCCGCTGCCACCTCCGGCGCCCGGATAGTTGCCGATACTGCCGCCTCCGCCGCCGCCTGGGGCGCTTCCAGACTGAGCCCTTTGTGTACTGCCCCAGTTATCCGTCAGGCTGCCTCTGCCCCCGCACGGGCTGCCTGCGTTCGCATACTCGCTGGAATAGGATGCCGTGCTGATCCCGGCGCCGCCGCCCCCGCCGCCGCCTCCAGTTCCGTCCGTAGCAAGGGCAGGCGGGAAACTTCCGGTAAGATAGCCGCCGGTGCCATTGCCGGAACCGCCACGACTTCCAGACGCCCCTTGTCCACCGGCGGCAGATACATCCATAAAGCTGCTCGTGCCTCCACGTCCTCCGCTGGAGCCGCTCGAGCCTTCCCCGCCGCTTCCCACCACAGCCGTCAGCGGGGTGGAGTAAGGTGGGACTACGTTCGTTTTGCGCACGACGTATCCACCGCCGCCTCCGCTGTTCTGCGCATTTCCGCCACCGCCGCCGCCAACATTGATAATATCGATATCAGTTACATAGGGACTGAAAAGAATGTTGGTTGTGGTCGTCACAATCCCCTTTGTGCCTGCGGTGGGGGCACTCAATTCCAAAACCGCCGTGACAATCGTTTTCAGTGGGGTGCTTATTGTTTTGGATACCTTGGGCATATCCAGATAATCCAGGGTGGTCAGCGTTGTGCTTTCCGTGGTTGCCAGCCCTACCGCAGTTCCATCAGCCTTTGTGTACAAAGTCCCGCCGCTCAGATCCGTCAGTCCTTCAATGGGCAGTCCCGCTTTTGCCGGATGGCCGCCCACGGTCACGGTCAGCCTCACCAAGCAGGCGCTTTTACTAGACAAAACAGACGCCACGAAAGCGTCGTCCACCGTTGGGTCATCGGTGGGGACCAGCCCAAGAAACTCCGCCGTCTCGTCCGACAGCAGCGTCGCCTTGCTGAGGGCCGTCCCCTCCTCCACCGGCTCGTCGGCCCGCACCATGTCGAAGGTGTCCGCCTTTCCCGCCACCGGGATCAGCCTCACCCGGCCCGGATACTTGGGCACTCTGTCTCTCATACCTTCATACCTCCCCGGCATAGATCTCGCCGCAGTAGTACCAAGCGGCGGCCATATTGTTCAGCAGAAATTCAAGGTCGGCCAGGATCTTTTCGATATCGTTGGCCTGCTCCCAGGTCAGTCCGGCCATGCTCCCAGGCACGGGCGGCGTGGTCTCCATCATCCGCAGCGCACCCCGCAGCGCCCGCAGGTCCGCCAGATATCGGTCCATATCCGCCTGCCAGGGGATATCCTCCATGGTCCAGTTCACCTTCGGAGCGATGGAAACCCCATACCCACAGGCCCGGAACCGTCCGGCCAGATAGGCCTGGGCCTCCCCCACCCGATTGAGGTCCGTGGCGTTGTACGTGCCCTTCTCGTTCAGCGCCGCCACGTCCTGCGCCGTCCGATCCAGAACCAGAGTGTCAATCACGCCCAAGCTAGTCTCCTCCTCCCCACGCCTTGGTGTCGGCGCTCAACCCGCCGTCAAAGCTGAACTCCTCTTTGAGAATGATGGCCTTCCGGTCCTCGCCGTAGGCGTCGGAGACCCGCACCGTGTCCCCCACCTCCCGGGCGGGGTTGCCCCGCTCCCGGATAGGGTAGACAAGCCGCCGCTGTTCCAGGGCAAGCCGCCGCTCTCCCACCTGCCGGGCCAGGGCATCGGAACACACCAGCGGGTTTTCGATCTCCACCGCCTGCTCCGTCTCCCCCGGCTCAAGGGCCTGGACCACGCACACGCTCTCCGAGGCATCCAGGCTGACGCCGGCCACGACGACAGTGGCCGTCCCGTTCCCCGTCATGGTGAGCTTGGCGGCATAGAGATAGTATTCGGCGGAGGTCAGCGTCCCGCCGCTCACAGTGGCCGCCGCCCCCCGCACAGGCCCGGAAAACTTCGCCCAAAGCACGGTTTCGCCCTTCAGCTCCACCGTGCCCTTGTAGACCTCTCCCGCCTGTGTGCCCGTGGGGGCCTGGAGGCCATAAGCGCACACCTCCACGGTGTTGACCCGCTCCGCCACCTCCACGTCCGGCGGCTCCTCCATGTTGTTCATGTCCAGCGCATCCACCGTCTCCCCCTCCTGGAGGTCCACAAAATGGAGCACATCGTCACGTCCCATGAAACACACCGCCATAGCCGCCTGGGCCACCAGCCGCAAGGCCTCCCTGTGAGACACCAGGGGCACCGCCCAGCCGATCACGGTATTCCCCACGGCGGGGTCGATTTCCGCCGTAAGCCCCGTTCCGCTGTCGGCCAGAATGTCCGCCACAATGGTCGAAACCGTGTCTGTCCCCTCCCGGCCCTTTCGGTAGGTCCCCCGGTCCAGCAGGAACAGCCGGTCCCGTGCCGTGATTTGGGCGGTCATGCCGCTGTCGCTGGCGCTGGAGCGGTAAAAGTAATGCCGTCCCATATTCACCAGCTCCACGTCCCGTTTCGCCCCCACACCCAACACCGTGTTCAACGCCTGCCCCTGCTGAAGGTAGCGGTATGCCCCGGTTGGGTTGACCATGTTATACATCCGGTCCCGGTTGTCGATGGTAATGACCAGCTCACCCACGGGCAGGCTGTCCATCCTGGGGTCGATCTCATAGAGCAGCTTCAGATCCACGGTATTGTCCTTCCGAAAGCTCTGCACCACCCCAAAGACCACCTCGGCCACCCGCACCCGGCGGAAGGGCCTGGACGTGCGGCGGAACACCAGCTCCAAGCGCCGGTATCCGTAGGACGGCACACTGGAGACGTACACCGGCCCGCTGTTCCCTCGAACCTCCTCCAGGCTCAGACGGTTCCCCTCGGCGTCGTAGGTCATCAGGTCGAAGTCCGTGGCCCACTCCCCGGCGGCCTCGTCGAAGTGGATGGTAAAGCCCACGCTGGAGTGGGGCAATGTGAAGTCGAAGGCCAGGGACGGCGGCTCCTCAAATCGTCCGTCCTCCCCCGAGAGGACCCCGCTCCACCAGCCGGTCTCCTCCCCAGACAGATCGGCCTTGGGCGGCTCAAATGTCCCGTCCAGAGCCCAATAGTTCCGCTCCAGCACCGCCCACCGTTTTTCGATGGCCTCCACCCCGTCGTGGGTCTGGCCCAACTGAGAAATGGGGGCCTCTCCGCTGCACACTGGGACGGCTTCCCCGGCGGCGGTGGTGTCCTCCAGCCGAAAGGTCACCCTGGCATCCGCCCACCGGGCATCGGCATAGACCCCGGCTCCCCAGGCCGGACCGGTCTCCACCATTTAAACCACCTCCTGGGCCTTCATCGTCAGGGAGGCCCCATACCACCGGGGCTCTCCAGCCACGAAGCGGAAAATGCCCACGTCGGGATAGTTCACGCTGAACAGCCCGGAAGCCGCCCCAGCCACCGGGTCGGGGTACTCCACGAGAAAATAGCCGCCCCGCCGCAAGAGCTCGTGAAGCCTCCGCACGGTTTCCACCGGAAGCCACTCCCACTCCGCCCGGATGGTGGCCCGGAAGCCCTTGACCTCCTTCACCAGCCTGCCGGAGGCCATGGCCTTCTCCGTCGCCACCTCCTCGCCGCCCAGCGTGACGGCCCGCACCCTGGGCATGATAATCTCCACCGCCCTGTCAGGGCTCGATATGGTGATGCGGTCCATGTTCATCCCTCCTTACGCGGGAACCAGTGACTTCCCGCCTCTCCGCCGCCCTTCGTCCACCAGCGGGTCATACACCACACTGGCAATCTGCTTTCCGTCCAGATTGATATTCAAGGTCACATTCTGGCCGCCTCCGCCCCGCTCCATCAGCGGAGCCAAAGCGTTCACCAGCCCGGAGACCAGATCAGCAGAAGTGTTTCCGCCGCCTGTGACGGGCAGGCTCCCCATGATCTCGTCGGCGCCGCGGCGCATCCGCCGTTTCACGTTCGCCATCTCCGACTCGAAGCCGACCATGATCCCCTGGGCCGTGGGGACGCCCACCAGCTCGGCCATCTTCCGGCTCGGGGAGTGGATATCCAGGGCCCGCCGCATCTCGGCCACGATGGCGTCGGCAATGCTTCTCGCCGTGGCGATGGCCCTGCGCCCCTCGCTCTCCAGCCCGGAGCGCAGCCCCGCCATTGCGTCCCGGCCCGCCCGCTGGAACTTCCCGGCACTGGCGGAAAAAGTGGCGCACACGGCCTCCACCGACTCCCCGGCGGCCCCCGTCAGTTGGGCCAGGGCGGCCTGAAATCCCCGGACCGTCTCGGTCATGACCCCGGCCCCGGCGGCCTGGGTCCGCTCCGCCTGTCCGGCCACACCCTGGGCAAAGGCCCCCGCCGTCTCCTCTCCCGCCGTCTGGGCCTCTCCGGTTCCGGCCAGGGCGGAGGCAATGGTCTGCCCGACCTGGGCAAGCTGCTCCTCGGCCAGGGCGCCCAGCTCCACCGGCACCTCCACCGCAGGGATCTCCCGCTCGGCCTGTTCGGCGGCAAGCTGTCCCTTTTTGGCAAAGAGCTCAGCGTACTCGTCTAACTGCTTGTCGGAGAGCTGCAAAAGAGCGTGCAGCTCGTCCGCCGCCTTGGGCCCCATGTCCCGCAGCTCGTCCAGCAGCGGCCCGGTGATGCCCCGCCCGGCCAGGGCTTCCATGTCCGCCTGCCAGCCCTCAAAGGCCTTGACTTGATCCCGCAGGTTCTTCAGCAGTTCCCGCCCGGACACGTCGTTTTTCTTCTCCACGCTGTCGAAAAGACCGGCGAAGCCCTCCAGGCTCTTGGCCCTGGACTGGACCGCCTTCTCGTACTCGTCGAAGGCCTTCTTCTGCTCGTCATAGATCTTCTGTTCCGCAGCCTGCTCTTCCTTCATCAGGTTTTGGCGGGCGGTGTACAGGTTCTTTTCCGCCTCGGCCTGCTCGTCGGCCAGCAGATTGTGGCGCTCCACCACCCGCTCCCAGGCCTCCACCTCCTCCTGGGCGGACAGCCGGTGATAAAACTTCTCGTTGTCGATCCATTTTTTCGAGTAGGTGTAGGCGTCCTTGGATGCCTTTGCGGAGGCGTCGGCGGCCTCCTTGGCCTCCTGCTTCCGGGCCTTGTAGAGGTTTTGGTCAATCTCTTTGAGCTCTTCGGCCCCCAGACCGCCCACCTCTTTGAGGGCTTCCCAGAAGTCGGCCTCCTCCCCTATGGTGAGCTGATCCAGGGCCTTCTTGTCCTTGACCCATCCGGAGGCGGCGTCATAGATGGCCTCCGACAGCTCTTCGGCGGTCTTGATGGCCTTCCCCTTCTTGTTCTCCATGCCCAGGGCAAAGCCCTCCACGGTGAACCCGCCCAGCTCGGCAAAGACGGTAGAGGGGGAATGGATTCCGAGGAAGTTTTTCACCCCGTCCACCACACCAGAGAAAAAGCCCTTCACCTGCTCCATGAGCCAGGCGCCCATGCCTTTGATACCCTCCCAGATGCCGGTGACCATGTTATTCCCGGCCTCTTTCAGGTCGTTCCACAGGTTTCCAATTCCCATCACCACCGTGGCCACGATCTCCCCGGCGGCCTGGCCCAGGTTGGAAAGCCCGCTTTTGATCCCCTCCACCAGCTTGACAATCAGCTCCCCCGCCGCCTCCAGCAGCTTGGGGGCGTTGGTCACGATGGCCGAAACCAGCTTCCCCACAATCTCCGGCGCCTTCTCCACCAGCCGGGGCAGGGCGGAAATCAGCCCGTCCGCCAGGGCAAAAACGAGGTCGATCCCGGCGTCCACAATCTGGTCGATGTCGCCCAGCAGTCCGTCCACAATGGTGAGCACGGCGTCCACCGCCGCCGGGATCAGTGTGGGCAATGCGTTCGTGATGCCGCCCACCATCGCCAGCACCATCTGACGGGCCCCGTTCACGACGCCGGGCAGGGCGCTCACCATGCCCTCCGTGACTTGCCCCAGGATGTTCCCGGCCTCATCGACAAGCCCCTGGAAGCCGCCCGCCTCGAACGCCTGGGTGAGCTGTCCAACGTACTGCGTTGCGGTCTGGGCCGCCTGTTTCAGCGGAGCGCCGATGCCCTCATAAACGGCAATTCCAAAGCCCTCGATGGAGGACTTCATAATGGTAACAGCGCCCTTGAGGTTGTCTATCTGCACGTCGGCCATGTCCTGCATGGCGCCCCCGCTGTCGCTCACGGCGGCGGCCAGGGTGTCGAACTCCTCCCCACACCCGGCCAGCATGGCCTGGACGGACTTGAGGTCCACCTTATTGAACATTTCATTGAGGGCCGCCGTTTTCTCGCCCTCGGTCATTTGGGCCATGGAGGAGTCCAGGTCCTTGAACACCTCATTGAGGGGCCGCAGATTGCCCGAGGCGTCGTAAACCTCCAGCCCCAGGGCCTTCATCTGCTTTGCCGCCTTGTCGGTGGGGGCGGACAGGGACAGAATGATGTTTCTCAAAGCGGTGCCGCCCTCGGCCCCCTTGATGCCCCGGTTCGCCAGGACGCCCAGGGAGGTGTTGAGCTCCGTCACGCCCCCCGCCAGCCCCTTGGCCGTGCCGCCCACGGTAAGCGTGGCCTCGCCAAGCTGGGCCACGCTGGTGTTGGCCTTACTGGCCGTCCGGGCCATCTTGTCCCCGAACTCCGTCAGGCTTTCCTGGGACGCCTCGATCCCAAGCGCCGCCATGGCGTCGGTGGCTAGGTCGGAGGCGTAGGCCAAATCCAGCCCGCCAGCCGCCGCCAGATTGAGGACAGCGGGAAGGGCGTCCGAGGCCTTTTCAGCGTCATATCCGGCCAGAGCCAGATAATTGAGGGCTTCCGCCGACTCCGTGGCGCTGAACTTCGTGGATGCCCCGGCGTCTTTGGCCGCCTGCTTCAGCGTTTCAAAGGCCTCGCTTCCGGCGGCGATCTCCTCCGGCGACATTCCCATGGTGGCCGCCACCTGGGACATACCCTCCTCAAAGTCGGCACCGGCGCCCACAAACTCCTTCAGGGCCCGCCCCAGCTCCCTGGCCGCCGCCACGACGGCCACCTGCATGGCGGTGATGCCCTGTTTGAACTTCTCCGTTTTGTCCCCGGTGGCCTGGGCCGTCCGCCCGAACTCGTCCAGCTTGTTCCCGGCCTCGTCGTACCCCCGCCGGACATTGGTCAGGTCCCGTTCGTTCTCCTCCAGGGCTTGCCCCAGCCGGTTCAGCTCCGTCTGAGCCCTGTTGACCTGCTGCTGCCACTTCTGGACAACCTCGCTGTTGTCGTCATATTTGCCCCGGGCGGCCTCCAGGCCCCTCTGCATCTCGGCCAGCTTCGTCTTCTGGGTGTCATACTGCTTATTCAGCACTTCGCCCCTGGCGGTCAAGGCGGCCTCGCTCTTGTCCGTCTTGTCGAACGCAGACGCCACCATGCCCAGCTCGGTCCCCAGGGTCTTCATGGTGGTGTTGATGCCCTGGATGGCCCGCCGGAACTCGGCCTCCCCATCAATTCCAATTTTCGGTCCAATATCGTAGGACATACCAGCCACCTCCCGGCAAATAAAAGAGCCGTCCGAACTTCGGACAGCTCTCTCTTATTAATTTCAATTTCCGTGACATTTTTGTAAAATCATGGTATTATAAACAAAAAGATGTTGAACCTTAAGGAGATGTTTGACTTGTCCGATGGAATTGTTCTATTCCTTTTTGTCTTGTTTTTCGTCATTATCTGTATCTATGTTTCTGCACTCGCAATCGCCCTGGATTTAACACTTCAAACAAACCGGCTTTACAAGGCTTTTTCCGCGCTTTTTCTATCAACATTTGAAAAAGAGATTGATGATGCCCGTTTAAACGATTTGACTATCCGCTCTAAAAATATATTCTCTTCCCTTTGTGGACCAGAAAAGAGTAACAATACTTTTCAAAGAAGGATCCGCAATTACCTCACTAGACTATATGACAATCCACGCTCCGTAAAAGTGGCCTTTGACAAGCGAGATCGGGTGGCCGATCTTGTTATGGCAATGATTAACCGGATGGAAGCAACCACTCCCGAATACTCGGAGATCCCATCTAAGGCAGGCGCCATTTTTGTTCAACTGGACGAAGCCTTAACGTTAAATAACACCCTCGCCGCAAAGAGCCATTTAAATCTGCTTTCCACTGAGGTAAAAGCCCTTTTTGAGGAAAATAGAAAGCAGCAGAAACAAACAAAGTTAGCCACCTATACTTCATTCGCCGGTATTGCGCTTACCATTATATTTGGGATTATATCAATGAAATAGCCCCTAAAAGCGCCGGCCTATCAGGTCGGCGTTTTTGATGAAACAATTTGAAAGAAAATATGTGAAAACGCTTGACAAATATACGTACGTATGTTATTATTATATCAGAAAGGAGGTCAAGCATTGAGCAAGAAAAAGAAAAGCGGCAACAAGGAGCAGCCCGCCAGCTACATCACCCTTGTTACCGCCATCATCAACCTCGTGGTTTCTCTCATACTGCTGTATGAAAAGCTCACGAGTTGAGGCGAGGGGGAGCAATCCCCCTCCCCTCAGATGATAGCAAATAAGCCGCTCAATGTCAAACACTATGGATACTTTGGTTTATGTGCTCCTTGGAATCAACATCGTTCTTTCCATCGTCGCCATCATTCTGTCCGTCAAGGCCATCCGGAACGGGAGGAAATAATATGCTGGAAGAGAGCAAGTATAAATCCCAAATGAAAAACCTGCGTAAGAACTATGTCCGCTTTCCCTTGGACCTGAAACCGGAAGTTCTGGACGGCTTCAAAGCTGCCTGTTCGGCCAACGGGACCACCCCCACTACGGAAATCAAAAAATTTATTGCCCGATACTGCGCTAAATATGGCCGGGGCGTTCCCGGTCTGACGACGGACGTCGAAGTTGAACTTCCCGCCAACCTTGCCCGCTTCGCCACTGAACAAGGCATTGACTTAAATGACTTTTTGGTTGACTTATTGACTGAAAAGCTGGGTTCAGATGGAGAAAAAACATGACGTTCCACGGCATGAGCGGCACACGTCTCTACCGCATTTACAGCGGAATGAAACAGCGTTGCTACAACCCCCACGCTCCTCAATACTCCCGTTATGGTGGGCGTGGTATCACCGTCTGCCCTGCATGGCTTGGCCCCGAAGGGTTCCAGCACTTTTATAAATGGGCGATGGAACATGGTTACAAAGACCCGCTTACGATTGACCGAATCAACTCAAATCAGGGTTATGCGCCGGAAAATTGCCAATGGCTCACTTTGAGCGACAATTCCTCAAAGGCCCAGCGAGAAAAGAGCCTTCGCCGTTGGGACGGACACGGACCGCATGCGTTGCCAGACATGAGCAAATGCTCTCTTTTCGTCCAGGGACTTTTGAAAAAAGGATGGCGGCCCGCTTTTGCGTCTGCCGACCAAGTCCTTCTTAAAAAGGGCCATCAAAAAATTACGGTTCCTATCAAAGACGAGCCAAAGGAAAAAATAAAGCAACTGCTGTCTCCCATCATCAAATAGCCGGAGGCCCCCACGGGCCCCCGGCTTTTCTTGTCCTATGGGATATCCGGAAGCATTTCCTCGTCGTCCACCGCTCTGGCCTCCCTGGCCCCCTTGCTGATATTGTAGCAGGCAATGAGGTCCAACAGCTCCCCGTATGGCATACACCACACCTCCCGCTGAGAGAGACCTATCTTCAGTCCGAGGTAGAGGCACCACGCAAAGGTTCCTCCCCCTGCGTGGCCGCCCCGTTTTTTTCGCCGTCCTCCGGCTCAGTCTCCACGGTGCGAGTCATGCTGCGGTTCATCGTGGCGAACACTTTCTTCATCAGCCCATTTATGTCGATGCCATCCATGAGAATGGAAATTTCCTCCTGGGTGGGAGCCGTGTCATTGGCCCCCTCCAAAAGGTTCCGCCTCGCAACCCCCTGATTCACCAGCAGGGCCAGCATCCAAAACAGGTTTTCCATCAGATTCGCTTCGTCGTTCCCTGGAAAAAGCGTGTTCATTTTTTCCAGAGAGCCACACCGTCCCACCACGGCCTGGGTCGCCGCCAGAGAGAAAACCATGGGGTAATCCTTTCCCCCGATAGAGACGGAAGGGTAATCCCGGCCAGCCAGACAAATGGTATCCTTCACCCCATCCATGCCGCCGCCCCCTTACGCCCCGGCGGTCTTAGTGACCGTCACGGTGTACACCTTCTTGGCCCCGCCGTTGGTGACGGTGATGGTGACAGTGTTTTCCCCCTCCGCCCAGGTGGCGGCGGTGCCATTGGCGACGGTGGTCCCGCCCACGTCGATGGTCACAGCGGCGCCGGTGGCGGCGGTGGCCGTGATGGTGTTGGTGGCGTTGGCGGTCTCGGCGGCATACAGGGTCACCGCCGGGTCAAAGGCCGGGGTCAGGGTGAGGCTTCCCAGGCTCAGGCCGGTCAAAGCGGCGCTCTCCTCCACGATGTTCAGCTTCTGCTTGATGTAGGCCCTGGCAAGCGCCTCGCTCTCCACCGTGGCCTCCATTTTCCAGTTGTGCTCCTCGGTGTCGTCCCGCATGATGGTGCCCTCCAGCTTGGGGGTCTGCCACTCGATTTTCTCCCCCATGGTCTTGGCGCTGTCCTCGGGCACACTGAACTTGACCTTGGGCAGGACCACCGCACGGAAGAGTAGCTTGCCGTCCTTCTTCTTGGGAATGATGATGCCCATGCCCAGATCGGGGTCCTTCCGGTTCTCCCCGAAGGCCAGCTCCATCACGGTCTTTTCCCCCACCTTCACCTCACGGGGCTCCACCCCGAGAATGGCGGCGCCGACCTCCTGGGTCAAATCATCGGTGGTGATGCTCACCGTGCCGCCCGCAAAACTGGTGTCACTCTCGGCCACCCCGTCGTCGGCATAAAGGTTATTGTCGCTTGCGCTCTCGATCTTGGCGGAAAACTCCACCGCCTTGCCCAGCAGACCGCCGCCGGAATAGCTCACGGCGCCCGTCACCGGGTCCACGGTGTATTTGGCGAAATAGGGAGATCTCAGTCCGATCCCTGCCATATCAATCACTCCTTCATTGTTTTCTGAATTTCTTCCTCGACCACACGGCCCATCTCCGCCTCCGCCTTTTTCCTCACGGCGGTAACGGCGGGCCGGACAAAGGGCGTTTTTTGCCGCACAGAAGACCCGCTTTCAACGGCTCGGGCCAACAGTTGATTCGGCACACCCTTCGGATATTTCTTGGTCGGATTGGAGCCGTACCCGTCAAATCCGACCTTGGCGCTAATGTATCCGTCTCCGCCAATCTGGATCGGCGTAATCCCAAAGGATTCCTCCAAATCCCGCTTTTGCCGGGCTGGAAGGCCGGAAAAAAGCTCTCTCTTCCCCAAGCGCCGAAAGCGCTCCTCCGGCAAAGCAGTCAGATTCTTTTTCACTGCGTCGGCCACGATCCCGGCCCCGGCGTAAACTGACTTTTTCGCAATCTCCTCCGACCCGGAGGCCAGCTTGGAGAGCTTGAGGGCGTATTCCTCCCCCAGCTTGAGCGTCATGTGTCCCACGGTGCCATCGCCCCTTCCCACACCCACTCATAGTGATAAAGCCGGGCTTCATCCTCATACTGGATGCTGTTCAGCCGCCACGCCATTCCGGCTTGTGTCAGCACGGTCTGGACCTTTCCGGCCAGCGGATCGTATTCCCGCTGTGTGAAAAGGTCCACCGTGCCTTGCAGGGCCATGTCCTCCCCGGCGTTATCGGCATAGACGCTTTCTCCCTGGCTGTCCTCCGCCCATACCAAATAGGGCGCCGTCGGACACCGGGCGGAAAAGTGGGACACGTCCGGCGTTACGGCTCTTAGCCGGGCCTCAAATTCCCGCAAGGTCAAAGTGCGTCCCCACCCTTTCCAGGGACAGGTCTGTGACCTGGAGCCCGTCTTCATCCAAGGTGTGCTGGACCTGGAGGATACGGTACTGATTCTCCCCGATGCCGCACATGTCGGAAGTGAGGACGTCCCGGTCCCTCCAGATACGCACCAGAAGGTCCGTCCTGAGGTTTTCCGCCAAGGAGGCGTAATAGCGGCTCATTCCAACCGTGCGTTCTCCATAGGGATGTTCCCGCAGAGGGACCCACCCCTGTTTCGTCTCCCGGTAGAGCTTCAGCCGCCCACTGTCAAACAGCATCGCTCCCGCCTCCCACCGCCTGGGCCACTATGAGATCGTGCCGCATCCGCCGCAAGAACTCCGGTTCGGCCTCGCCGTTCACCCGCTTGCGGTACATCCAGGCTGCGGTCCCAACGGTCAAATAGGCGCAGTCCTCACCGGAATCGTCCCGGACGCCCTGCCGCTCCAGGTGCTTTTTGGCCGCCCGGAGCAGCAGGCGCAAATAATCTTCGTCCCCCAGGTCGGCGCCGGTGCGCTGAAGGTCGATTTTCAACAGCGTCAAAAGCTCGTCTTCGCCCATCGGCGCACCTCTTTACTTTCCGGAGTTGGCGGGCGCCACAGGCTCGGTCTGGCCGGCGAAGTCCACACTGGTGGTCGGGGCCTTACCGGAGATGTTCAGTCCCACGAAGCCTTCGGGGATGGCAGGAACACCGTCATACCGGGCGGTCCCTTTGAAGATGGTCTGGTCCTCGACGAACCGGGCGTGCTCACTCTGGCCGATGGCCGCACCGGCCCGCTCGGCCAGCAGGTAGAGGTCGCCGTAACCGCCCACCACGTCGCCGTCGGGGATGAAGTCCAGCTCCACAATGTCGCCGCCCACAATAGGCATCGTCCCATTCTGGGCGGAGACAACGGCCCCGGCGGCGTTGAAGGTGACGGCCTCCGCCTGAAGCATGGTCTTGGTGGTCTCGCTCATAGCCCAGAACTTGACCCCCCGGCTGAACTTGCCCTTGGCTTTGCCGGAGGCCAGCACCAGAGCCTTGAACAGATCCACACCGCTCTTGCCGCTGATGGTAACCAGGTTGCTGGTATGCAGGTCTTCCCAGGGCCGGGCGGTGGCGGAATAATCGGAGGGCTTGGCGGTCTGGGCCAGCCGGGTCATGACGCCCAGGGGCATCTTGACGCCCTTGCCGTACAGCACGGCCTTGTCCAGGGCGTAGCCGATGGCCTGCCCCAGAGCGGTGATGATCTCAGAGGCCAGGGCAATGTCGGAATCCTCCATCGTGGCGTTGCACACGGCGATAAAGCCGCCCACCTTGTAGCCGTCCACCTCCACGTTGTTGAAGGTAAGGGACAGCTCATTCAGACTGGCGCACATCTCCGTCCAAACGCCCTCGGGGATGGTCCCCATGATGTTCTGGCGGGCCTTGCCGGGTACAGGCCTGACATTGACATACTTGTAGAGCTTGCTGTACCCCTGGACCTGCTCCCGAATCAGGCCCAGCATCACCTCGGGGATCAACAGCTCCGAGCCGTTGATGGCCCGCTTCTGTCCGGCCAGCTCCCGCACCCGCACGAGGAAGTCTTTCACATCCTCCCTCGCCAGGAAGGCGTCCCGCCGCTCCATGGTCATACCGAAAAACGCTCTCGTCTCCATCTGAACCTCTCCCTTTCTCTCCTGTCCGCCGGTGGGGGCGGGCTTCTTCCGCTCCAACGCCTCCACCTCGGTTTCGATTTCTTTGATCTCGCCCTCCAGGGCGGTGGCCGCCTTCTCGTTGGCGTCCTTATCCCGGTCATACTGCTCCACGGCCTCTTCCACGGCCTGCTTCTCCTCGTCGCTCCGGGCCTCGTCGATATCCTTTTCCAACTCGGCCTCCCGCCGCTGGAAGTCCTCGGCCTGCCGCCGCAGCTCTTCCAGCTCCGTGCGCTTCTCCTCCAGCTTCTTGCGAAGCATCAATACCTTCAGCGCCATTTACTCACTCGCTCCCTTCTTCATCTTGTTGCGCATCTCTTCCCGCCACATCTCCAGGCGGCGGGTCCGCACCGCTTCGTAATCCCGCTTCCGGGCCGCCACCCCCGTCTCCTCGTAGGCCGGGAACGTGACCACGCTCACCTCGTAGAGCCTGACCTTTTTGATGGTCCAGTGGACCGTCCCGTCCTCCTTGTAGTCGGTCTCCTCGTCCAGAATGTCAAACCCAAAGGAACACTGGGACACGTCCCCCCGCTGGACCCTGGCGTACAGGTTCATGGCGTCGGTGTCGTCCTGGTTGAGCCGAATCCGGCCCCACAGCCCCCGGCTGTCCTCCCGGAGCTCCAGCGTTCCCGCCGCCGTCCGGCCCAGCACCAACCGGGTCTCATGGTCCACCAGGGCCCGCACGTCTGCGGACAGGGCATCTGAAAAGGCCCCCGGCGCCACGCTCTCCGTGGCCCCCGGCCACAGCTCGTAGTTACTGCCGAAAACCGAGAAATATCCCTCGATGTACTTTTCTCCCGTCTCCTCCCTGGTCTGGAACTCCGCCGGAAGGCTCCTCGTCTGCATCTGTTTCCTATCCATCCGCTTCACCTCCGTTCAGCTTTTTTTGCTCCCCGATCATGCCTCGGGGGATGTAGTTCTCCAGGATCACCAGTTCGTCCAGCCCGTCCTTGGGGCTCAGGCCCAGCCAGTCCCGAACCTCGTTGCCCGTCATGATGCCCCGCACGAACTGATCGTCCCCCACCTGGGCCAGCTCCTTGATATCGTAAGCGTGGAGGGCCCTGGCGTTGAACCGGAAATAGAGCTCGGGAGAAACCAGCAGCTTGCGGGTCAACTCTTGCTCGATCCCTCGGGCAATGGGCAGAATGGTGGCGTCAATGAAGCTGTTCCACTCATCCCGCTTGAACTCTCCCACGCCCACCACAAAGGGGGGCACATGGAAAATCCCGGCCACCGTCCGCTTGTCGATGGTAACGGAATCGTTGAGCGCCAGATCATTGAGCGTCAGCGGCTTCACCTGTTCCACGTCGATGAGGTCGGCGGGCAGCACCCAGGGCGTCCCGGCCTCCTCCGTCCTCATGTACTTTTCCAGCAGGGCGTCCCGGCCCCGCTCCGACGCCATCTCTTCAGCGCTGGAGTTGACCCGCACGATAATAGAGGGCTTCCACTTGGATTCCATGAAGCCCTTCTTGGTCTGCGCCGCCTGCCGGAGGTTGTGGACCACATCCCGCAGGGCCACCCTGGCCCCCCGGCCCATCCATGGCCGCTCCGGGTCTGGGTTATAGACGAAATGGAGCACTTCATCCGGGCGGTATACCGCCCCGCCGCAGCGGATCAGATAGCCGTCCCCCTCCGCCTGGAACGTGAGAGAGGAAGGCTTGAGCGGGGCCAGATTGTCGATGCGCCCGCCCGAAATTTCGGGCAGGACCACGGCGTTTCCGACCCCCTCCAGAAGCATGGTCCTCACCAGATTTGTCATAAAGGTCATCCGGGTCATGTTCCGGCTGGGCTCAATGTCGATTTTCCGACTCAGCCCGTTTTTGATTCTCACATCTCCCCGGTCCGTGTTCTGCATGAGGTGGATCGTCATAGACCCGATGAGCCCGGCGATACGGTCCACCGCCATCAACACCTCCGGGTTTTCCGACAGACGGGTGAATCCAGGCACACACAGCCCGTCATACCCTTCCTGAGACAGCAGGAAGGCCACCGCCCCGTCCTGGGGCTTGTCCCTGGCCGGGTGGCCCCTCAGCTTTTTCTTACTCAATGCCATACCCCCTTATAGCCACTGTTTTGCTTTTTCGTTGAGCTCCATAGCCTCCAGCTTCCGCACACAGGCGAAAACCGAGGCGTCAAAAACGTCGATACGCTGCTCCGGCTCAACTTTTTCATATTGAATCATGTCGTCGGTCTTCTCGATGGCCCGGACATTCTGGACGCAATACTCGAAGGGGTCGGCATGGAGGTAATAAAGCTCACCGTTCTTGGCCTTGACCTCGATATGCCGGAACCCCTCCGACTTCTTGTAGTAAAGCTGCGGCTGATCCACCACGTTGAATCCCGCCGTTTTCATACCCACGTAATACTCCCGGCAGAATTTCCGGTCATGGCCCACCTGTTTGATCTTGAAGCCCTTACGCCGCATCTCCACAAACCAGTTGACCACCTCCGCATGGTTCACCGTGGGGCTGTTGCACATGTCCAGCCATCCGTCGTCCTTCCAGCCGAAGAGGGGGATGCCGTCCTCGTCGGCCTTCTGGTGGGCGGCCACCACCGGGAACCAGGCGTGAGGGATGATAATGTCCACGTCCACCTTCTTTCCATCCGCCCGCTCCCAGCCGTACAGGGTCCCATAGAGCACGGCGGCGGTCAAATCGTGGAGTTTGGACAGGTCGGCGCCGCCATACCACGCCACCGGCAGGGCGGCCAGATCTTCCAGGCTCCAGTCGTACAGCTCGTCGGAGCGCTGGAACTCCCCCAGGTCGAAATAGGCCCGCAGGGCGGAGGTGTAAACGTTCAGGCTCTTCGCCAGAAAGTCTTTTCTCTGCTGGGGGTCGTTCTGGGCCTCCAGGGCGTCGTTCATAATGTCGTCCGGGCGGATGGTCACACCGTAAGCCGGGTTTGCCATTTCATGGATGCGGGGATTCGTGAAATCCACATCCCCGTTCTCCCCCTCTTCCGCCTTGCAGATGAAAATGAAGAGCTGCTCGTTCTTCACCAGACCGTCCAGCACCTTCTTGCAGTATTGAAGCCGCCGGTAGCAAAAGCTGGACATGTTGTCGCCCGCCGTGGTGATCCCGATCATCAGCTTATTGGTATAAGCCTTCATGGCCTCCTTGATGATGTTGTACTGCTTGGGGCTTTTGAAGGCGTGGATCTCGTCGGCAATCGCCACGTTGCAGTTCAAGGAATCCTGAGCGTCCGGGTTGGCCGCCAAGGCCTGGATGAAGAGCGAACCCCCGTCCAGTTCCCCGCTGATGGAGTGTTCCTGATTGTTGTCGATCACCCGGAAGTTGTCCTTCTCCCCCATCTCCCCCAGATTGAAGTTGATGAAGTCAAAGCTCTCCAAGCTCTGCTTCAGGGCGGCGGCCACGATATAAACCTTACTGCCGCTCTTCCGGTTGAGCACCGCCAGGGCCCAGGCCAGGGCGGCGGAGAAGGAGGTCTTGACGTTCTTCCGGGGGATATAGATAAAGGCCTCCTTGAAGCGGCGGACCTTCCGGTCTGTCCCCGCCTCATAGAAGCCCAAGAGGTTATAGACGATGAACTTGTGAAAGGGCAGCAGCAGAAACGGCTTGCCCCGCATGGGGGTTCCGTCCAGCGCTTCCCCCTGTTGATGGACAAAGGTCTGCTCAATGAGCCGGATAACAAACTCGGCCTCTCGGGTGTCGAACTCAAACGCCGGGTCCTCCAGGTCCCGCAAAAACCGCTCACACGCCTGCTTCAGCTCCGGACAGGCAATTTTCCGCCCCTCCACGATCCCGCTGACATAATCCATGACCTCCCGCCGGTTTGGCGAGGGGGCGCCGCCCCTTTTACGGCCCACCCGTCAACGCCTCCGACAGCTTCGACGTCTTTCTAGGGGTCAGCCCCTTGTCGTGGATTTTTTTGAGCCCCGCCGGGGTCAGCCCCAAGATACCCTCCAGCCGGGTCAATTCGTCCCGCAGGCTTTCAATGGACCGGTACAGCTCCGTTTTGCAGTTGTTGGCCGCCTTGGCCTTATTGACGTAGACCTCTGTGATCTTGCAGCCCTCCAAATACCACTGAGCCATCAGCACATCGAATTGGAGGCGCATGTCCGCATAGCGCCGGATGGCCGGGAGAAATTCGTCCTTGTAGGTCCCCACGGATTTCATGTCCCGGACGGTCTGCTCCAAAATCTCGTCCACATACCGCTCCCGGCTCTCGTCGTTCAGCGCCAGCACACCGGCTTCCTTCTCGTCCCCCGCTTCGTTCCCCGTCTTGTTCCCCACCGTGCCAGCACCCCCCTTTCAAAAAACCTCGCTCTATTGGAAAAAGTTACCCTACCCAGTAACCTGAAACCGAAAATCAATCGTCTTTGGGTGGGGGGGTATGTCTTCTCCACCACTCCCCCAGCTCTGTGAGCTTCCCCGTCTTCCTGTCGTGCATCATGTTGTTTGCCCCATCCGACAGACTGAGAAGGTTCCAGTCGGCCAAGGCATACTCGGGGTAATCCTCCAGAGGCCAGATGTGATGTACTGTCGTAGCCCCTACCCGTCGACCATACCGAAGCGCTTCCCGGCAGAGATATCGGTCACGCCTCAAAATCTGTTTGCGCTTCGCTCTCCATTGCTTGGACCGATAGAACTCCTCACTTGTCACCATCACACCTCGGCTTTCCAATATTTGTTTACATCAATTTTTAAACATGATATAATGCACTAAATTAAATTTTAGGAGGTATTGTTATGTCCAAAGAGAACACTTGCCCAATATGCAGCAAAAAGTTTTCTGCCGATGAAGGCGCTATCAGCGACAACGGTAATTATATTTGCCAAGAATGTGCAGAAAAAGAACTGGATGACCTCATCCCAACAGATGAAAAATCCTAATCTCATAAACACTACCGCCGGAGGATTTATATATCCCCCGGCGGTCTTTTTTAGTTCCACACTATCGCAGGGGCTTTCGTTGGATCTGAGAGGCAGCGGGAGAATACCCCGCCTTGCGTCACCTCTCAGATCATTGGAGCCACCATCAGCCTCGTGCGGCCAAGAGTGACATATACCCCTCTTCGGGGTACGTTGCAGGCTCAACGGCTTTTCCTGCTTGCCGTGGCCCTCCCCCTTTCGGGTGAAGGAAACGGAAACGGCCCCTGCCGTCCTCATGCGGACAGCCTGGGCATGGGGCCCGACGAGGCTGGCACCCCGCCGGGCTGGTAGGAAAGGAGGCGCCCGTTACTCATGCCGCCACGGTGCCGGGCGACAGAAAGGCCGGAAGGGGCCTTACCTTGGCCCACTTCCATGGTTAGAGCATATCACGGTTTTTCTGGAAAATCGTCTCCTGAAATTCTCCTAGCTCTCAGTTACCCCATACATGGCAAGCGTAAATTTGCGCAACGCCCTATCCTTGCGCTTGTAGACACCTGGAGGGTTCTCGATGTTCAGCTCTTCGCATAAACGTTCCACGTTCCCCTTTCCACGGTGGATGAACATTAATTCCAAGATCCTGCGCTCCTCTTCGTCCAGCACAGAGAGCCCTTTTTCCACCATCCTCACCCGCCGCTGGGCAAGCTCCAAGTTCTTTTTGATCTCGTCCCGTTTAACAATGTTGGATAGGAGTTTGTCCCCAACTTCACCGCCGCCGCCAGTGACATGTTCACCCTCCCCCAAGGAGCTTCGCAAGGCTGATCTTTCTAACTCCAACCTCTCCAACTCCCCAGGCAGCGTAGCAAGGCTCATCCGCTGGGCCGGGTAGTTTTTTAACATGTCAATCGCTTCTCGCTTCCAGTCCATCAGTATGGCCACTCCTTCCTCGGCCGATCAGGTATGTACTTCGGACAAGCCTTGACACTCCAGGTCTTGCCTATCACCGACTTGCCTACCCTCTCTGCCGTCCAGCCAGGAACGGGTCTGAAATCAAGAGACCATTCACATCCACGACGCCCATCCTCAGTCGGTACAGCGTTCTGACAGCTCCAGCATAGTTGAGCCGTGGAAGCCGGTCTATTCGTCACCATGAAACCCCTCCCGAAAAAGCGCCTCTGCCTCCACGACTTTCTCCAAGTGCCCTTTGGCCGTCTCATTGCCTTCCGAGGCCATGAGCTCCCAAATGCGCCTTTCCTTCTGGAACAAGCGAAGCACCAGCTCTCGCATCTCCATTTCATTCATCTGCAATCCTCCTCCGTGTGCCAGGGGCACGATACTGTGTGCCTTTCGTTATCGCAACGATTACACATATCGGCATCCTCCAGACAATCCTTGGTCATGAAAAGCCCGCAAAGCCTACAAACGCACTCCCGGCATTCATAGTCCATGTCGCCCCTATACATTGCCGCCACTCTCCTCAAATGGGACCGGGGCGTCTCCCAGGTCCACTAAAGTCGTTTGCTCACCCATCCGCTCCCAGCCGTAGGCCTTAGACGGCCCCTTCCCCGGTGGGTAAAACCGGCACGAATCCGAATCGAACTCTAACCCGACCTTGCCCCGCTTCCCCCGGTTGCGGACCTTCATCACGTAGACCAGCGAGGAACAGCCCTCGTTCTCGGCCTCCTCGTCGGAGAGCCGCCGCACAGAAAACACGTTATCCGCAAGGTTTGCGATATCACCGGAGCCGGAAATATCGTCCCCGTCCGTCACCGGCTTGCCCTGCTGGGTCTTCCGGGGATGTGCCACCAAGTGGACGTGGACCCCTTGGGCTTTGGCAAATCGGGTCAACCGCTGGGTGAACATGGACTGAGCCCGGTAGAAATCCCGGTCCCCTGAAAGGCGGGTGGTCATGATGTTGTCCACCAGGAACACGTCACAGCCAAGAACACGATTTGCATAAGTAAACTCATCCAGGATTCGGTCCTCATCGTGGGCAGAGCCGTCCCGAATATCGTTGAGGTAATACCGCCCGGCCCACCACTCGTCCACCCGCCGGGCGGCCATGGGCTGGGCACAGCTTATCTGCTCCCCCACCTCCGGGTCCTGGAACAGATCCAGGTGTCCTGGCCCCACCGCTTGGACCAGGGCCCAGGCCTTGAACTGCCCGGCGGGCAGTTCCCCGGAGTAGGCGCAGACCTTGTGCCCTTGGTCGATGGCCTCCAGAAGGATCTGGCTCAGGAGGGTGGACTTTCCCTCCCCCCGCTTGCCCGTCCAGACAGACAATTCCCCGGAACGGAAACCGCCGGTGAGCTTGTCCAGCACCGGCAGGCCGGAGAGCGTGCGGGGGACCTCCCGCTCATCCAGGACCGAGACCCGGGCCAGCTCCAGAAGCCCGTAAGAGGGCTCCATCACCGCCCCGTACAAGATGCCATTGATCTCGCTTGGCAGATGGGCTTCCAGGAAAGCCGTAATGGAGGGATAGCCCCCAAAAGCCCCCTCCCGTGGGGAGAGCACCGGCAGGCCCCGGACATGGCGCCGCACCTGCTCCACCAGCTCCCGGTCCGGGGAGGCCACGAACACGAAGGGAAACTGGGAGAGCCAATCCCCGCAGTTCTTCACGTCCTCCCACCGCCCTGTCACTGAGAGACAGACGGCGTTGACACCGACGGCCTGCACATCCTCTGGAGACTGACACCACCAAAGGCCGGTGCTCATGCTCGGGTCGATCATCCGGGGCTCACAGAGAAGGACGTCATTAAAGCAGAGTCGGCCCATAGCCGTCATCCTCCTTGGTGCGTTCCGGGGAACAGGACCGGTCCCGCCTCTCCCAAGTCCTTACCGCCGCTTTCCAATCCACAATAGGCTTTCCCCGCCCCTGCTTCCAGCCGTTGGCCTCGTAATGATCCACGAACAGCTCTGGGTCCACATGATAATGCTTCTCCAGGCAATAGGCGGAAACCTCTTTCAGGGTGGGAGGAACAAACTTTTTACGAGCGGGAGGAGACGTCGTAGACGTCCCCTCTATTATTTCTTTATTATTAAATAAGGAAGGTTCGTTATTTTGTTGTTGTTTAGGTGTTGTCTTGTTCGTTGCCGCTTGGTACTCGGCGTAATTTTTCACTGTAATTACAGTGCCTTTAGGGAACGAAGTGCTCGTTATGGTGTTCGTTAATTTCAAACGCTCTAACGCCGTCCTCGTCTGCTGGTATGAAAGACCGGTTTCCAACGCCAGTTTTTTAACGCTACACAGCCTTTGTCCTCTTTTTATGACCATCCCTCGGATCTTGTGATCTTGATATTCGACGGTCAAAAGCAGATGGATAAAAAGGCGGCAGACGTTGATATCGTCATACCATTCCCAGCTCAGGATAGACCGATGGAGCGAGATAAACCCCCAGTTGTCTCCAATCACATATTTACCCTCCAGACCCTATCCAGCCGCTTGCCCGTGGCCTTTCTCAGGTTTTTTAACGTCACATTTTTCCTCCTTCGCTCTGCCCACGGCCCCATTGATGGCTGGCATAGCCTCCCACAGCGCTTCGTCTTCCTCAAAGGTGAGGAGGTCCAGGTAATATCCTATCGTCTCGATTTCCCGCAGGGCGTTGGCGTAGGTGTCTGGTATGGAGCCGGGAACAGCCAGTGCCCCACCCACCTTGACCATAAGCCACAGGGCCCGGAAACGACGTGTCAGCACTAAGAGGGCGTCTTTCCGCCACGCCTGAAACTGGCGCTTCCTCTCCCGCTCGGCCTCAGCCATAGCCACCGCCACCGGGTCCGCTGGGGCGCCAAGGTCTATCCCAAGGTGAAACACCTCATTGATCTCCTTGGCGGCCTCCAGCAACGGAACGTCCAGAAGCGCCGCTACAAGATCCATAACGTCCCCGTGGGCATCACATCCAAAACAGTGATACCGCTGTTGGTACAGGTGAAACGACGGGGTTTTCTCCCCATGAAACGGACAGCAACACCAGCCCCGCCGGTCAGGCTCAAGGCCAAAGTGCCGGGCTACCTCCGAGATATCCACGGCTTCCTTGACCCGCTGAAAGGCAGTAGGATCAATCCTGCTCATGCCTCTGGTACTCCGCCTGTCTTTTTTCCCGCCTAGCCTCCGCCCGCTCTGCTTTCCGGCCCTGGATAAACCCGAAAAGGAAGCAGTTGGCCGCAGCTTTCAACCCATATCCACCAGAGGCGCCGCAGATATCGGAAAGCTCTCCGAGCTTACAGCCGTGCCGTCCAGGCTTAACCTTCTGAATGTCTTTCATGAGCTTGTCAATATTCATGCGCCCGCCACCTCCTCCCCCAGCTCCCTGGCCAGCTTCATGCCCAGGCGGAAACCGTTGATGAAACCCTGCTTTTCATAAACGAGAGCAAATTCACCACCGATGGTTTCCAGGAGGTCCTTTTCATCTACCGTCAGATTCAAGGCATACACTTTCTTAGAAAAACATTCAGAAACATTTTCGGCCTCTTCAATCCTCTCATAGAACTCCGCCAGTTTCGTGCCGTCCGCCTTAACGTTGCTCTCGTCCGCACACGCCCAATACAGACGTTCCAAAAATTCCTTGTTCAAAGTTTCATCGCTCCTTTCGTTGCGTCCAGCCGCCCCTGTTCCCAGCAGAGACGTTCCCATTTGAGCAGAAGGCCCAACAATTTAACCTCTTCGTGCGTCATATGCTGCTTTCCCTTAAACTCACACCATTGCTCCGACGCAACCTCGAAATCCCTCAAATGATCCTCTTTGTTGATTCCTGCCACTCCGTCGTTGTAGAAACTACGCAAAAGCTGAATCAAAGGATCTGCCATCTCTTCCCCAAGCGCTCCCGTAATAGCGTCAATGATTTTAGGCGGAAGATCATAAATTTTTTTGCTTTTCATTTTTCCGCCTTCTTTCCAGCGTCACGCTGACCGTGATCCCAAGCAATAGCAATCCAACAGCGGATCCCCTCCATAAAGCCGACATACGCCTGCTTCCCGAGGTTGCTTTCGATAAGCCCGTCCACGAAGTCCATGGACAGCTTAATATCAGCAAAGTCAGATTTCAGTCCAGCTTCATAAGCGTTGTTGATAGTGGGGAGCCACTTCCCGACAAGATTTTTCGTGCTCCTTGGCAGTTTACGCCCCACAAGGTTCGCTTGGTAGGCCATGAACTCCTCCAGCGAGACGGGGAACTTAAAAGGAAGATTCATACCCTCACCCCTTTCTTGGCCTGAAACTCCCGGCCCGCCCGCCAAACGGCGGCAAGAGCACAACGCAGAAGCGTTTCCCCCCTCATGTCTCCACACTGGAAGCCGGGAGATAACCGAACGATTTTAGCCTTGAACGTTTGCACCGCCATTTCTACTTCGGCCACAGAGGGACACAAATCAAGGTCCAAACTGCAATTCATACTTGTTTTTCTCCTTCAGATCCCTTAAAATAGGGATGGATAAATTCACTGCATGGGTTTTCCACTTTGCCGCTTTCAGTGTTCACAGCACTGGAAGCGGCTCTCTTTTTTGCCCAAATTCCCAAACGCTTGGGAGTTTGGGAGGTTGTCAGTGTCAGGCCTGCCGCTCCGGTCAGCCCCAGAGCGAGCGGGATATTCTCGGCACACAGGGCCGCCAGGAGAGCGAGGAAGAAAGCCATGCAATTAACAGCCTTCTTCATTGCTTCTACCATCCCGGCGGGAAAAATACTCCAGCACTTCGTCCAAGTCCACTAGCGCCTTGGATTCGTTGGGCACCCACCTGATCTCCCCACGCTTCATAGCACGGCGGATAGCACTTTCCGTGATGCAGGTCCCAGGGTCTTGCATCTTGATTTCGGCAGCCGCCTTCCTGGCGCTTCTCATCCTCGGAAGAGGCATATTTACTCCTCCTCCCGCTCGGCCAGTCGCTTGGCAGAGCACTCAGCGCAGAGAACGACAGTGCCGTAGAGATCAAGGCCATCATCGGCATCCACGACGTCCGCAAGGTTAACCTGATGCTCACAGCCACAGCCGGGGCACATGGTAAACACATTCTCGTCGGTGATCTCACTCCGAAGGGTGACTCCTTCAGAAAGCTCGGTTTTGATATAAAACATGCTTTTCTCCTCTCGTTTCCAGTTTGTATGAAGATCGTAGGTAAGTGACTCTCTGTCACCCAGCTCTTAAAATTGTCGGTTGGGGCTTTTTACTGTTGCAGAAATCAGAAACAGTTGTAGAAATTAGGAGAGGTTAAAGGGTTTGCAGAAATCAGAAAACCTTTTCCACTTTGCTGATTTTGACAGGTAGGTCAATATCATTGACCAAGCTCTTAAACCGTTTAAGAGCCTCTTCCCACTTCTGAAAACTGGAACCTCTGCACTTTAGGGGTAGTCAAAGGGAAAGAATCTCTCTGAACCTCTCTACCGCCTTATCGTTATAACGCCATGCCGGGACCTGCTTATTGCTGTGCCGGGACTTGTCCCACACCTCAACCGCATATTCAGGTACCTTCAGGCCATACTGGTTTGCAATACGCCCCACCTTGTTCCCGCTGAGACCACCCAGCATTGCACCGACCTCTTCCGCCGTGTAGGTGTACCCCGCCACCTCCGGGAGAGGCAGGACGGGTTTCCCCGCAAGAGCCTCGCTGGCATAGCTGGCACAAATCTGTTTGAACTCTGAGAGGGGCACCACGTCGGCCACCCTCATCCACATGGATGCGACACGAGCTCGACTGTTGTTGAGCTTGGCTTCGGCCAGGGCCGCCTTGTTGGGGTCGGTAATGTATGCGCCCGTTTTGCGGATGCTGGGAAGCACCTCGTCGAAGATCCAGCTCTCGAAGCGGTCCGCACCAGGAAGCTCCGAGCTGGCGGCGAGACGGTAAATGTCGCCCTCGGGGATAAAGTTGGTGAGCTGCTTGCCTCCGCCGGTAAGGAGGTGGCGTTTTACCACCCCCTTGCAATGGAGCTTAATAGCGTTGGTTGGGTCTTTGTAGCCGAGTGATATTGCCACGTCTTTGGCGCAAAAGAGAATTTTGTCTTTCTCCTCCAGAGTGCGCACTTGACCAAACTCAGGGTTGCTAAAAAGCATCAGTTCGTTCATGTGGTCTCCTTTCTCAGTCCGTTTTATGGGGTAAGTTTGTGGTGTCCTTGTTTCGTCTGCAAGAAGATGGTAGAATACTGGGGAAAGGATGTGCTCTTTGTCTGCTGATAGAAGTCTTTAGGCAACGCCGAGCCAAGCCCCAAACGGGGAAGGTGTAACGACTGGACACGGAGCGACCCACGTGGCCGAAGGCACAGTCTGAACTCACGGGTGACCGTGAGAGGTGGGCAGAAATGACCCGCCCTCACTTTGGTGAAGTAACAAAATGGATGTCTATCGGTAAAACCATGACCAAAACCCTGACCGGCATCACTGCCTCCGATGGAATTACTTCCGCCTTTGATGCTGCAAACAGCAGCATGAGATCCATTACGCACGGCATCTCCGACAGCCTGTCCGGTATCCTCGGTTCCTACAAGCCCTTTACTCTTGATGACGAGGTGAATTATCGCCCTACCGTCCGGCAACGGGCGGTCTGTACTCCGTAAATTCGGTGAAACCCTAAAGACTTCTATCAGCAGACAAAGACATTTCCAAGTTTAAGAGCGCAATTCCCTTTATTTGAGGCAATCAGGAATTTCCAGTCCGTAGGTACGGATGAACTCAATAAGAACAGCTCGGTAATCTCTCTCAACTTCATCCAGCATCTTTCGGCTGGATTCAATTATCCGCTTGAGGTCAGCCATCTCTTTTTCCAGCGTTTCAACACGCTTTCGCAAATCTCTCATATTTTCATTCCTCCTTTCTTCTCCTGTTTGTATGAAAATTGTCGGTTGGGGATTTTTCTGTGGTAAGCTAAGCGAATTGTCGCTTATTGGGCGACAGCATTTGCAAAAAAAATGCTGACAGGATCTTGAATTGCGAGCACTGAAATCATTGCATCAATTTCAGCACTGCTAAAAATGCCGTTTTTCATCTTCGAGTAAAATGTTCTCGAAGATATACCAATGGATTCAGCTACTTGCCGCTGGGATAAGCCCCGCTCAACAATCAGTCCCCGCAATTTTGCCGTGTCGATCACGCTGATTACCTCCTTAACTCATTGTCGCTTGTTGTGCTACAAGCATACACCCACACCATGTAGTATGTCAAGCGACTTTTTTCTTTGTCAGCGAAAATTTTGTAGCTTAATATGCGAAATAATTCTTGCAATGCCTTGAAATTGCGGGTATACTAACGTTACAGCAAGGAGGTATTTCGATATGACTATTGGTGAGCGCATAAGAAAAAAGCGCCTTGAGTTAGATATGACCCTTGAAGACGTTGCTCGCCTTATTGGAGTCACCAGACAAACCGTTCAAAAATATGAAACTGGTATAGTTTCGAATATTCCATCCGATAAAGTTGAGGCGCTTGCAAAGGCCCTTAAGACTTCTCCTTCTGATTTGATGGGATGGAATACATCCATATTCGACCAGATTAAAGACACAAAGCAAGAAATTTTAGAGCTAAAAGAAATGCTGAAATCCACTGTTGATCCTATCGATAGAAAAGACATTTGTAATGATATTGAAGTTCTCGAGGAATCTCTTCTAGATATGAACTTTATAAAAAATATGGAGGAAACGCCAAAGCCCACCCCCGTTTCCGAGAGTGGGCCGATCAGTCCAGAGCGGGAAGCTCTGCTAAAAGCGGTTGAGGATATGGATGATGAAACCGCACGGGTCCTTCTTGAAATGGCTAAGTCAATAAAGAAGCTGCGAGAGAAATGAGATCTTTCACTTCACTTTCAGTTAGCGACATAATGATATCAACCAATTCATTATGTACGTCTCCCTGGGGCGCACCTCCCTTCCCTTCGTTACTTGGCTGTTCACACTGCTTCATCTTGAGTGCCCCCTTTCTCTGACCAGACTCCTCCCCTTGATGGACACATTGTAGTACATTTGTTCCATGCCTGTCAAGACAAATTCTCTCCATCCTCGGGGTACAACTATCGTATCAAATAACGTGTCCCATAAACTGGCCTCACCAAGATTTCCAGCCATTTACACGGCCCCCTTTCCCATTTGCTTAGAAGACACCGTGGCAACGACAGTATTACACAAATTTCGACATGTCGAAGGCTTTTTATTCCAAGAGCTGAAAAAGTGCTCCAACGGGGGGCGCCCAGTAGCCCCAGAAGTTTACAAGGTATCCAAGCCGCTGGAGAGCGGCACAGATATGGAAAGAAGGATTTACAATGAAGAAAAGAACGCTCACCTTGCTCCTGTCCGCAGTAATGTGCCTTTCCCTGGCCGCCTGTGCCGGTGGGGGTGCCCAGCCGTCAGAGGAGCCCACGCCTACCCCAGCCCCCGACCTGACCGGAGAATGGAAGCAGGTCGACGGCAATTCGGAGGAAAACTATCAGACAGCCACTATCACCGCAGACACCATTGAGATCTATTGGGTTTCGGACGGCGGCGACACTAAGTCCCTTTATTGGGCGGGTTCCTTTACTGCCCCTACCACCGCCGACCAGCCTTACACCTGGGATTCCGAGAATGATACGGAAAAGACCAGCACCGCCCTTTTGGCCTCCAGCGACGATACCAAGGCTTTTACTTATGAGAATGGCCAAATCAGCTATGAGGTCTCCGCCCTCGGAACGACTACCACCGTGAAAATGGAAAAGCAGTAAATAAAAACCGCCCTCGGGCTGGACCCCCGAGAGCGGCAGATGCAAAAGACCCCCAACCGACAAGTTAAGGTGCCCTTATGCCCTTTTATCTTACCACAAAAGGGCCTGGGCCGCAAGAGAAAGGAGCAATTATGGCCACAGCTACAAAGCGTGGAAAATCCTATCGCATCCGGGCCTCCAGCGGATACACTGTCGACGGAAAGCAGGTCCAGCCCTCCACAACATGGACTCCAGATCCAGGCATGACCCCTAAACAGGAACAACGAGAGCTCACACGGCAGATGGTGTTGTGGGACGAGAAGTGTGCCGGGGGCGCTTTAGGCAGCCATACAAAGTTTCAGGCGTTTGCACAGCAGTGGTTTTCTGAATACGTTGAAGTCTACCTTGGCCCCAGGACCATAGAAAACTACCACCAATGCGAGGCCAGGGTGTACAAGGCTTTAGGGCATTTATATTTGGACAAGATCACGGCCAGACAGATCCAAACGTTCATCAATTCTCTCGGAGAGCCGGGGGTAAACCAGCGAGATCAAAGCAAAGGCCTCTCCCCAAAAACTATCAAGAATTATCTTGGCTTCATTTCCGGGGTTTTTTCTTATGCCGTGAAGATGGGTATGCTCAAAGATAATCCATGCTCCAGAATCACAACTCCAGCCATGCGCCAGCAGGAAAAGAAGTGCTATGACGTAGAGCAAACCCAGGCCTTCTTGAACGTCCTTATGGAAGAAGCCCCTCTTCGATATCAGGTTTTTTTTGCTCTTGCCATCTTTGGCGGCTACCGAAGGGAAGAACTGTGTGGCTTTGAGTTTTCCGACTTTGACTTTGAGGCCTGCACCGCCACCGTCAACAGGGTATCTCTTTACACACCCGCCAACGGCATCTTTACAAGCCACCCGAAAACCGAAAAAAGCCACCGCATTTTAAAACTTCCTGCTTTCATTTTTGATCTCGTAAAGCACCTCAGGGCCGAGCAAGCGGAAAAGCGTCTACTGCTGGGCGATCAATGGCACGAGAGCGGGCGCCTATTTACCAAGCAGGACGGAAGCCCGGTACAGCCACACTTCGCATATCAATGGCTTCAACGGTTCTGTGCGACGCATGGGTTCCCGTTCTATGGCATTCATCAATTCCGCCACCTTAACGCCACTTTGCTGATAAACAATCATGAAGATATTAAAACCGTTTCCGCCGCCTTGGGACACTCCCAGACCAGCACCACCTTGAACATCTACGCCCATGCCCTCGCTGCGGCCCAGGCCCGTGCCTCCCAGGCGCTTGCCGACGCTCTTCCCGTAACAATAAAAAAAGCCCGGTAATGACCAAATAATGACCAAACCGGGTTTATTAAGGTATAGCAAAACCGCCAACCCACTGTATCACAATGGATTGACGGTTTTCTTTTTGGTGGACGATACAGGACTTGAACCTGTGACCTCCCGCACGTCAAGCGGATGCTCATACCAGCTGAGCTAATCGTCCAAACGGCGAGTATTAGTATACCCAAATCCGGCAGGGTTGTCAAGCCCTTTTCCCGCTTTTCAGGGCCAAATTCTTTCTTCCCGCATAGAATGGGGGGAACATGAGCAAAAAGGAGGAATCCCCATGGATCAAGCCCAGTGTCCCGGCGGGCCCCAGCAAGAGTTGGACCGGGCCGCCTTTGAGCGGGTGTGGCGGCGGGTGATGCCGGAGGACCGGCCCGACTGTCCCTTCACCCTTCCGTCTGCCCCGCCGGTGTCCGCCCTTCCGGCGGTCCCCGCCCCCCAGCCCCGGCGGGAACCCACCCCCGCCCCGACCGTCTGCCTGGGGGAGGCCAGCGCGACCGACCTGCCCCGGCTGGAGGTCTTTCTCCGCCAGACCGCGGAGGCCAACCGGCTCTACCGCACCCTGGCCCGCCGGGTCAGCGGCAACAAATTCCTCTCCACCCTGGCCGCGGAAAAGAAGCGGCAGGCCAAGCGTCTGGCGGCCGCCTATTTCCTTATCTCCGGCCAGACTTACACCGTCCCCCCCACCCCCATGCCCCGGCCCATGCCCTTTCCCCTGGCTCTCCGGGACCGCTTCCAGGCCGAGCAACGGCTGGCCGCCGACCTCCTCTCCGCCGCCGGCACTACCACGGACATGTGCCTGGCAGACCTCTATCAGGTTTTGGCGGCGGAAAACCGAAGCTACGCCCAGCAGCTCTGGGGCTGGATCGAGCAGATGTAAGCAAAACAGGCCGTATTTTCATTTAATGAAAATACGGCCTGTTTTTACTTTCTCAATTAGACGTCCTGGGGATCGTCCAGGTGCCCGCCGAAAGCCTCCACGGCCTTCACGTCGGCCTCCTGGCGCTCCTCGATGGCCTCCTGGAGGAGCATATCCTTGACTTTCATCAGCCGGATGGTGGAGGCGCGCTCGTTCTCGTCCAGCTTCATGGTGATATACTTGATGGCCTCCTGCATCTGGGGGATCTTCACATATTCCAGGGCGTTGACCCGCCGTCTGGTCTTTTCGATCTCCTGGGCCAACAGCTGGGCGGTCTTTTCCGCCTGGGCCAACTTGAGCATATCCTGAAAGACCTGGCCAAAGACGCCCACGGCGTCGTCCAGCTCCCCGGAGGTGGCGGCGAAGCCGTAGGGATAGACCTGGCTGGGGTCGTCGCTCTTGGTCCGGAAGTGATAGACGGGGACGTCCACTGACATGATGTTCTGAAAGGTCATGTCCAGGGAGACCGACTGCTTGGGATACAGGAGGGCCTGCTCCAGCATCTCGGGGGACATGACGGCCGAGGCCACGGTAAAGGCGGCGTTGGCCCGGATAAGGCCCTCCTCCACCTTTTTGCGCAGCTCCCGGTTCTCCCGTACCACGTCCATGAACTGCTTCATCAGCTCATCCCGCTTGTCTTTGAGCAGCTTGTGGCCCCGGGTGGCGGTCCGCAGGCGGCCTTTCAGGCGGGTGAGCTCCATACGGGTGGGATTTACGTTGATCGCAGGCACGGTTTACCCCTCCTTTTTCGGGAGGTACTGCTCGATGAACTCAGGCTTGATCCGTTTCAGCTCGGCGGTGGGCAGAATGGACAGAAGGTCCCAGCCCAGATCCATGGTCTCCAGGATGGACCGGTTCTCATCGGGCCCCTGGGAGACGTAGCGCTGCTCAAACTCGTCGGCGAATTTGGCGTACAGAAGATCGGTGGGGCTGAGGGCCGCCTCGCCCAAGATGGACATGAGCTCCTTGTTCTCCTTACCGGTGGAGTAGGCGGCGAAGAGCTGGTTCATGACCCCCGAGTGGTCGGCCCGGGTCTTTCCCTCGCCGATGCCCTTGTCCTTCAGACGGGACAGGGAGGGCAGCACGTCGATGGGCGGGTTGACGCCCTTGCGGAAGAGCTCCCGGCTCAGGATGATCTGGCCCTCGGTGATATACCCGGTCAGGTCGGGGATGGGGTGGGTCTTGTCGTCCTCGGGCATGGTCAGGATGGGGATCATGGTGATGGAGCCCGGCTTGCCCAGCTGGCGGCCCGCCCGCTCGTACATGGTGGCCAGGTCGGTGTAGAGGTAGCCGGGGTAGCCCCGGCGGCCGGGGACCTCCTTCTTGGCCGCCGAAATCTCCCGGAGGGCCTCGGCGTAGTTGGTGATGTCGGTGAGGATGACCAGCACGTGCATGTTCTTCTCAAAGGCCAGGTACTCCGCCGCCGTCAGGGCCATACGGGGGGTGGCGATGCGCTCCACGGCGGGATCGTTGGCCAAGTTGGTGAACAGCACCGTCCGGTCGATGGCCCCCGTGCGCTTGAACTCCTCCACAAAGTAGTTGGACTCCTCGAAGGTGATGCCGATGGCGGCAAAGACCACGGCGAAGTTGGCGGAGTCCTCCCCCAGCACCTTGGCCTGCCGGGCGATCTGGGCCGCCAGGGCGGCGTGGGGCAGGCCGGAGCCGGAGAAGATGGGCAGCTTTTGGCCGCGGACCAGGGTGTTCAGCCCGTCGATGGCGGAGATGCCGGTCTGAATGAACTCGTTGGGGTAGTCCCGGGCGGCGGGGTTCATGGGCAGGCCGTTGATATCCCGGTACTCGTCGGGCAGGATGTCGGGGCCGCCGTCGATGGGCTGGCCCATGCCGTTGAAGACACGGCCCAGCATCTCGGAGGACACCCCAAGCCGGAGGGGATGGCCCAAAAAGCGGACCTTGGAGTCCCGCAGGTTGATGCCGGCGCTGGCCTCGAAGAGCTGGACCACGGCGTTGTCGCCGTTGACCTCCAGCACCTTGCAGTGGCGGATGTCGCCGTTGGGCAGCTCGATCTCGCCCAACTCGTCGTAGGTGACGCCCTGGACCCGCTTCACCATCATCAGGGGGCCGTTGACCTCTTGAATTGTCTTATATTCCCGAATCATGCGTCCTCGCCTCCCTTCGCCACCGCGGCGTCGATCTCCTGCTCCATCTCACGGGCCATGTCGGCGTAGACGGCGGGGAAGGTGTCGTCGGGGACGCTCTTGGCCCGGCCCATCTTCTCCCGGAAGGGGATCTCAAAGAGGTCGGCGGTGCGGGCGCCCTTGGCGATGGCCTCCCGGCAGAGCTTGTCGTAGTCCAGGATCATCCCCAGCATCTTGTCCTGGCGCTCGTAACTGGAGTACCAGTCCACCTCCATGAAGCCGTTTTGCTGGAGGAAATCCTCCCGCAGCATCTTGGCGGTCTCCAGGGTGAGCTGGTCATTGGGGGACAGGGAGTCCTTGCCCACCAGCTGGACGATCTCGTTGAGGCTGGCCTCCTCCTGGAGGATGGCCATGGCCTTGTCCCGGTCGGCCATGAACTGGGGGCCCAGGTTCTCATCATACCAGGGCTTCAGGGAGTCCAGGTAGAGGGAGTAGGAGTTGAGCCAGTTGATGGCGGGGAAGTGGCGGCGGTAGGCCAGGGAGGCGTCCAGGGCCCAGAACACCTTGACGATGCGCATGGTGGCCTGGCTGACGGGCTCGGAGAGGTCGCCGCCAGGAGGGGACACGGCCCCCACGGCGGTGAGGGAGCCCCGGCGCTCGTCGGAGCCGATACACTCCACCACGCCGGCCCGCTCGTAGAACTGGGACAGGCGGGAGGAGAGGTAGGCGGGGTAGCCCTCCTCGCCGGGCATCTCCTCCAGCCGCCCGGACATCTCACGCAAAGCCTCGGCCCAGCGGGAGGTGGAGTCGGCGATGACAGCCACGTCGTAGCCCATGTCCCGGAAATACTCGGCGATAGTGATGCCGGTATAGATGGACGCCTCACGGGCGGCCACGGGCATGTCGGAGGTGTTGGCGATGAGGACGGTGCGCTTCATCAGCGGCTCGCCGTTGCGGGGGTCCACCAGCTCGGGGAACTCCCGCAGCACGTCGGTCATCTCGTTGCCCCGCTCGCCGCAGCCGATGTAGACCACGATGTCCACGTCGGACCACTTGGCCAGCTGGTGCTGCATGACGGTCTTGCCCGAGCCGAAGGGCCCGGGGATGGCGGCGGTGCCGCCCTTGGCCACGGGGAACATGGCGTCCACGATCCGCTGGCCGGACAGCAGAGGGGTCTTGGGGGGATACTTGTGGGAATAGGGCCGGCCCACACGCACGGGCCAGGTCTGCATCAGCTTCAGCTCGTGTCGCTCCCCGTTGTCGTCCACCAGGACGCCCACGGGCTCGGTGACGGTATACGCTCCGGCCTGGATGGAGAGGATGGTGCCGCTCAGGCGGGGGGGCACCATGATCTTGTGGAGGACGGAGACGGTCTCGGGCACAGTGCCGATGACGTCGCCGCCGGTGACCTTATCCCCGGCCTGGACGGCGGGGGTGAATTCCCACTTCTTCTCCCGGCTCAGGCCGGGCAGCTGGATGCCGCGGGTGATGTTGGACCCGGCCAGCTTCATGATCTCCTCCAGGGGCCGCTGGATGCCGTCGTAGATGTTCTCGATCAGGCCGGGACCCAGCTCCACGGACAGGGGGGCGCCGGTGGTGACCACCTCGGCGCCGGGGCCCAGGCCGGAGGTCTCCTCGTAGACCTGGATGGAGGCGGAATCGCCGTTCATGGTAAGGATCTCGCCGATCAGGTGTTGGGGACCCACCCGGACCACGTCGGCCATATTGGCGTCGGCGAGGCCGGTGGCCACCACCAGCGGGCCGGAGACCTTGACTACTTTACCGCTCAAGTTTTCAACCTTCTTTCTCGTCGGAGTACGCCGTGTACCCTCGCCCCGGCGGACCCGACCGGTATCACTGGGGCGCTTTCCCTGCCTTCCCTCCGGGGGAAGGTGCCCCCGCAGGGGCGGATGAGGGGAATGATACTTCTTTGCTGCGCCTGTGCTTGGGGCAGAGCTCCCCGCCCTAATTTTCAGAGTGCGTCGTGTATCCTCGTCCCGGCGCACCCGACCGGTTTCACCGGGGCGTTTTCCCCGCCTTCCCCCGGGGGAAGGTGCCCCCGCAGGGGCGGATGAGGGGAAGGGTACTTCTTTGTCGCGCCTGTGCTTGGGGCAGAGCTCCCCTCATCAGTCTGCTTCGCAGACAGCTTCCCCCAGGGGAAGCCTATGGCCGGAATAAGTTCCGCTTCGGCCGCTCCCAAAACGTGTCGGGGGCGTAGCCCTTGGCGGCCCGGAAGGCCCGCTCGGCCTTCTCCACCTGCCGCAGGGCCCTCTTTTCGTTATGGCTCAGATAGGGGCCGGGTCTCCTTTCCCGCTCGGTGGAAGGAACGGCGGACCCTTACAAAATATCCGCGCCCACGGCCCGCTCCACGGCGGTCTTTACGTTGGCCATGCCGATGCCCAGGCTCCCCTCCCGGCCGGGGATGAGGATAACGGCGGGGGTGAGGGAATCCTTATACCGGGCGATCTCAGCCCCCATGTGCTGGGCAAAGCCCTCCGTGAGGTAGACGATGGCGTAATTTTCTTTTGCCAGACGGTGGAGGAGGGCCTTGGCCTCCTCGGCGTCCCCGGCGGGAAACATGTCCAGCCCCAGGGCCTTGAAGCCCAGCACGCTGTCCCGGTCCCCCACCGCGGCGATCTTATACTCAGACATAGGTGTCACGCAGCCTTTCCCGAATGGCGTCGGCGCTCAGCCCCGCCATCCGTCCGGCCAGGATGGTGCGGATGGCCGTGGCCTCCGCCTCCCTGGCGCACAGGTAGCCCACCACCGGCTGTTCCCCGAAGGAGGTCCGCCGGGCCTGGGCCAGATAGGCGGTCAGGGCGTCGTCACAGAGCTTCTCGAAGGCGGTCAGACTCCCCGCCTCGGGGGAGGCCAGCTCGGCCCCCACCTCGGCAGCCTTCTCCAGGGGGGTGGACCGGAACCGCTGGGCCAGCTCTCCCCCCTTGGCGGTGGCCACCGCCTGGGGCGAAACATTGCCGCCGGACAGAAGGCTCTTGGCCAGCAGTTCCGCCCCGGCCCCCATCCGCTGGCACCGCACGGCCACCCGCAGGTTCACCGCGTCCACGGCCAGCTTCACGTAGCCCTGGAGAAAGGCGCTGCCGCTGGCCTTGGCCGCGGTGGCCATCTCGCCGTAGCAGGCCCGGTCCAGGATGAGGTCGGCCTCCTGGGAGTCTCCCCCGTCGGACAGGGCCGCCCCGGCCTGCTCCACCGCCGAGCGGAAAGGATCGGAATAGTCCCGCAGGTCTCCCCGGCGGAAATTCTCGGCCAGAGCCTTGGGGGCGTAGCGGCCGCCCTCCATGAGCAGCCGGTCGGCCTCCTCCCCCACCGCCTCGGCCTTCAGAAGCACCTTGGCGTTGTGGTAGTCGTACTTGATCTGAAAGACCTCCACCAGGGCCGGGTCGGGGACCGCCCCCTTCAGGTCTTGGAACAGCTCTTCCCGGGCCTTGGCCAGCACCCGGTTCAGGGCCGGGACCGAGAGGTCCTCCGGCTCCTCGTAGCCGCACTCGGCGAGGATCTTCAAGGCCTCGTCGTCGGTGCGGGCCTCTATCATCCGCTCCTGGCGCTCCCGGGTCAGGAGGCGGTTCTCCATGGCCCGCACCCGGGCGGAGATGGAGAGATAATCGGTGTCTTTCACGGCTTCCTCCTTTCCCTCCTCAGGGAGGGGTCATTCCCCGAAGAGGATCTGGGCCACCTGCCGCTCCAGCTCGGGACGGGACAGCCGGACCAGGGTCTCGAAGGCGCAGTTGACCTCCACGCCGTCGGCGGCCAGGATGAAGCCGCCCTGGATGGGCCGGGTCTCCTCGGCCAGGGTGAGCATCCCGGTGCCCGCCAGCAGGGCGGAGCCGGCGGTGACCACCTTATCCAGGAAGGCCCCGGCGGCGGAGCCGGTCAGCTCCTCGGGGAGCTTGGGGGCCACCTGTTTGGCCAGGATCTCGTTGGCCTTGGTAACCACCTGCTTGCCCACCCGCTGCCGGTCCTTTTTGGAAAAGATGACGGCCTCACGGCCGGTGACAGCCGCCTTGGCGCACAGGGCGGCCAGCAGCTCGGCGTACTCCTCCTCGGGGAGGGCCAGCAGCTCCTCCAGCGCCCGGTCGAAGGCCTGGCCGATCATCTCCTGCTTGGCGGCCAAAATCTGCTTGCGCCCTTCCAGCTGGGCCACGCTGGCCAACCGCTCGGCGCGCTCCCCGGCGTTCTTCCGCCCCCGCTCCAGGATGTCCTCCCGCTCCTTCCGGGCCTTCTCGGCCCACTCCGCGGCGATGGCGTCCGCCCTGGCACGGGCGTCGGCAAGGACCTGGCCGGCCTCGGCCTGGGCATCCTGCTCAATGCGCTGTGTAATTTTTTCCAATCCGTTCATGTGGTTTCCGCCTTTCCAAGTTGGGGCGTCATCAGGCGCTGATGTTGATGATCATCAGCATGGAGGCCAGCAGGGACAGAATGGCGTAGAACTCCACGGTGATGCACAGGATCATGCCCTTGGACCAGTCGTCGGGCTTCTTGGCCAGGATGTTGATGGAGCCCGCGGCCACCCGGCCCTGGGCGATGGCGGAGAAGAGGCCGCCCAGCGCCATGGGCAGGCAGGCAAAAAGGTACTGCATCCCCTGGGCGATGGTCAGCACGGGCAGGGTGCCGGAGAGCAGGCCCATGCGGAAGATGGCGAAGAACCAGACCACCAGGCCGTACAAGCCCTGGGTGCCGGGGATGACCTGAAGGATCAGGACCTTACCGAACTTGCTGGGGTCCTCGCTGAGCAGGCCTGTGCCCGCCTCGCCGGCGATGCCGGTGCCTTTGGCCGAGCCGATGCCGCTGAGGACCGCCGCCAGGCCGGCCCCCAGCAGGGCCAGGGCCAGGCCGCCGATGCTGCCCAGGAAAGTCAAGCTCTGCTGGACTTCCACCATTTGAGACAAATCCATGATAATATCCTCCTTATTTCACTACGTCGTAGTATTTGGGGTTCACATCCAAGGGCTGGAAGGGCCTGCCGCCGTCCTTGTAAAACTTTCCGAAATATTCCAGACATTGCAGGCGCAGGTCGTGGACATAGCAGCCCAGCAGGTTCAAAGCGAAGTTCAGGGCGTTGCCCGCGAAAGAGATGATGAGGAACAAAATGATGTTGCCGGGGATGGCGCCCAGGGTGTTGAAGACCTGGGCGATGACGCTGCCCGCCAGCATCAGGGCCATCAGACGGGAATAAGAGAGGATGTCTCCAAAATACCCGGTGATGTGGTTGTAAAGGGAGCCGAAGATGCCGCCGACGGTGCCCAGCACCTTGCCGAAGCTCGGCTTCTCCCGGGCGCCCCAGGCGGCTCCCGCCAGGATCATGACGCCGCCCAGAATGAGGACGATGGGGGTGATCCCCAGAATGGCCAGAGCCGCCCCGGCGAAGACCACCCACCAGGTGACCTCCTCCCAGATGGCGTCCATCACCTCTCCGGCCTTGAGCTTGTTGACAAAGCTGATGGCCATGCCGGTGATGATCTGGACAAAGCCCAGGCACATGGCCCCCACCAGGATGGCCAGCGTGTCGTCCAGGGGGGTGAAGAGGGCGGGCAGGGCGAAGGTGCTCTCGGGGTTGATGAGCTTCAAAAGCTGGGGGATGAAGTCCCCGAAGAAGCCGCCGGTGAGGGCCCCCACCACGAAGGTGCTCACCCCGCACAGGCCCATCAGCCCGAAGAGGTGCTTCATGGTCCCTCTGGGCCGCAGCTTGAAGTGGACGAAGAGGGAGGCGGCGATCATCAAAAGCCCGTAGCCCATGTCCGCCAGCATGATGCCGTAAAACAGCACGAAGAAGGGGAACATGAGGGGATTGGGGTCCACCCCGTCGTAGGCGGGGAGGGAATACATCTCGGTGACCATGTTGAGGGGCTCGGTAAGCTTGTTGTTCTTCAGCCGCACCGGCACGCTGGGATACTCCTCCGGTTTGGGGTCCGCGCTCTCCCACGCGCAGGCGTATCCGGCCAGCAGGTCCTTGAGCGCCTCCTCATCCCCGGCGGGAAACCAGCCGGTGAGGAGGAAGGTCTCCGACGTGTCCAGAAGCCGGCCCTTTGCGCTCTCCCGCCGCTCCTCCAGACCGGCCCGGTCTGCGCACAGCCGCAAATCCTGACGGCTGCCGGCAAACCCGGCGGCCAGGGCCTTGGCCTGCTCCGCCTTCCGCTCATTGTCCCGGATGGCCTCGCTAAGCCGCTGGTCGTTCTCCGCCGCCGTCCCGGTCAGGCCCCGGAAGGTGGTCCGGGAAAAGCCCCGGGCCTGGAGAGCCGCCAAAGCCTCTTCCGAAGCGCTCTTGTGGCAGAGGAAGAAGACATACTGGAAATCCCGGTCCTTCCCGGCGGGGGTCAGGGCGCACAGCTCTCCCAGCTCCCCCTCCAGCCCGGTGAGTTCCACCGCCGCGGGGAGGGTGCCGAACAGGGCGGTCACCTCCGCCGTGGAGGGGGTGTCCAGGGGGACGTCCAGCTCCAGCCAGGGGGCCAGGGCGGCCTGCTGGGCCCGGAGCTTTCCGGCCTCCGCCTTGAGTGCTCCGATCTCCCGCTCGGCGGCGCAGATGGTCTGGGCGGTCTCGGCGGCCCGGTCGTAGGCGGCGTCGTCAAAGAGCTCCCCTTCGGTGATCCGGGGCCGGGCGGACAGGCCCTTCCCCTTCTCCGGGGCGTACTTTTTCAGCACCTCCAGGGCTTCCAGGGCCTTGGCCTGACAGTCCCTGGCCGTTCCCAGGGCGCCGCTCTCCGGCCGGACCAGGGCGGTCCAGGCGGGGTCGTCCTCCTCGGGCTCCGGCTCGGAGATCTCCACGCACCCCAAGTGCTGGAGCTTTTTGAGCAGCTCCTCCCGGTCCGCCCGGAGGGCCAGCAGGCGAAGGTGCTTCATTTTCACGATTGCCATATCAGGTATTCACGACCCTTCTGACGATCAGCGCCGCGGCCTCGTCCAGTTTTTCCGCCGCTCTGGCCTTGAGGGCCTGGCAGTCCTTTTCATACTCCGCCAGAGCCTCCCGGGTCTTGACCTCGGCCTGGCTTTCGGCCTGGGAGAGCAGCTCCCTGGCGCCCGCCTGGGCCTCCTTCCGGGCCTGGGCCAGGGCTTCCCGCCCGGCCTTTTCCGCCCCGGCCACCATGGCCTGGGCCTCGGCCTGGGCCTTCGCCCTGCGCTCCTTTGCCTCTGCCTCGGTATCGGTCACTTGCTTGATCGCGTCCATCGACATTATCTCACCGCCTTCTTCATGGTCCTCGTTCTGAAAATGGAAATTACTGCTCTCCTATCATACTAGAAAGGGGTTTAGAAAGCAAGTTTATTTTATCCCCGTCAAAATGCACTACTCTCCAAATGAACGGGGTAAAAACAAAAATTTATCCAGTTTTTCCTCATTTATTTCACCAAAATACGACACTTATCCACTTTTGTCAAAAAATAAGCCGCTATTTTTCACATAAACCGCTCAGTTTAAACTTATTATTTCGTCATTTTAAATAAATCTCTTTCGCCTGGAAAGCAAAAAACGCCGGGGCCCATGGTTTTCCATGGGTCCCGGCGCTGGATTCACTGGGTGGGCGCGGCGGAGAGAAGCGCGCCTCCCATCGGGATATAAGACGAAGTGAGCTCGGGCACGTAGGGGTCCGAGGTAAAGATCAGCCGGGCGTGGGACAGCCCCATCCCCTCCAGCGCCCGGTCGTACTGGCGGGAGACCTCTTCGCTCTCCGGGCCGGGGGCATAGATCCGGTCGGCGTACTTCCCCAGCAGCCCGGTGGTCTGGCCGCTCTTGTCCCCTTCCCCGGTCAGCACCCCGCCGCCCGCGGACAGGGAGAGCTTCACCTCCGGGTAGTCCTTCAGCGCCTCCCTCACCTTGCCGTAAAAGCCGTCCAGCACTTGGGCGAATTGGCTCTCGTCATAGTTGGCCCCCGCCTTGATATACTCCAGGTGCCCCGTGGTGGGATAGGCGGCGTTGTCCAGCCAGATCTCGTCAAAGCCCAGGGCGGCCAGCTCCCGGCAGACCCCCGCCACGTAGTCCTGGGCCCCCTCGATGGTGGGGCTCAGCCAGCGGATGTCCCCGGCGTCCCGCCAGTTGTAGCCGCTGTTGGTCTTTACCGCCAGAGAATTGTCCTGACGGGGAGCCAGGTTGTCCCGGAAGCAGGACACCCGGGCCACCGTGTAGAGCCCGCCGCCGTTGAGGGCGGTGATGGCCGCGTTGAGGGCGGGGTTGGCGTCGGAGGAGCCGAAGCTGATGGCGGCGGGGAGGCTGGAGACATAGCCCAGGGTGCCGTCGTCCGCCTTCATGTCAAACCAGGCGGCGTTGCCCCCCGCGGCGGCCACCTGGTCCGCCGCCGTGCCGTCGTAGAGGGCGCTGCGGGGCAGGGCCGCAGCCCTCAGGATCTCCTCCCGGGGCTCGGGGGTGGGCTCGGCCGTCACCACCACCACATCATCGGCGGAGGGCGAGACGGGGGGCGCCGTCTCCTCCTGCCGCTGGAGGAAGGGCAGCTCAAGACGGGCCCGGCCGTCGTCGGTGTAGACGATGTATTTTTGCAGCAGGAAGAAGGCGGCCACGGCCAGCAGCAGGACCACCAGCAGGATCACGATGACGACTGTCAGAAAGGTTCTCAGCTTGGACCGGCCCCGATAGGACCCGTACCCATAAGATGACCGCAACCGCTCCATCCCCTCTCCACTGTTCGGCCCAATGGGCGCTCCCCTCAGCAAAAGCGGGGCGCAGGCCCGTAATCACAGCGTTTTCGCAGTTATAATAGCACAATATGAAAAAAAAGGAAAGCTTTACCCTTCCGCCGAAGTCCTCTCCTCCGTCAGGGCGCGGTCCAGCAGTTCCAGCGCGTGGCCGATGGCTTCCCGCTCCCCTGGTTCCAGCGTGTCCAGCAAGCCGTCAAAATACTCGTCGACACCGGTCTGGACCTTGACCCGCATCTCATTGTACCTGGGGGTCGCCTCCACGTAGATGACCCGCCGGTCCGCGTCGGAGCGGGTGCGTTTGGCCAGCTCCAGCTTCTCCAGCCGGTCCACGATCCCGGAGACGGTGGAGTTGGCGCTCCCCGTCCGCTCGGCCAGCTGGCTGATGGGCATAGGCCCCTCGGAACCCAGCACACTGAGCACCAGCGCCTGGGGAAAGGTCAGATTCAATTTCCCGAAGTGAGAGCGAAACTGCTGGGAGAGGTGCTGGCTCACCCGGAGATAGTACATCAGGATATGGTCCATGGCGGTCCGTCCTTTCTTTGTTGCTTTTCGAACGAAGCATATCTCAAACTTCCGGCCCCGTCAAGGAATCAGGCGCAAGGTTTACAAAACGTTTCCAGTTCGGACATAAAACCCCATCCCTAAGGGTCAGGGAACCGAACCCCGGGCCCTTACCCCGCCGCCGGGGTGAGCATCCGCTGGAGGGTGACGGCCAGGGCCGCCCGGTTTGCGATGCCCTGGGGCTCCACGGTGCCCGCGGTGGTGCCCTGGAGGATGCCCGCCCCCACGGCGTGGCGCATGGCGTCCTCCGCCCAGGGGGAGATGGAGCCGGCGTCGCTGAAAAGGCCCAATGCCCCCTCGGCCACGGGCTGGCCCATGGCGTAGGCATACCGGTAGAGGAAGGTGGCCAGCTGTTCCCGGGTCACCAGATCTCCCCCGCCGAAGCTGCCGTCCCCATAGCCGGTGGCGATGCCGGTGCCCTTGCCCCAGGCGGCCGCCGTATCGTACCAGGTGCCCACGGCGTCGGTGAAGGGGACTTCCACCGCGGCGTCGGGGGCGCCGGCCATCCGCCACAGCACGGTGACCACCGTGGCCCGGGTAATGGCCTCATAGGGGGCGAACAGGCCGTCGGCCACCCCGGTCATGATCCCTTTTTCCGTCATCTCAGCCACGGCGGGGGCAAACCACTCCCCGCCCTCGATATCGGCATAGCCGCTCTCCCCCGCCGCCAGGGCGGGCCCCGCCAGCAGGCACAGGGCGCAGGCCAGGGAAACGGCCCGTTTTTTCACATTCATCACGGTCACCTCACGCGTCAGAATAAAATTATGGTAGCACACATTCTTTAAATATTTCTGAACAACGGTAATCTTTATAAAATCGTAAGGCAGTCGCCGTAGGGCCCGAACCGCAGGAGCCGCCCCTCCATGGCCCCCAGGGCCACCCGGCCGTCCCAGGGCAGGTCCAGCCGGGCCGGCTTCTCCCCGGCGTTGACGGCGGCCACCACCGTCTTCTCCCCCAGCCGGCGGGCAAAGGAGAGGACCCGCCCCTCGCAGCGCAGCCACTCCAGCTCTCCCCGGCGCAGGGGCTCCAGCTCTTTCCTGGCCCGGCCCAGGGCGGCGAACCAGGCCGTCAGGCCCGCGTCCTCCCGCCCCCAGGGGAAGGTGCGGCGGTTGAAGGGGTCCTCGAAGCCCTCCAAGCCCGCCTCATCGCCGTAATAAAGGGTGGGAGAGCCGGGGAAGGCATAGAGCACCAGGGCCCCCAGCTTCAGCCGGGCCAGCCCCCGCTCCCGCTCGGCCTGGGTCATGCGGTATCCCGCCCGCCAATCCCTGGGCTGGTCCTTTTTGTCGCTCCCCACCCCCAGGAGGGTGAGGACCCGGGGGGTGTCGTGGGTCCCCAGGGCGTTCATGGCGGAGGAGAAGGCCCATCCGGGGTAGTTCTGCCGGAGGGCCTCCATCGACGCCCGGAAATTCCTGGCGTCAGAGCCCAGGAGGTAGTCCAGCAGGGCGGAGCGCAGAGGGTAGTTCATCAGCCCGTCGCAGTGGCCCCCCAGCAGGTGGCGGCGGCGGAGGTCATAGGCGATCTTGTTGGAGCCGTCCTCCCACACCTCGCCGATGACCACGGCGTCCGGCTTCTCCGCCCGGGCGGCGGCGTGGATGGCCGCCACCACGAAATCGGGCAGCTCGTCGGCCACGTCCAGCCGCCAGCCGTCCGCCCCGGCCCGGAGCCAGGAGCGGATGATCCCGTTCTCCCCGGTGATGTACTCCAGCCAGGCCCCGCTCTCCTTCCGGGTGGTGGGCAGGGAGTAGATGCCCCACCAGGAGGTGTATTTCTGGGGCCAGTCCTGGAAGGTGAACCAGTCGTAATAGGGGGAGTCCTTGCTCTGAAAGGCCCCCGGGCCGGGGTAAAAGCCGTCCCCGTTAAAATATTTGGACACGAAGCCCGTGTGGTTGAACACACCGTCCAGCATCACCCGCATCCCCAGGGCGTGGGCCCCGCCGCACAGGGCGGCGAAGTCCTCCCCCGTCCCCAGCATGGGGTCGATCTTCTCGTAGTCCGCCGCCCCGTAGCGGTGGTTCTCGGCGGCCTCGAAAATGGGACAGAGATAGAGGGTGTCCACCCCCAGCCCCTTCAGATAGGGCAGCTTCTCCACGATGCCGGCCAGGCTGCCGCCGAAAAAGTCCCGGTTGCGCACCTCCCCATTGTGGTCGGGGCGGTACTCCGGCTCCTCCTCCCAGCCCTGGTGGACCCAGCGTCCCCCCACCATCCCGGCGGGGTCGGGGACCGTCAGGCGGCGGAACCGGTCGGGAAAGATCTGATAGGTGACCCCCTCCCCGAACCAGCCGGGCACCCGCTCCTCGGCGTCGTAGACCGTGAGCTGGAATTCCGGCGACCGCCAGCTCCGCCCGTCGATCCCCTCCAGCCGGAGGGTGTACCACACAAGGCCCACATAGCCCGCCGTGTCCAGCTCCCCGGAGAAGCAGTCCACGGCCCCGTCCCGCCCGGTCCAGGGCAGGGCCAGCTCGGTGACCCTGTCCCCGTCGAACTCCCACCGGGCGGCGAGGAAGCCCCTGGAAAACCCGGCCGAGCAGGGGGGACGCAGGGTAAAGCGCACCCGCGTGCCCGAGGGGGCGGCCCCGTAGGGGGCCTTGCACCTGGGGTCCGCGGGGTCAAAGTATTGAGGTCCTTGGGTCAAAATGATCACTCATTTCATGTAGGTTCAAGGAACCCGGCGTCACCGGGTCAGGGTATTCTCCACCGGGGCGGCGTCCATGGTGTCCTTGGCAGAGAAGTAGTAGTCCAATATCTCGGCGGCGATGGCCGCCACCAGGGTGCCCGAGCCGCCCTTCTCCACCACCAGGGAGACGGCGATCTCCGGGTTGTCGTAGGGGGCGAAGGCCACCAGAAGGGCGTTGGCCTCGCTGTTCCGGGCCACCTGGGCGGTGCCCGTCTTGACGCCGATCTTGACGCCCAGGTCCTTGAAGTACCCGGCGGCGGAGCCCTCGCTGGCCACCATGCCCATGCCGTACTTCACCGCCTCCATGTTGGCGGGGTCCAGGTTGATCTCATCCCGGGCCTCAGGGCGGTACTCCTCCACCACCTGGGAAAAGTCGCTGGACTTCACCGTCTTTAAGAGGTGGGTGGGGTAGTGGGAGCCCCCGTTGACCAGGGTGGCGATATAGTTGGCCAGCTGAATGGGGGTGACCTTGGTGTTGCCCTGGCCGATGGCGGCATACATGGTGTCCCCCTCGTACCAGGTCTGGCCGTGCTTGGCGCTGACCTCGGGCCCGGCCACCTCCCCGGCCTCCTCGTAGAGCTCCAAACCGGTCTTCTGCCCCAGGCCGAAGAGGGCGGCGTAGGTGTCGATCTTCTCAATGCCCATGCGCAGGCCGGTCTCGTAGAAAAACACGTTGCAGGAGTCCCGGATGGCCTCGGACACGTTCTCCCAGCCGTGGGTACGGCCGTACTGGCGGAAGTACCAGCACATGGGCTGGTCCTGGATCCGGTCGTAGTGCTTATACCGGCCCGTGTCCAAAATCTTCTCCGTCCGGGTGATGGCCCCCTCCTCCAGCGCGCCCGCCGCCACCGCCATCTTGATGGTGGAGCCGGGGGCGTAGAGCCCCTGGAGGGCCCGGTTCAGAAGGGGCTTCAGCGGATCGTCCCGCAGGTCGGCGAAGTCCTGGGAATAGGTGGCGGGGTCAAAGCCGGGGTAGGAGGCCATCGCCAGTACGCCGCCGGTCATGTCGGTGACCACGCAGGCGGCCCCCTCGGTCTCGTCGGTCATGCCGGGGACATGGCGCTCCAGCGCCTCCTCCACCACCTCCTGGAGCTTGATGTCCACGGTGAGCATCACGTTGTCGCCGGGGGCGGGAGCCTCCACCTCGCCGGTCTCCTGGTTCACGTGCCAGTTCTCGCTGACGATCTTGCCGCTTTGGTTGAGCTCGATGTCCTTCACGCCGGGGGTCCCCCGGAGGACGCTTTCAAAGGCGGCCTCCACGCCGTCCTTTCCCACCGTGTCGTTCATGGAGTAGCCCTTGTCCTTGTACTGGTCCCACTCCTCGGCGTAGATGGGCCCCACCTGGCCCAGCAGGTGGGCGGCGGAGGCGGTCTCGTACTGCCGGACGGTGACGGTCTCGATCTTCACCCCCGCCAGGCCCCGCTCCTTCACCGCCGTGATGAATTGAATATCCACATCCTGGGCAAAGACATAGCCGGTGCGGGCCACGTCCTTGGAGCGGAGGGCCAGCTCGTAGAGGACCCCCACCAGGGCCCGGCCCTCCTCCTCGCCCACCGCCTCGTCCACCTCAAAATAGGTCCTGAGGGCGGCCACCAGCTCCTTGGCGGAGGGGTCCGCCGGCATTTTCAGCTTTAGGATGTCAGCCAGCCGCCGCAGCTGGGAGGGGGAGGTCGTTTCCACACCGCTGTCGTCGGTGGTCACATTCTCAAAGGGCCGGGACTCGGTGTAGCCGAAGGGGACGCGGCCGCTTACCGGCAGGGTGTCGCTCCACGCCACCCCCTGCTCCCGGCAGATCTCCAGCAGCTCGAGCACCGTGTCGTTCCGGCCCTGGACGTTCCCCATAAGTTTCGTGTCCAGCGTCACTTGGTAGCCGGCCCGGTTGGACACCAGCACCCGGCCATACCGGTCCAGGATCTCCCCCCGGGCGGCCTGCACCGTCTCGGTGTTGGCGATCTTCCGGGTGGACTGCTCCAGATAATAGCTCCCGTGGACCACCTGGAGGTCATAGAGCACCCAGGCGAAGGTCAGCAGGACGGCGGCCAGGGCGGCCACCACCAGCCGGGAGCGGAGATGAAATTGTTTTCCGTCCATCGTATCTCCTTAACAAGACCTTGTTTGAAAATCGGCGGTATGCCCAGGGGCCAAAAGGCCCGCCGATCAGGCATGCCGGCAATTTTCAAACAAGGGCTAAAATACCGTGGCCTTGGGCACCCGCCGAAAGACCCAGCGGAAGAGCAGATACACCAGGGGCACAAAGCACAGCGACCACAAAATCTCCTTGCCCGCCACCGCCAGCATTGGCTCCAGCGGCGCCGAGGCCAGGAAAAGCCGGCCGGCCACCCGGCCGGCGTCGATCACGCACAGGGCCAGGGCCGAGCAGATCAGGCAGCCGATCAAGTCCTGACGCAGCACGTACTGGGCCAGCAGCCCCGTCCCCAGCCCCACCAAAGCCATGGCGAAGGTCATGACCCCGGCGGCGCCGGGGGTCACGGCGTCGAAGAGCACCCCCACCGCCAGGCCGAACCCGGCCCCGGCGGTGGCCCCCTCCAGAGTGGCCACCGCCACCGCCGCCAGGGGCAGCAGCATGGGCACCACCCCGAACAGGGGAAAGCGGTTCAATAAAAAGGATTGGGCAAACCACACCGGCAGCAGGGCCAGGGCATAGGCCAGCCATTTGATGGAAAAATCCTTGGTCGTCATGGTCCGGCCTCCCCTCTCCATGTGTATTGTCCCGGCGGGTTTCTCACCCAACCATGTCGAACGCCTTGATGACGAATACCTGTTCCAGCGTCCCCAGCTGGGCGGCGGGGGTGAGCACGGCGTAATCGCTCATGCCGCTGTCGTCGCTGCGCACCTCTTCCACATAGCCCACCACCAGCCCCGAGGGGTAGGTGGCCGTCCCCCCGGACACCAGCCCGGAGGTGAGGATGGTGTCCCCCGCCAGCAGTTGGGTGTCCTCGGGCAGATAGGTCAGCTTCAGCTTCCCCTGGCCCATGAGCTCGAAATCCCCCTCCAGGATGGCGGCCCCGTCGGTGCGGGCGATGAGCCCGCCCATCTCCAGATCCACGTCCACCACAGTGATGAGGGTGGACCAGTTGGCCCCCACCACAGAGATGACGCCCACCAGGTTCCCGTACTCGTCCACCACGCAGTCCCCCGCCTCCACGCCGGCGGCGGAGCCCCTGCTGATGGTGAGGGTGGAGGACCAGTTGGAGCTGGTGTGGGCGGTAATGGTGGCCTCCTGGAAGTCGAAGTCGGGCCGCTCGATCTTCAGCCCCAGCAGGTTGCGCAGCCGCTCGTTCTCCCGGCTGGCTGCCTCCCCCTCCCGGGCCTGGCGGCGCAGGTCGGCGTTTTCCTTCTTCAGCGCCTCCAGCTCCTCCCGCTCGTTCTCCCGCTGGAAGGCGTCGGAGTAGACCCCCTCGGTCCAGTTGACGAAGGCGTTGATGCCGTTTCGGAAGGGGGTGGCGATGACCCCGGCCACGTTGGCCAGGGGATTGGCCACCCCCCCGAAGGTGAGGGAGACCACCGCCGTGATGAGGGCCAGCAGAAGGGCGATCACCAGGATCAAGATTCCATTGTGTTTGAGAAAGTCCTTCACAGCCCTTGTCTCCCTATCTTACCCTTGTTTCGTCCCGCCGGCGGCCAGGGTCAGGCAGTCCACGCCGAACCCGGCCAGCACCCGGCCCAGGGCGCACACCGGCAGGCCCATCACGTTGAAATAGTCCCCCCGGATGCCGTCCACCAGCAGGGCCCCAAAGCCCTGGATGCCGTAGGCCCCCGCCTTGTCCATGGGCTCGCCGGTACTCACATAGTGCCCGATCTCCTCCGCCGTCAAACTTCGGAAGGAGACCTCCGTGCGCTCGCTGCGGGTGACCGCCTCCCCGTCCCGGAGGACGGTAAAGCCGGTGTACACCTCATGGCGCCGCCCGGCCAGAGCGGTGAGCATCTCCACCGCGCCGGCGGCGTCCCCCGGCTTGCCCAGCACGGCCCCGTCCAGGGCCACCACCGTGTCGGCGGCGATGATCAGCGCGTCCCCGCCCAACTGGGCGGCCACCGCCCGGGCCTTTTCGGCGGAGATAGTCTCCACCAGCCGGTGGGGGGGCAGGGGCCGGTCGGAGCGCTCGTCGATGTCGGGGGTGACGATGCGGAAGTCCCGCAGGCCCATCCGCTCCAGCAGCTCCCGCCGCCGGGGGGAGCCGGAGGCCAAAATGATATCCATAATCTGAATCCCTCTTATTATCTTATGATTTCCCGGTGGAGCCGAACCCGCCCGCGCCCCGCTGGGTATCGTCCAGGGTGTCGGTGACGGTGATCCGGGCTTGGGCCACGGGCATGACCACCAGCTGGGCGATGCGCTCGCCGGGCTGGATCAGATAGTCCTCCCAGCCCTGGTTGAAGAGGGCCACCTGGATCTCCCCACGGTAATCGCTGTCGATGACCCCCACGCCGTTGGCCAGAGCCACCCCGTGCTTGGAGGCCAGGCCCGACCGGGCAAAGACCAGGGCCACGTACTCCGGCCCCGGCAGGGAGATGGCAAGGCCGGTGGGCACCAGCCGGGGCATCCAGGTGCCGTACTTCATCTGCTTCTGACCGGGGAGATAGAAGGGCTCGTCAATGCAGGCCCGCAGGTCCATCCCGGCGGAACCGGGGGTAGCGTAGGACGGGTACTCGATCTCCGTCCCGATCTTGGGGGACAGAGCTTTTATTTTCAATTCCATATCCATGTTGGCTGCCTCCTGAATTGCCTTCCCCTGGGGGAAGGCGGCATTTGCGGGGCAAATGACGGATGAGGGGAACGTATCGTTTTACTCGGGCCCTTCTTGCCGAAAGGTTCCCCTCATCCGTCAGCGGCTTTGCCGCCGACACCTTCCCCCGGGGGAAGGCTTTTTGGGGGCTTTTTCTATTCCACGCCCCGGTAATAGAGGCCCCGGGTAAAGGCCCCCGGCGACCACTCGCTCCCGCCCTGATACCGCTCCAAGGCCTGGACGCACTCCCAGGGATTTTCCGTGGTGAAGGCCAGCCGGGCGTAGGTCAGCCCCGCCTTCTTCCACTCCGGCTTGTCCGCCAGGAACAGTTTTTTGCTGTTCAAAATCTCGTTGCGGCACCCGGCGGCCTTCACCACCGGGAAACGCTCGCCCTTGCGGTCGGTGAGGATGTTCTCCCCCTCGCAGGTGCATTGGCCCGAGCGGTTTTTCACGATGCAGTTCTCCACGATCATCAGCGGCAGCCGCCCATAGACCAGGGCCTCCGCCGGGATGGCCTTGGACAGGTCCCGGATCTGGGCCAGCTTCAGCTCAAAGGACAGGGTGGCCGAGGCAAACCCCAGGCGCTTGTACTCCTTGAGGGCCTGGGCGTTGAACACCGGCAGGCCGTAGTCGGCCCGGAGGGTGAAGCCCAGCGCCCGGGCAGCGGAGAGCATCCCCAGATTGCCCACCAATGCCTCGGTGGCCCCCAGCTCCCGGGCCCGCTTCAGCTGATCCAGGACGCCGGGCCACTCCCGGTCCCAGATGACCCGGGGGAGGATGACCCCCACCGCCGTCTCCGGCCGCAGGCCCTTGAGGCACTCGGGATGCTGGGAGAGCTCCTCCGCGGGAAGATAGAGTATGGCGGGGGCCCGCCCCAGCAGCTCCGGGCTCACCTGGGCGGCCTTCCGCACCGAGACGGTGAGGGCGGGGGGCGCCGTGGGATTCTCATACCGGGCCCCGGCGTGATATTCCCCGCTCCCCCGGGGCGGAAGGGCCCGGCGCTGGGCGGAGAGGTCCTCCAATACTTGGCGGCGCAGGGCGTTAAGGGCGGAGAGGGGCACCGAGAGCCCCTCCTCCACCAGGGCCTTCACCTTTCCGCACCGGTAGGGGGTCCCGCCGGTCCGGGCCAGCTGCTTCTCCACCTGGTCGGCGGTGATGGACCGGGTGAGGGCGGCCTCGGGGACATCCCCCGCGGCGGTGGCCACCCGGCCGTCCGGGTCCTCCACCCCAACCCGCACCGGTTCCCCCTTGCGGACCATGGCGTAAAAATTCACATCCACCAGGGGGTTTTCCTGGTTGACATAAGTTTGACGTGCCTGGGCAAACAGCTCCTTGGGTTCAGGGGTGTTCTCTGGCCGGACGCCGAACATATCCGGCCCGGTCCGGTCCTCGAAATAACCCTGGGTGAAGCCCTGGCGGGAGAAGGCCGCCTCCAGGTCCCGCAGCTCCTGGTCGGTGGGCAGCCGGTCCTCCTTGAGAACGGCGGCGTAGATCCGGGTGATGACCGCCACATACTCCGCCCGCTTCATCCGCCCCTCCAGCTTGAGGCAGGCCACCCCCATCTTTCTGAGCTGGCGCAGCTTGTCGATGAGGCAGGCGTCCTTGAGGGAGAGTGGATAGCCGTCGGGGCGGCCCCCCCAGCCGTATTTCATGCGGCAGGGCTGGGCGCACAGCCCCCGGTTGCCGCTGCGCTCCCCCACCACGGCGGAGAAGAAGCACTGGCCGGAGTAGCACATGCAAAGGGCCCCGTGGCCGAACACCTCGATCTCGATGGGGGAGCGGTCGCAGATGTACTCGATCTCGCTGGCGGACAGCTCCCGGGAGAGCACCGCCCGCTTCATCCCCAGGTCGGCGCAGGCCTTCACCCCGTCCAGGTTGTGGACGGTCATCTGGGTGGAGGCGTGGACGGTGAGGTCGGGGGCCGCCTGGCGCACCGCCCGGAGGACCCCCAGGTCTTGGACCAGCACGGCGTCCGCCCCCAGCTCGCTGGCCCTTCTCGCCAGGCCGGCGGCGGCGGGGAGCTCCCGGTCGGTAAGGAGGGTGTTGAGGGTCAGGTAGACCTTCACCCCCCGCAAATGGCAATAAGAGATCGCCGAGGCGAAATCCTCCTCGGTGAAATTTTTGGCGTTCCGGCGGGCGTTGAAGTCGCCGTAGCCCATATAGACAGCGTCCGCCCCGTTCTGCACGGCGGCGGTGAGGGAGTCCATAGACCCCGCGGGCGACAGGAGTTCCAGCATGTCAGCTCTTCTTGTTCTGAAGCTTGAAGATCTCCCGCTTGGCCTCGGACAGCTGCATCTTCAGGTCGGTGGCCTCCTCCAGGTACTCCTTGAGCTGGCCCCGCAGGTTCTCAGCGGCCTCCACCTCTTTAAAGTACTCGTCGGCCACGTTGAGGGCGGCCAGGACGGCGGCCTCGGTGGTGGAGACCTTCGAGCCCTCCAGCACTTCCCGCAGCTTGGCGTCCACGTGGTGGGCCACCTTCTCCATATAGGCGGCGTCCTCGGTCGCCACCAGGGTGTATTCCTGGTTGGCAATGGTCACGGTCACCCGGTTTTTCACACTGAGCCCCTCCTCTGTCTGTTTTTGTTTCACGGATGCGATTAGAGTTATTATATCATAGGTAGGGGCGGTTGAAAAATAAAAAATCGTGAATTTTTTATTCTTTGGGGCGGCAGGCCGCCGCAAAAGGCGGGGGACGGGGGCGGGCGGATAATATCCGCCCCTACATGGGACGCACAAATTACTTGCGTACCCGCGCGGCAGGCCGTATCCGTAGGGGCGGCTATCAGCCGCCCGCCCCTCGTCCCCCGCAGGGCCGCATCCCCCCACATTCCCACTTTACGCCAGGGGCGATTTCGTGTAGAATGAGATGATAGAATATTTCGTCGAAAGGAGGGCCTTCCCATGGCCGACAGCGTGTTCCTGCCCGGCAATATCCTCTCCCTGGCCGCCGGGGCCGCCGACCGGCTCATCGCCGCCGGGAACGGGGACGCGGCCCTCCTCTACCTGTGGCTTTTGAAGGCGGGGGGCGCCTATCAGACCGGCCCCGCCGCCCACGCCCTGCGCTGGGACCCCGCCCGGACCGAGGCCGCCCTCTCCCTCCTGGTGGGGATGGGCCTGGCCGAGGCCAACACCCAGGCTCTGGCCCCCGCCCTCCACCCCTCCGAGGAGCCGCCGGAGTACACCGCCGCCGACCTGAACCGGGAGCTGGAGAACAAGGATTCCCCCTTCCCCGCCCTGGTGGGGGAGGTCCAGCGCCGTCTTGGAAAGGTGCTGTCCACCGCCGACCTCAAGTGCCTCTACACCATCTACGACTTTGCCGGCCTCCCCGCCGAGGTGATCCTGCTGGCGGTGAGCTGGTGCGTGGAGGAGAGCGAGCGGAAATACGGCCCCGGCCGAAAGCCCCGGCTCCCTCAGATCCAGAAGGAGGCCCTGCGCTGGAAGGAGCGGGGGGTGGATACCATGGAGGGGGCGGAGGCCCACCTGAAACGGCTGGCCATGCTGCGCTCCCGGTCGGGGCAGATCATGGCCCTGCTGGACATCCGGGACCGGCCCCCGGTGGCCCGGGAAAAGGAATACATCGCCGCCTGGGTGGACATGGGCTTCGACGACGAGGCCATCCGCCTGGCCTACGAGAAAACGGTGCTGAAAAAGCAGTCCCTCAACTGGCCTTATATGAATTCCATTTTGAAGAACTGGCACCAGAAGGGCCTGCACACCCTGGCCCAGATCACCGCCGGGGACAGCGTCCGCCCCCAGCGCCCCGCCTCCGCCGCCGGGGCCACCGCCCCCCAGCCCGCCGCCCCCGGCGAGGCCGACCGAAGGGCCCGGGAGGATATGGAGCGGATGCGGGCCTTTTTGAGACAGCACAGCGAGGAGGGAACCTGAATGGCATATGATCCCGCCGTCCTCCGCCGGGCCTCCGCCCGGCTGGAAGGGGCCCGGAAAGCCCGGCAGGAGGACCTGTCCCGCCGCCGGAAGGCCATCTACGCCCAGGTGCCCGAGCTGGCCGACATCGACCGCCAGCTTAAGGGGACCATCCTGGACATCATCAGCTCCTGCCTGCGCTCGGGCACCGACCCCGGCCCCGCCCTGGGGGTCATCAAGGACAAAAACATGGCCCTCCAGGCCCGGCAGGCCGACCTGCTCCAGGCCGCGGGCTACTCCCCCGACGCCCTCAGCGACGCCCCCGCCTGCCGCAAATGCGGCGACTCCGGCTGGGTGGGCGCCCGGATGTGCGACTGCCTGAAGGCCCTGTGCGCCGAGGAGCAGGTGAAGGAGCTGTCCAAGCTCCTGGACCTGGGGGAGCAGTGCTTCGACGCCTTCTCCCTGGATTGGTACTCCCCCCTCCCCTGGCCGGGAGAGGCCATGTCCCCCCGGGAGAACATGGAGTTTCTCTATGAGCTGTGCCTCAACTACGCCCAGAAGTTCGGAAAATTTTACTTTAAAAACCTCTTCCTCACCGGCGATCCCGGCCTTGGCAAGACCTTCCTCTCGGCCTGCATCGCCCGGACGGTGGCGGAGAACGGCTTTTCCGTAGTCTATGATACGGCGGTGAGCGTCTTTGCCCGGTTTGAGGAACAAAAATTTTCCAGAGACGTCGAAGAGGGACAGGAGGCCGGCCGGGAGACCCGGCGGTACCTGAACTGCGATCTGCTCATCCTGGACGACCTGGGCAGCGAGATGACCACCCCCTTCGTCCAGTCCGCCCTCTACACTCTGGTCAACTCCCGCCTGCTCCACGGCAGGGCCACCGTCATTTCCTCCAACCTGTCCATGGACGGGGTGCGTGCCCGGTACGCCGGACAGACCGCCTCCCGGCTGGAGGGGGAGTACCGGGTCCTGCGGTTTTACGGGGAGGATATCCGCCTCAAACGCAAGCAGCGGCTCTGATCGGCCGATTCCCCCTCTTTTTGCTGGGAAATATTGGCCTGCCCATGGGAAATGATTGCATTTTCCCCGGTGAAAGCGTATAATTTATGTAAAGTACCCATTTTCAAGATTATTTTGGAGGTACCTATGATGAAATTGAAACGGCTCGGGGCGCTTGCCACCACACTGGCGCTCACCCTCTCCATGACGGCGCTGCCCGCCGCCGCCATTGAGTTTACCGACGTGCCCAGCACCTATTGGGGCTATTCCGACATCAGCAAGATGTCCAACCAGGGCTACGCCAAGGGCTACGAGGACGGAACCTTCAAGCCCGAGGGCAAGATGACCGCGGCCGAGACCCTCCTGTTCTGCGCCAGGGCCACGGGGGTGGAGTCCTCCACCCAGACCAAGATCGCCCAGGCCCGGGCCGAGCAGATGGAGGAGATCCTCCCCGAGAGCATGGTCTCCTGGGCCGCCAAGGAGATGGCCGTGGCCGTGGAGGCCGGGGTCCTCACCGTTCCGGAGCTGGAGGCCCTGTCCGAGGCGGGCGCCCTGGCCAAGACCATCACCCGGGAAAACATCTGCATGTACCTGGTGCGGGCCATGCAGCTGGAGCCCCTGGCCAAAAGCCTGACCACCTACTCCCTGACCTATAAGGACAAGAGCGACATCTCCGCCGCCCTGCAGCCCTATGTCTATGTCCTCACCAACTTCGGCATCGTCAAGGGCACCGACACCGGGGACTTCGACCCCAAGGGCGCGGTGACCCGGGCCCAGATGACCACCATGCTCAGCCGGGCCCTGGACTTTATGAAGACCTCCGGCATCGTCACCGAGCTTCCCGAATATACCACCTACGACTGGCAGGGGGGCACCATCGCCGCCGTCACCTCCTCCGCCGACGGCGCCATCATCCTCACCCTCTCCAGCGACATCTCGGGCAACCGCTCCTACTCCCTGCCCTCCACCGTGAAGATCTACGAGGACAATATGCTTACCACCTCCACCGCCCTGAAGACCGGCCAGTACGTCAGGCTGAACCTGACCTCCGGCGGCGCGGTGCGGGAGGCCCGGCTCAGCGGCGCCCTCACCACTTATAACGGCAGCGTCTCCAGCCTGGCCGACGGCCAGCTCTCCCTGCTGGTCAACGGCGCGGCCAGGAACCTGACCATCGACCGCTTCACCGAGGTGATGGTGGGCAAGACCGTGGGCGACCGCAGCATCATCGACGAGGACGCCGGGTACACCTCCGCGGTGTGTTACGTGGACGAGATGGGCCATCTGGCGGGTGTGAAGTTTGCCGGCGGCACCCAGCTGGTCAGCGGCCTGGTGGAGAGCGTCACCACCGTGGGCGGCACCACCACCCTGGGGGTCACCCAGTTCAACGGCGTGGTCTACCGCTACTCCGTGCCCACCGGCATCGCCGTCACCGTCAACGGGGTGCTGGGCTCCCTCACCACCGGCAACGTGGGCGACTACGTCCAGGTCCGGGTGAGCAACGACACCGCGGAGGCCGCCTCCATCGCCGTGGACACCGTCAGCAACTACATCCAGGGGCCCATCAAGCGGCTGGGCACCGTGGGCACCGCCCGGAGCGTCTACATCGTGGACCAGTTCACCGGCAAAGAGGTTTCCTATAACGTGAGCCAGAGCGCCGTCATCACCTACAACGGCGATGTGAAGACCGTCTCCCAGATCGAGAGCGGCTGGTACGTCACCGTCCTGGTGTCGGGCAATATGATCACCCAGATGGAGGCCTACTCCGGCTCCGTCACCGTGGAGGGTACCCTGACCTCCATCACCTACGGCACCACCACCGTGATCCAGATCACCCAGGCCGACGACAGCGTGGTGACCTATTCCCTGGACATCACCGACCTGCCCACCATCAACCGCAGCAATAAGACCAGCTCCATCGACCAGCTGCGCACCGGCGACAGCGTGGTGGTGACCATCCGCTACAACGAGGTGGAGAAGATCGACGCCACCCCCCAGACCGCCAACCTGAACGGCACCATCAACAAGATCACCATGGAGACCAACGGCGTCACCATGGAAGTAAAGCTCACCGACGGCACCACCGCCACCTATTCCGTCTCCGAGGGCGTGTCGGTCACCCAGGGGAGCGCTTCCTCCAATATTTACAGCCTGAAGCCCGGCTACACCGTGGGCCTCGTGACCAACGGGGACCAGGTCATCTCCATCGAGATCACCGCCACCTCCTCCTCCGCCACGGAGCTGAAGGGCACGGTGCTCCTCACCAACTCCTCCGGCGGCACCCGGACCATGACCGTCCAGGTCACCGATTCCCTGGGAAATACCAACCTGGTCACCGTGGACGTGAAGAACGCCAGCCTTATGAGCCTGTCCGGTTCCAGCCTGAGCCTGTCTTCCGGCTTCACCGCCGGGGACGTCATCACCGCCTACGGCAGCTATGACGGCGCCGCCTTCGTGGCCACCATCGTCATCAAGCAGAACTGAACCGCCCGCTGAACCCCAGACCGCCCCGGGACCCTTGTGGTCCCGGGGCGGTTTTTCTTTCCTTTTTTCTCTTTTAGGAGATCTCTCCCATTTTTATTTACATTTGGAAATAAATTTGCTATCCTATATGATAACTATATAGGAAACGAGGGACCTGCTATGAAACGCGCCGCCGCCCTTCTGCTCAGCGCCGCCCTGATCCTGTCCGCCCTCCCCGCCGCCGGGGCCTCCGACACGCCCTCCGCCTGGGCGGGGAACGCCGTCACCTGGCTTCAGAGCACCGGAAAGCTCACCGACGCCGACTTCAGCGGCTACGACAGGACCGTCACCCGGGCGGACTTTGCCCGGCTGGGGGTCGTCCTCTACGAACTCATCACCGTGATGCCCACCCCGGACGTCTCCCAGACGAAAAACCCCTTCACCGACACCGATGACGTGAACGTCCTGCGGGCCTACAAGCTGGGGCTGGTCAACGGCACCGGGGACGGCACCACCTTCTCCCCCGACGCGGCGGTGAACCGGGAGCAGATCGCCGTCATGCTCCTGCGGGTGCTGGATGCCTGCGGCCTGCCGTACAGCGGGGCCGACGTGTCCGCCGTCACCTTTTCCGACGAGGCCGAGCTGAGCTCCTGGGCCGCCGGGAGCGTGAAGCGGGCCTACCTTATCCAAATCATGAACGGCACCGGGGGCAACTCCATGTCCCCCCAGGCCCCCGTCACCCTGGAGCAGGCCTACCAGCTCCTCTACAACATTTACACCAACCGGGACGCCATTGCCGCCGGGCAGACCCGCTCCATCTCCGCCGGAGCCCTGGGGACCCTCTCCCTGAAATACACCGGGGCCGGGAAATACGACACCGGCTGGGTGGAGGAGGCGTACAACGCCCAGCCCGCCGTCTGCGACCTGGAGGGGGACGGTACCCTGGAGATCGTCGCCGCCTCCTACTCCATCACCTGCCTGGACGCCGCCACCGGCGCCCTCAAGTGGCGGGTGCCCTCGGGCTACGACCGAAGCAATCCGAACGCCCAATACCTGGGCCGGACCTGGGCCGACGTGTTCGTGGGAGACGTGGACGGCGACGGCTTCAACGAGATCGTCACCGGCCACTCCAACGGCACCCTGGCGGTATACGACCGCTACGGCTACTTCAAGCCCGGCTGGCCCGTGACTCTGCCCGGGGACATTTACAGCGTGGCGGTGGCCGACCTGGACGGGGACGGCACCCTGGAGATCGCCGCGGGCATCGGCGAGGCCGACGGGATCAACGTCTGGGTCTACGAGCATGACGGCAGCGTCCGCCCCGGCTGGCCCCAGCTGGACCCCAGCGTGGACGGCCAGAAGTTCCAGCGCAAGGAGACCGACCCCCAGGCCGCCGGAACCGCTTTCGCCTGGGGCGTGTTCAACGACAACATCGCCATCGGGGACATCGACGGCGACGGCGTCCCCGAGATCGTGGTGCCCGCCGACGTGCCCCAGATCTGCGCCTACAAGCCGGACGGCACCCAGGTCCGCTCCGCCGCCGCCCTCCGGGGCGGCGTGGTCTGGGGCCGGGTGGGGGCCTTTTCCGACGCCGCCTACGAGTATCAGGTCCCCAACGGCGGCTGGGGCATCCAGAATGACCGCATGGGATACCCCATCGACCTCTTTTCCCTGCCCATGAACGAGCGGCGCATCGCCACCTTTACCCACTCCAAGGCCGTTATCGCCGATGTGGACGGGGACGGGAAGAGCGAGGTGGCCGTGGTGGGCGCGGTCCACGACCGGGCGGTGGGGCCCCTGCCCAGCCTCTACCAGGAGCTCTACCTCTATCGGGGCGACCGCACCCGGTTCGACGCCGGCTGGATGTCCGCTCCCGACCGCCTGGGCGCCCCCCTCTCCGAGGACTGGTCGGTCATCGAGCGGTGCACCCCCGACCCGGTGTGCGCGGATCTGGACGGGGACGGGAAGCTGGAGATCCTCTACCCCGACTTCTCCGGCAAGCTCAACTGCTACTGGCTGGACCACACCCAGCACGGGAACTGGCCCATCAACGTCTACGACGGCACAACCATGGAGTACGCCACCGCCCCGGCGGTATATGACTTCAACGGCGACGGCACCCCCGAGATCGTTTTCGCCACCCACACCCAGAAGAACGGAAGCAAAAAGGGCTCCCTCCTCATCGCCGACACCCAGGGCAATGTGCTCCAGCGGGTGGAGCTACCCGACTCCCTGGGTGACCCCATCCCCAACGGCTGCTGCATCCCCCCGGTCATCGCCGACGTGGACGGGGACGGAAAAATGGAGATTGTGCTGCACACCTACCTGTCCGGGGTGACGGTATACGACCTGGACTGACAGAAAAAAGCGGAGGCCTCAACAGGCCTCCGCTTTCTTTTTCTTCTTTTTGCAGTAGCGGTCCTCTTCGCTGAACACGCACCCGCAGTACTTCTGCATGTAGAGCCCCAGGGCCCGGGCCTCGTCCTGGCCCTCCCGGTAGTGGGGGGAGAAGTCGTAGGGGGCGAATTTCACCCCGTACTGTCTCGCCAGCTTTTCCCCCGTCTCGAAGATGAGGGGGGTGTTCTGGTAGGGGCTGACGGTGAGGGTGGTGCAGAAGGCGTCGAAGCCGTTCTCGGCGGCGTACCGGGCGGTTTCCGCCAGGCGGCAGGCGTAGCAGTAGCCGCAGCGGCCGTCGATGTCGCCGCACACCGCCTTCACGAAGGGCCGCAGGCCGTACTCGTCCTCCATCACCAGCTCCAGGCCGATGGACTTGGCATAGTCGGTGAGGCAGTTGCGGCGGGCGCGGTACTCGGTGAAGGGGTGGATGTTGGGGTTATACCAAAAGCCCGTGGGCTCGATGCCCTCGGAGCGCAGCTGCTTGACGCAGGCCACCGAGCAGGGGGCGCAGCAGATGTGGAGCAGGAGTTTCATGGTTGGGGCCTCCTTCCTGGGATGGGGATATTGTAGCGCAGAAGAAAAGGAAGAGCAATCTCTTCCCTGTTAAAAGCCCTGGAAAAAATCATCATAGGAACAGCCTAAAACCTTGCGAAGGGCAGCAAGCTCACTGACACGGATATTATAAGTCCCACCTTCTATATGTGCGTAAAAATCCCGGGACATGTTGACCCCCAATACTTGCAGCTTTGCGGACACCTGCTCCTGGGTATATCCCGCCTTGATCCGCAGTCGGCGGATGTTTGCCCCAATGCTGTGATCCTGTTTGATCTTCTGCTCCATGCCTCATTCCTCCCACCCAAAATATGTGGTAATCCACACATTTTTAATTGATTATACAAGACGAATCCTGTATAATTGTGTGGTATTCCACATAAACGGGGGTAAATTTATGTACGAGGAAAACAAAACACTTAGACTTCAGCATTGGATTACAAAGAATTTCGATGACTGGAGCACAATTTGTGGGACAGGAAAATTTCCTATTGATGAACAGGAGTTTATGCGCTTGATAAAAGTCTTGGTCGACAATGATTTTGAAGAAATGACTTTAGTCCTGATAAACTGCCACTTTTATGCCATACAAAATCGGGCGCAAAAAGCACGGAACATAATTGCAGACGCTTGCAAGGACGAGTTAAGGCACAGAGGGTTGGAAGCAGATAAATAGCTTGTAAGACAAGGGGACGGTTCTTCCGCCCCAAATGCCTTCCCCTGGGGGAAGGTGCCCCAGTGCGCGCACTGGGGCGGATGAGGGGAGCGGCGGAGGGTCGAAAAGGCTCTGCGGAAGGGATAACCTCCCCTCATCAGTCTCGCTGCGCTCGCCAGCTTCAACGACTCCGCATGCATCAAGCGGCCCTAAGCTGCCGCTAAGGCCCGCTAGACCCCAAGGGGAAGCCTTTGAAAAAGCCCCCGGCGGCGCATGAGCGCCGCCGGGGGCTTCCTTTTTGTCGTTAGATGAGGTGATACCGCTCCAACAGCTCGGGCACGATGGTGCCCTCCACCTTTTTGAGGGCCTTTTTCCCCACGAACCGGGCGCCGAAGGGGAGGGCGATGTCCTCCAGCTTCTTGCCGTCCATCATCTTGGAGGTGGCGTCCAGCAGGGCCCGGACGTCGTAGACGCTGCCCCAGACCTCGGGGACGCCCCGGTCCACGTCCAGGAGGGTGTAGACGGCCTCCATGGCGGTGCGGACGGAGTACTCGGTGGTGAAGACGGTATCACGGGGGGTCTCGCAGAACTGGCCCAGGAAGGCGAAGTTCACGCAGCCCTCGGGGACCACCAGGGGCCGGTCGCCCTTGGTGCGGGGCATGAAGAAGGCGGTGATATAGGGCATCATGACAGGGACGGTGCGGGCGGAGTTGTGGGCCAGGTCCAAAATCTGGTCCTCGGGCACGCCGATGTGGTAGAGCCACTCCTGGCAAATCTCCTCGCCGGTGCAGTCGCGCATGGGCTTTTTGACAAAATCGCCGGGGCGGTCGGTGAAGAGGCCGTAGACCCAGACGCAGCACTGGTCCTTGGGCTGGGACTTGAACTGGCCCTGGCGGTTGATGGTCCAGGACATGTACCAGCCGGAGTCCTTGCAGGTGACGATGCCGCCGGTGACGGTGCGGCCGGAGAGGGGGTCGCGCTTGCAGATGTTCTGGATATAAGGCAGAATCTTGCCGTCCAGGGTGGTGACGGTGGCGGACTCCCAGTTGGTCTTGTGGATGTCCGAGCAGAACTTCTCCGGCCGGCCGAAGGCGGGGTCCTGGGCGGCGATGTTCTTCCACAGCTTCCAGCACTCCCCCTCGCCGTCCTTGACGTTCACCACGGGGGCGTGGTCCTGGTCGCCGTAGGCGGAGGAGTCGGTGCAGGAGCCGTTGGTGAGGAAGACCAGGTCGTCCTCGATGAGGTCGATGGCCTCCTCCTTTCCCTCGTGGAGGCAGAGGATCTGCTTGGCCACCTTCTTGTCCGGGGTGATGTCGAAGAGGACGTTCGTCACCTTGGTGTCGTACTGGAAGTGGACGTTGTGGGATTCCAGGTACTTCACCATGGGGAGGATGAGGGACTCATACTGGTTGTAGCGGGTGAACTTCAGGGCGGAGAAGTCGGGCAGGCCGCCGATGTGGTGAATGAAGCGCTGGATGTAGAGCTTCATCTCCAGGGCGGAGTGCCAGGTCTCGAAGGCGAACATGGTCTGCCAGTAGAGCCAGAAGTTGGACTTGTAGAACTCCTCGTCGAAGACGTCGTCGATGGTCTTGTCGTAGAGCTGCTCGTTGGGGGTCATGAAGAGCTTGATGAGCTCCATGCTGGCCTCGTCGGAGAGGGTGAACTTGTTCTCGGTGTGAAGGTCCTCCCCCCGGTTGTGGGTGGCCCGGCACAGGGAGTAGTTGGGGTCCTTCTTGTTGAGGCGGTAGTACTCGTCCAGGACGGTGAGCTCCGGGTCCTCCAGGGAGGGGATGGAGCGGAACAGGTCCCACAGGCACTCGAAGTGGTTCTCCATCTCCCGGCCGCCCCGCATGACATAGCCCCGGGTGGGATCGTTGATGCCGTCGCAGGCGCCGCCGGGGAGCTTCCCGGCCTCCAGGATGTGGATGCGCTCCCCCTTCATCTGGCCGTCCCGGACCAGAAAGCAGGCGGCGGACAGGGCCGCCAGGCCGGAGCCCACGATGTAGGCGGACTTTTTCTCCACGTCGCGGGGCTTCTCGGGGCGGGCAAAGGCTTCGTAATTACCGTTGGAATGATACATAAGATGACCTCCTAAAATCGGTGTGGTTTTCTTCCATGGCCCTATCATAAGCCCGCCCAGGGTTTCCCACCATAGACAGAAAAACCCCTCTGTCCGAAAACCAGACAGAGGGGCCGGTGTGTCATAAAATTCAGTTTTTCCGGGTGGAGAACCGCTCCAACGCCTGGGGGATGCTCCCCCGGATCACCAGCTCCAGCCGGTCGATGATCTCCCGAGGCTCCCCCTTCATGCCGCCCCCGATCCACTCCAGCACCAGACCCACCAGGGCGTATTTATAGAGGTGGGCGATGAAGGCCCGGTCCTCCTCCCGGACGGACAGGCCCGCCGCCTTCTCCTCCACCACACCCCACAGGAGGTCGTAGACCTCGTGGTAGAGGTAGCTCTCCAGGTGCTCCCGGCTCAGGGAGTGGTAGGTCCGGGTGACGAAGGCCCGGTTGTCCAGGACGTACTGGAAGATGTGGAGGAAGCCCTCCTGCCAGGTGTCGTAGGTCTTTTTGCCGCCGATGGCGGCCGTGGCCTCGCTGGTGTAGATCCACTCCACCAGGTCGTAGATATCCTGGAAGTGGTAGTAGAAGGTCTGGCGGTTCACGCCGCAGTCCTCGGCGATATCGGTGACGGTGATTTTGTCCAGGGGCTTTTGCTCCAGGAGCTTTTTCAGCGACGCCGCCAGGGCCCGCTTGGTGGTCTGGGACATGGAAACACCTCTTTTCCAGCCGGCGTATGATGAGTATTATGTTTATTTTACCATGGATGGGAATGGATTTCAAAGAAAAGGAACACTATGAAATCCGAAATTGTTTGGCCTTCATTTTGATTGGGACCGTTTTCCTGTTTTTCTGCCCCGGGTCCACTTTGTCCAAAACTTTTTGCTTCCCACACGAATTTCCCTTGCATTTTCCCATTGATTTTTCTTCAGCGCCCTGCTATAATAAAGCCTAAGTTGTGGACAGTTGTTTGTGTATCACGGACAGCTTGGCCATATATGGGATTAAGGAGGAAATGAATCATGAAGAAAGCACTCTCTCTGCTCCTGGCGGGCGCCCTGATGGCCGGCATGGCCGGCTGCGGCGGCGGCGGTACCACCGAGAGCCAGGCCCCTGCCGAAAGCCAGGCCGCCTCCGGCGGCAAGGTGGTCAAGATCGGCGTCTTTGAGCCCTCCACCGGCGACTCCGCCTCCGGCGGCAAGAAGGAGACCCTGGGCATGCAGTACGCCAACCAGGAGACCCCCACCGTGGAGGTGGGCGGCGAGACCTATCAGGTCCAGCTAGTCTACGCCGACAACGGCTCCACCACCGACAAGGCCCCCTCCGCCGCCTCCCAGCTCGTCAGCGAGGGCGTGGCCCTGGTCCTGGGCTCTTACGGTTCCGGCGTGTCCATTGCCGGCGGACCCAAGTTTGAGGAGGCCGGGCTGGCCGCTATCGGCGTGACCTGCACCAACCCCAACGTCACCGCCGGCAACGACTACTACTTCCGCATCTGCTTCCTGGACCCCTTCCAGGGCACCGTGCTGGCCAACTTCGCCCAGGAGAAGTTCTCCGCCCAGACCGCCTACTGCCTGGGCGAGACGGGCAACGAGTACGACCAGGGCCTCATCACCTTCTTTGAGCAGGCCTTCACCGCCGCCGGCGGCAAGGTAGTTAAGGACTCCTTCCCCACCAACAACTCCGACTTCACCACTTACCTGAACAAGGCCAAGGAGGCCGGGGCCGACGTCATCTTCACCCCCGTGTCCATCGCCTACGCCACCCAGATCATCTCCCAGGCCTCTTCCCTGGGCATCACCGCCCCCTTCCTGGGCTCCGACACCCTGGACGACAACATGGTGCTGGACGCCGCCAAGGACACCGACGTGCAGCTCTACGTCTCCACCTTCTACCAGGAGGGCGGCTCCCCTGACTTCGACGAGGGCGTGAAGAACTACATCAACTCCAACGCCGACGCCAAGGCCGCCAACGGCGGCAACGACACCATCGCCGCCGTCACCGCCATGGGCTACGACGCCTATTACGTGGCCCTGGAGGCCATGAAGGCCGCCGGCAGCGTGGACCCCGCCGACATCAAGGCCGCCCTGCCCGGGGTGTCCTACGACAAGGGCGTCTCCGGCGCCATCGCCTTCGACGACGTGGGCGACGCCGTCCGCGACACCGCCTACATCAAGCACTCCACCAACACCGGCTCCTGGGAGCTGGAGACCGTCCAGACCGTCAAGTAAGCAAGCCCCTTTTTTCACGGGATAAAAACGAGCCGGCGGGGGCCTGGGGCCCCCGCCGCTCGTATGCCCCGCTTTTGGACCGCCTCGAAAGAAGGTCCGTTCCCTTTTTTCGAGACGGCCCACCGCTGTATGTCCCACTTTTAAGGGAGGATACCATATGGAATTCTTTATCTCCATCCTGCTCTCCGGCATCTCGGTGGGAGGGCAGTATGCCCTCATCGCCATCGGCTACACCATGGTCTACGGCATCCTGCGGCTCATCAACTTCGCCCACGGCGACGTGTTCATGGTGGCGGGCCTGCTGGGCATCTACATCTCCGCCGCCCTGCCCCTCTACCTGGCCCTTCCCCTGGTGCTCATCCTCACGGTGCTGCTGGGCTTCGCCATCGAGCGGGTGGCCTACAAGCCCCTGCGCTCCGCCCCCCGGATGAGCGTCATGATCTCCGCCATCGGCGTGAGCTACCTGCTGCAGAACACCGCCACCTACATCACCGGCGGCCAGCCCATGAGCTATCCCACCATCCCGGGCCTGGCCGATACCGTGACCATCGCGGGCACCCCCACCAAGTGGGTGGTCATTCTGACCCCCTTCCTGGTGGTGTTCCTGGTGCTGGCCCTCACCCAGCTCATCAACCGCACCAAGATCGGCATGGCCATGCGGGCGGTGGCCAAGGACTTTGAGACCAGCCAGCTCATGGGCATCAAGATCAACTCGGTCATCTCCACCACCTTCATCATCGGCTCCGCCCTGGCGGCGGTGGGCTCCATCCTCTATTTTACCAACTATCCCGCCATCACCCCCACCGCGGGGGCCATGCCGGGGCTGAAGGCCTTCGTGGCCGCCGTTTTCGGCGGCATCGGCTCCATCCCCGGGGCGGTCATCGGCGCCTTCCTCATCGGCATCTGCGAGAACCTCATCAAGTCCACCGACTTCACCGTGTTCTCCGACGCCTTCACCTTCGCCCTGCTCATCGTGATCCTGGTGTTCAAACCCACCGGGCTCTTCGGTGAGAAGGCCACGGACAAGGTTTAAGGAGGGGAGCGGACATATGCTGAAACAAGAAAAGAGCAAGAAGGGCGCTTTTGCCGCCCTGGCCGCCGCCGCGGGGGTGCTGATCCTGGTGATCCTGCTGGAGAACCTCACCGCCCTCTTCCCCGGCGCCCCTAAGGTCTTTGCCCCCACCAGCCTGCTGTTCACCGTCCTGAAAAAGGGCGCGGTGTACTCCCTGGTGGCGGTGTCCATGAACCTGCTCAACGGCTTTACCGGCCTCTTCTCCCTGGGGCAGGCGGGCTTCATGCTCCTGGGGGCCTATACCTACGCCATCCTCATGGTCCCCGCCGCCGACAAGGCCACGGTCTACTACCTCTTCGGCGGCTCGGCCGTCCCCTGCTCCATCCAGGACATCCTGAACGGCGTCTTCGGCGCCTCCGGCGCGGGCGGGGCGGTGAGCCTGGGCCTCAGCGTGGTCATCGCCATGGTGCTGGCCGGCCTGGTGGCCGCCCTCTTCGCCTTCCTCATCGGCCTGCCCGTACTGCGGCTCAAGTCCGACTACCTGGCCATCGCCACTCTGGGCTTCGCCGAGATCCTGCGGGCCGTCTTCCAGTGGCAGCCCCTTGGCCCCATCACCAACGGGGCCAACATGCTCAAGAGCTTCCCCTCCTTCTCCAGCTTCAACATCACGGGGGCCGACGGCAAGATCATCCTGCGGCTGTCCACCTTCTTCCCCTTCCTGGTGGCCATCCTCTGCATCGCCGTCATCGTCCTGCTCATCAACTCCTCCTACGGCCGGGCCTTCAAGGCCATTCGGGAGGACGAGATCGCCGCCGAGGCCATGGGCATCAACCTGGCCCACCACAAGATGCTCTCCTTCTGCATCTCCTCCTTCTTCGCCGGGGTGGGCGGCGCCCTCTTCGCCATGTACGCCGCCAACGCCCAGGCCAAGGTCTTTACCTCCACCATGACCTACGAGCTGCTGCTCATTGTTGTCATCGGCGGCATCGGCTCCATCTCCGGCTCCTGCATCGCCACCTTCCTCTATGTGGCCTGCTCGGAGTGGTGGCTCAGGTTCCTGGACACCGAGGTGGTGATGAAGTCGGGCGCTTCCAAGCTGGTCTTCAACGTGGTATTCGCCCTGGCGGTCACCGCCATCGCCGCCCTGGCCTTCCTCAGCCAGAAGCGCAAGGGCAGAAAGCTCATCACCCAGCCCCCCGCCCCAGCCCCCGGGCAGAAGCGGGAGCGGCTCCAGGTCAACTGGGGCCTGCTGGCCCTGCTGGTGCTGGCGGCCGGGTTCCTCATCTGGGACGTGGTCTTCGCCCTCAGCGCCGGGATGAAGCTGCCTCTGCTGCGCAACGGCTTCCGCATGGTGGTGTTCTCCATCATCATCATGATCGTGGTCCTCTTCTTCCGCCGGGGCATCATGGGGGACAAGGAACTGTCCGACCTCTTCCGCCGGAAGGGCAGAAAACTGGATGAGGAGGCGGCGAAATGAGCGGCTTCGAGCATAAGGAACCTATCCTTCGCAACAAGAACATCGTGCTCAGTTTGGAGCACATCACCATGCAGTTCGGCGGCGTGGTGGCCGTCAACGACCTGACCCTCCACGTGGACAAGGGGGAGATCGTGGCCCTCATCGGCCCCAACGGCGCGGGCAAGACCACCGCCTTCAACTGCATCACCGGGGTCTACGAGCCCACCAACGGCCGGGTGGACTTTTTCCAGGACACCATCATCGAAAACCACCCCCAGGGCAAGATGAAGAAGCTCTACCAGGGCACGGAGCTGGGCAAGTACACCAACGCCATCCACCCCACCCCCGACCGGGTGACCCAGCTGGGCATCGCCCGAACCTTCCAGAACATCCGCCTTTTCGGGGCCCTCACCGTGTTTGAGAACGTCCTCATCGCCAAGCACATGCGGGCCAAACAGAACGTCTTTTCCGCCACCTTCCGGGCCAACGCCAAGGAGGAGAAGCGGATGCGGGAAGAGGCCATGGCCCTGCTGGAGGAGCAAGGGCTGGCCCACCTGAAGGACGAGGTGGCCTCCTCCCTGCCCTACGGCCTCCAGCGCCGGCTGGAGATCGCCCGGGCCCTGGCCACCAGCCCTCGGCTCCTGCTGCTGGATGAGCCCGCCGCGGGCATGAACCCCCAGGAGACCCAGGAGCTCACCGACTTCATCCGGAAGATCCGGGAGGAGTACGACCTGACCATTTTCATGATCGAGCACCACATGGACCTGGTGATGCAGATCTCCGACCGCATCTACGTGCTGGACTTCGGCAGGCTTATCGCCCAGGGGACTCCGGCGGAGGTGCAGAACGACCCGCGGGTGATCGCGGCCTATCTGGGGGTGGCGGAAGATGCTTAACATTGAAAACCTGAAGGTGAACTACGGCGGCATCGAGGCCGTGAAGGGCATCTCCTTCGCCGTCCCCGACGGCCAGATCGTCACCCTCATCGGGGCCAACGGCGCGGGCAAGTCCACCACCCTGCGCAGCGTGGCGGGGCTGGTGAAGCCCTCCGCCGGGACCATCACCTGGAACGGGGAGGACATCACCGGAGTGTCCCCCGACCGCATCGTCTCCAAGGGCATCACCCTGGTGCCCGAGGGCCGGCGGGTCTTTCCCGACCTGACGGTGCTGGAGAACCTGAAAATCGGTGCCTACCTGCGTAAGGACAGCCTGGAGGAGGACATCGAGTGGGTCTACTCCCTCTTCCCCCGGCTGAAAGAGCGCTCCTGGCAGGCGGCGGGTACCCTCTCCGGCGGCGAGCAGCAAATGCTGGCCGTGGGCCGGGCCCTCATGTCCCGGCCCGCCCTCATGATGATGGATGAGCCCTCTCTGGGTCTGGCCCCCCTGGTGGTGAAGGACATCTTCTCCATCATTCGGAAGGTCAACGAGCAGGGGGTCACAATCCTCCTCATCGAGCAGAACGCCAATATGGCCCTTCACGTGGCCGATACCGCCTACGTGCTGGAGACCGGGCGGCTCACCCTGTCCGGGACGGGGGCGGAGCTGCTGTCCAATGAGGCGGTCAAGAAGGCGTACCTTGGGTAGGGGCTGTTCCTTCTTTCATTGCCTGACTGTACGTTGGGACATGCGCAAATCTGGGGGACATTTCTTTTCGGTCTCAGGGACGGGTGACCTGGCCGGCATAGCCGGCCAGCCTGCGCTAAAAATGCGCCACCGGCGCATTTTCTCAACGCTGCGGCCCCAGGCCCCCAAAGAAAAGTCTTTGGTGCTGACCTGGAGACAGCCTTCCTTTCCAGTAGAAGGTCTGCTGCCCGTTGATAGGGGGATAAGCACGGGTGCGTCTGTCAACCCGTGGTCCTCCTAGCGCCGCTCGGCCGCTGGCATGTTCTTGCCTGAAGGCGTTGCCAAGGGCTCCCCCTCCGGGGGAGCTGTCAGCGAAGCTGACTGAGAGGGGCCCACTGCTGACGTGTTCTTAATGGATGGGTGGGTGGGTTCGGGCGGATACTATCCGCCCCTACGGATGCGAGGAGACTTGCATGACTTGGGCTTTCCACGTAGGGGCGGCTATCAGCCGCCCGGCCCTCGTCCCCCGTCCTGCGTAAAACGAACCCCGTGGCCGCACTTCGCAGCGGCCACGGGGTTTTCTTACGTTTTTGCGGACAGCTTGGGGAAGCGCTCTCAAACAAACTCCCCAGCCCAGTTCCCGTCCCGGAACACCGGCACCTCCACCCCGTCAGCGGTGACCCCGGTGATGGACAAATCGGCGGTGCCGATCATGAAGTCCACGTGTGCGGCGGACAAATTCACATGGTGCTCGGCCAACCCCTTCTCGTCCATCTCCAGCCCCCCGGCCACGCACTCGGGGAAGCCCTTCCCAAGGGCCAGGTGGCAGGCGGCGTTCTCGTCATAGAGGGTGGAGTAGAAGAGGATGCCCGACTGGGCGATGGGGGAGGCGTGGGGCACCAGGGCCACCTCGCCCAAGTGCCGCGCCCCCTCGTCGGTGTCCAGGATGCTCTGGAGCCGGTCCAGTCCGGCCTTGGCCCCGCAGTCCACCGCCGCGCCGTTCTCAAACCGGATCCAGAAGTCCTCGATGAGCCCACCCTGGTAATTCAGCGGCAGGGCGGAGTGGACCACCCCGTCGGCCCGGTCCCGGTGGGGGGAGGTGAAAATCTCCTCGGTGGGCATGTTGGGGAAAAACCAGGTGCCGTCCACTGTCTCGGCCCCGCCCCCGGCCCAGATGTGGCCGGGGTTCATGCCCACGGTGAAGTCGGTGCCGTTGGCGGCGGTGTAATGGAGGGCGTCGAAGCCCTTGTCGTTCAAGAGCCGGATCCGCCGCTGGAGGGCGGCGGAGTGGGCCCTCCAGGCCCCCGCCGGGTCGGGGCCGTCGGCCCGGGCGGTGGAGAGTATGGCCCCCCACAGCTGTTCCATGGCCTCCCCCTCCGGCAGGCCGGGAAAGACCTTCTTCGCCCAGGCGGGGGTGGCCGCCCCGGCGATGCACCAGACGTTTCGGCCCATGTCCATCCCCTCATAGAAGGGCTTGCAGTCCCGGTGGGAGGCCCGGGCCCAGGCGGTGAACCGGGCGGGGTCGATGCCCGCCATGCCGTCGGGGTCCTCCCCGTCCAGGGTGAGGATGGCGGCCCCGGCCTGGGCGGCCCCGTTCAAAAGGGTCTGCTTCCAGGCGGGCACCACCTCGAAGGCGGACATGGGGGCGTGGAGGTAGCGAAGGCGGCTCACCCCCTGGTCGGCCCACTCCACGGTCACGTCCCCGGCCCCGGCGGCCCAGGCCGCCTCGGCCACCATCCGGGCAAAGGGGGCGGCCTCCACGGGGACGGTGAGGAGGAGGGGCTGGCCCGGCTTCAGGGCGCAGCCGGTTTCCACCAGGAGCTTGGCGTATTGGGGAAGAAGGGCTTTTATATCCATATTGAACGGCTTCCTTTCCTTGACGATTGACCCGATGTGATATAATATTAGACTGTAATAATATCTGTATGCCGTTCTGCGGCATATTTATCAATTATACTGTGAGGGAACTTGAATGGCAAGCAGAAAACCCCAATACGACAACTCATCCATCACCTCCCTGAAGGGGGCCGACCGGGTCCGCAAGCGCCCCGGCGTCATCTTCGGCTCCGACGGGCTGGACGGCTGTGAGCACGCCGTCTTTGAGATCCTCTCCAACGCCATCGACGAGGCCAAGGAGGGCCACGGCGACCTCATTACGGTCACCCGTTTCCTGGACCACTCCATCCAGGTGGAGGACCTGGGCCGGGGCTGCCCGGTGGACTGGAACGAAAAAGAGGGCAAGTTCAACTGGGAGCTGGTGTTCTGCGAGCTCTACGCCGGCGGCAAGTACGGCGGCGGGGACGACAACTACGAGTACTCCTTAGGGCTGAACGGCCTGGGCTCCTGCGCCACCCAGTACGCCAGCGAGTACTTTGACGCCCTCATCCGCCGGGACGGCTTTGAGTACACCCTCCACTTTGAAAAAGGCGAGAACGTGGGCGGGCTCAAGAAAGAGCCCTACGCCGGGAAAAAGACCGGCTCCACCTTCCACTGGAAGCCCGACCTGGACGTGTTTACGGACATTGATATCCCAACGGAATATTACACCGATGTGATGAAGCGCCAGGCGGTGGTCAACGCCGGGGTCACCTTCCGGTTCAAGAACGAGACCGCCCCCGGCAGGTTCGAGACCACCGATTTTCTCTACGAAAACGGCATCCAGGACTACGTCAAGGAGCTGGCGGGGGAAAAGTCCCTGACCCAGCCGGTGTTCTGGCAGACCGAGCGCAAGGGCCAGGACCGGGAGGACAAGCCGGAATATAAGGTAAAGCTGTCGGTCTCCTTCTGTTTTTCCAACACGGTGAATATCATCGAGTATTACCACAACTCCTCCTGGCTGGAGCACGGCGGCAGCCCGGAGAAGGCGGCCAAGTCCGCCTTCGTCTCGGCCATCGACGGGTATCTCCGGCAGCAGGGGAAGTACCAGAAGAACGAGAGTAAGATCACCTGGAACGACATCATGGACTGTCTGGTGATGGTGTCCAACAACTTCTCCACCCAGACCTCCTACGAAAACCAGACCAAGAAGGCCATCAACAACAAGTTCGTCCAGGAGGCCATGACCGACTTCCTGAAGGAGCAGATGCAGGTCTACTTCATCGAAAACCCCTTCGACGCGGAGAAGATCGGCGAGCAGGTGCTCATCAACAAGCGCTCCCGGGAGTCCGCCGAGAAGGCCCGGCTGAACATCAAGAAAAAGCTGACGGGGAACATGGACCTGTCCAACCGGGTCCAGAAGTTTGTGGACTGCCGCACCAAGGACGCCGAGCGCCGGGAGCTCTACATCGTGGAGGGCGACTCCGCCCTGGGCTCGGTCAAGCTGTCCCGGGACGCGGAGTTCCAGGGCATCATGCCCGTCCGGGGCAAGATCCTGAACTGCCTCAAGGCCGACTACGCCAAGATCTTCAAGTCGGAGATCATCACTGACCTTTTGAAGGTGCTGGGCTGCGGCATCGAGGTCAACGACAAACACGCCAAGGACCTGGCCTCCTTCGATTTGATGAACCTGCGGTGGAGCAAGGTGGTCATCTGTACCGACGCCGACGTGGACGGCTACCAGATCAGGACCCTCATCCTGACCATGCTCTGGCGGCTCACCCCCACCCTCATCCGCCGGGGGTACGTGTATATCGCCGAGTCCCCCCTCTACGAGATCAATTACAAGGAAAAGACCTGGTTCGCCTATTCCAACAAGGAGAAGGACGACATCGTGGCCGAAATCGGCGCGGACAAGAAAATCAGCATCCAACGCTCCAAGGGCCTGGGCGAGAACGAGCCGGAGATGATGTGGCTGACCACCATGAACCCGGACACCCGGCGGCTCATCAAGGTGATGCCCGAGGACGTGGAGGCCACCGCCCGGATGTTCGACCTTCTTTTGGGGGACAACCTCCAGGGCCGGAAGGACCACATCGCGGAAAATGGGTACAAATTCCTGGAGCTGGCCGACATCTCCTGATCTGTAAACGGTTTGATACACAATTTGTTTGTGTTTATGATAGGGTATCCATAGAAGCTGCTGAAACCGTGCGGAGCGAGTCCCCAATAAAAAGGAGGTATTTTCCATGAAGCATCGTCGTTTTCTCGCCGCCCTCACCGCCCTGACGCTGGGGCTGTCCCTGTCCGTTCCCGCCTTCGCCGAGGAGGCGGAGCCCACCCCTGAGGAGATCCAGGCCATTACCGAGGCCTATGACCTGGACACCCCCGCGCCGCTGCTTGTCCCCGAGGCGGAGGCTGACGTCGGGATCTCCGTCAGCGCCAACACCGTGTCGGACTACGAGGCTTTTGAGACCCAGTTCATCGCCGATTATACCGCCGCCCACCCCGAGGAGTACGCCGCCTTTGACGCCGACGCCTGGTTCGCCGAGAACTGGGAAAGCGGCTGCGCCGTCTGGACCAAGGAGGAGTACATGACCTTCTTCGAGGTCGACGACGCCGGCTTCAAGGACGCCATGTGGCGGGAGTATCTCAGCGACCAGGTTTACGACGCCTACTCCAGCTACGTGGTGACGTCTTACGAGGCCGCCCACCCCGAGGAGATGGCCAATTTTGACGTAAACGCCTATCTGGTCTCCCAGGGTTATCAGGACCCGACGGAGGCGTTCATGGAGGACTACGGCCTGGACAGCCCGGACCAGGTGCCCGCCCGTGCGAAGTTCCTCTATATCAACGACCGTCTGAACGTGGCCGAGACCCACGCCAAGGCGGAGGCCTACCGGGCCGCCGACCCGGAGAGCTGGGAGAACTTTGACGCCGACACCTTTTTTGAGGAGAGCTTCTACTTCTATGACGGCAAGGACGCTTACATGGACCTCTATACCCTCCTGAGTCAGGAGGAGTTTGCCGAGGATATGTACGTGGAGTACATGACCTATTACAACTATGACTACGACTGGTATCCCGGTCAAGGCTCCGGCGACCGCCCCCTGACCCTGGTGTCCAACGGCGAGTACGTGGACACCGAGCTCACCGCCGTGGACGGCGTGACCTACGTCTCCGCCGAGACCGCCAACACCCTCTTCGGCGCCCACTTCACCGAGGAGAGCGTCCCCCTCCGCACCGCCGCCGAGTCCAATGGCTGGGACGTGGTGTGGAACGCCAACCAAAACCAGGTGGTGCTTTTGAACCGGGAGACCATGATGGCCGGGACCGACTTCTCCTCCTTTGACAAGCTGATGAACCGGCTGATGAAGGCCCAGATGGGCGAAGCCGGCCAGAGCTACCGTACCACCGGCACCTCCGACATCTCCTTTACCGCCTTCAACTCCATCGACGGTGACAAGACCTACCACGCCACGGTGAAGAGCGAGGCTCTCTTCCGGGACAATGTGTACGACGTGACCGTGACGGTGAGCGTGGCCGACCTGCTGGGCCTTCTGAGCCAGCAGACCCTCGACAAGCTGGCCGCCGACATGCCCAAGTTCACCCTCAAGGACCTGAAGACCCTGCTCACCGGCATCAAGGTGGAGCTCATCATGAACCTGGATACCGGGATGGTCTACTGGAATGCCCCCATCCTGGCCTCCTTTGACGACAGCGTCAGCGCCGACACCTGGTACGCCCTGGACCTGGGCCTCACCGCCGACAGCCTCAAGAAGATGATGGCCGGGGAGTGGAACACCGCCGACATCCTCTACGACGAGCTGGTCGCCCAGAGCGAGTCCAGCTGGAGCCCCACCTACTCTTATTACTCCTTCACCAGCTCCCTGGACACCTTGGCCCTCCTCTTCGGCGCCGACCGGTTCACCGAGAGCGACGGCACCCTCACCTGGAAGATCGACGCCAAGACCGTCAACGGCCTGATGTCCGAGCTGGCCGGGCAGGACGTCTCCATCTTCAAGGAGTATGACATGGCCATCTCCGTCAGCGAGAACGGGAAGTTCTCCGCCAAGGCCGCCTTCCGGATGGACATGGACGCCGCGGCCGCCATGATCGCCGACAGCAGTTGGTATGCCACCGGCGCCGCCGAGACCGCCGCCATCACCTGGGCCATGAACCTCTTCGATTTCCGCATGGCCTCCTCTTCCTCCGGCACCGCCGACCAGGCTTCCGGCACCGCCGAGTTCCACTGGAAGAACCAGTTCTCCCTGAAGATGGACACCCAGTCCAGCCGGAAAAAGACCTCCGACGTGCCCACCGACGCGCCTCCCGAGGAAGCCGAGCTGGTGGAGCTGGGCAGCTTCTGATCGAAGGAGCTTCCCTTTCCCCGCGACCCAAACAGCGCCGCCGGCCCGCCCCTCAGGAGGGGGCGGGCCGGCAATGCTGATTTTTCCCCTGTCTCCGAACTCCGGCTTTTTTTATTCCACCCCGCATGGTGAGAAGGAGGAAGGTTTTTATGAAGCGCAATTCGTTTCTCCCGCTGTCCCTGGTATTGGCCCTGCTGCTGGCGCTCTTCCCCGCCGCCCGGGCGGCCGATTCCGTCACCCCCACGCCGCCGGACTGGGTCCCGGCGGAGGAATACGCCGTATTCGAGGGCTCGGCGGCCTATACGCCGGAGAACTGGGAGACCATTCTCCAGGCCCGCTCGGAGGTGGCCTGGGGGGCCATCAACCTGGGGGCCCTGACCCAGCGGCGGGCTTTCGACGCTCTGCCCACATATAACAAGGAGACCAAGGGCTACGACCTGGGAATGCTTTTGGAAATGGCCCTCATTGAGACAAGGCTCCTCTATACCCACGACAGCTATGTGAACGGCCCCTATTGGACCACCCTGTCCGTCTACCTGAAAAGCCCGGACAGTGAGCTTTTGGACGGCCTTACCGACCAGCAGCGGTATGCGCTCCTGCTGTGGGTGGCCCGGGACACCCTGCGCAGCCAGGGGGTGGGGGCGGCCCTGTACGAATGGCTGCCCGCCCTGTCCCAATACCCTCAGTTCTCCCCGGAGGTTTTGATCCGGTCGGCCATCTTCTCCGAGGAGGAGCAGGCCGAATATGGAGCGGATCTCGCCGCCGGGTGGGTCTATCTGGACGGAGCGCCGCTTGACATGGACTTGCCCCCAGAGGTCCGCAATGAGCGTACCATGGTGCCCATCCGGGCCGTGGCCGAGGCTCTGGGGGCCGACGTGGAGTGGGTAGCCGACACCCAGCAGATCGTCATGACCCGGGCGGGCTCCACCGTCATCATGACTCTGGACCAGACCGCCGCCACGGTGGACGGACAGACCATCCAGATGGACGTGGCCCCCTACGCCACCGAGGGCCGCACCCTGATCCCCGCCCGGTACGTGGCCGAGTTCTTCGGCCAGACGGTAAATTGGAATGGCGAAGCGCGCCGGGTGGACATCACCGAGGACAGGACGGCCGCGGAGGGCTCCAACCTGGAGGCCTGGGCCCTTCCCATGGGCGCCATGCTGGCCCAGATCAACGGGGGTGACCCCACCCTCTTCGGCACCTATCCCCGCAGCGCCAAGGGTGTAAAGCGGTGCCACGGCTTCCTGGACGGGGGCTCCTGGTCCATTCCGGACCGGGACGATCTGGCCCAGACGGTGCTCTCCATGACCTTTTACGGCCACAACGCGTCCTTCTACGCCGCCGCCGCGGACGCCAGGACCCTCACCGACGCGGAAAAGGCCGCCATGAACGCGCAGATCGCCAACAATCCTGGGTATGACTGGCCGGAGTACATGTGGGACTATACGCAGAAACTGGATCAAAAATGGGGGGACCGGGGGATCCTATGCTGGGACCTGTTCCGTATGTCCAACCTGGTCCAGTGGGGCTACACCGCGGGATATGTGACCTATGAGGAGGCCCTGGCCCTGCTGGAGCCCGCCGCGACCCTGCTGGCGGACAATTTCTCCTCCTGGGACGAGGCCTATGAGAACTACCTTGACGGCTACAACTGGTGGGCCAAAAACAATGTTCTGGACAAGGACATCTGGGAGACCCCGCGGGGCAAAACGTATCAGCAAATGAAGGCCGACCCCGCCATTGCCCCCATCTTCGACGACACCCTCTTTCAAACCGGCGTCATCGGACTGCCGGAGTGAGACAGAAACCTGACGACAAGGACTGATACCAATGGCAAAGAAAAAGAGCCCCGATGAGGTGAAGCACCGCCCCGCCGACCCCAATGTGATGGGCCTTCGGCCCGAGGTGCTGGAGCAGCCCATCACCCAAACCCTGGAGATCAACTACATGCCCTACGCCATGAGCGTCATCATCTCCCGAGCCATCCCCGAGATCGACGGCTTCAAGCCCTCCCATAGAAAACTCCTCTACACCATGTACCAGATGAAGCTGCTGGGGGGCGGGCGGACCAAGTCGGCCAACATCGTGGGCCAGACCATGAAGCTGAACCCCCACGGGGACCAGGCCATCTACGACACCATGGTGCGTCTCTCCCGGGGCTACGGGGCCCTTCTCCACCCCCTGGTGGACTCCAAGGGCAACTTCGGCAAGGTCTACTCCCGGGACATGGCCTGGGCCGCCAGCCGGTACACCGAGGCCCGGCTGGACCCCATCTGCGCCGAGTTCTTCCGGGACATCGACCAGGACGCCGTGGACTTCGTGCCCAACTATGACGGCTCCCTCACCGAGCCCACCCTTCTGCCCACCACCTTCCCCAACGTGCTGGTGTCCTCCAACATGGGCATCGCCGTGGGCATGGCCTCCAACCTGTGCGGCTTCAACCTCCACGAGGTCTGCGAGGCCACCATCGCCTTCATGAAGGACCCGGAATGCGACCTGCTGTCCATCCTGAAGGCCCCCGATTTCCCCACCGGCGGCCAGCTTCTCTACGACGGGTCGGCCATGGCCGCTATCTACAACACCGGCCGGGGCTCCTTCCAGGTCCGGGCCAAGTGGCGCTACGTGAAGGAAGAGAACGTCATCGAGATCTTTGAGATTCCCTATACCACCACCGTCGAGGCCATCATGGACAAGGTGACGGAGCTGGTGAAGGCGGGAAAGCTCAAGGAGATCGCCGATATGCGGGATGAGACCGACCTGAACGGCCTCAAGCTCACCATCGATCTGAAGCGGGGCACCGACCCGGACAAGCTGATGGCCCGGCTCTTCAAGTCCACCCCCCTCCAGGACTCCTTCGGCTGCAACTTCAACATCCTCATCGCCGGGATGCCCCGGGTGATGGGGGTGCGGCAGATCTTGGAGGAGTGGGTGGCCTGGCGGGTGGAGAGCATCCGCCGCCGGACCTATTTCATCCAGAAAAAGAAAAAGGACAAGCTCCACCTTTTGAAGGGCCTTAAAAAGATCCTGCTGGACATCGACCGGGCCATCAAGATCATCCGGGACACCGAGGCTGACGCCGAGGTCATCCCCAACCTGATGATCGGCTTCGGCATCGACCAGATCCAGGCCGAGTACGTGGCGGACATCCGCCTGCGAAACATCAACAAGGAGTACATCCTCAAACGGGTGGCCGAGACCGAGGACCTGGAGAAGGAGATCGAGGACCTCCAGGACATCCTGGACCACCCCCAGCGGGTGAAGAGCATCATCGCGGGCGAGCTCAAGGAGGTGGAGAAAAAGTACCCCGCCCCCCGGCACACCGAGATCGTCTACGAGCATCAGCGCTCCGACGAGCCCGAGCCCGAGGAGGAGGTCCCCGACTACCCGGTGCATGTCTTCCTCTCCAAAGAGGGATACTTGAAGAAGATCACCCCCCAGTCCCTTCGGATGAGCTCCGACCAGAAGTACAAGGAGGGGGACGGCCCCTACCTGCGCTGGGACGGCAGCAACCGGGACGAGCTGCTGGTCTTTACCGACACCCAGCAGTGCTACAAGACCCGGCTTTGCGACTTCGACGACGCCAAGGCCAGCGTCCTGGGGGATTACCTCCCCACAAAGCTGGGCATGGACCCCGGGGAGAGTGTGGTGTGGGCCTGCGTCACCGGCGACTACTCCGGCCACCTGCTGTTCTTCTTCCAAAACGGCAAGGCGGCCCGGGTGGAGCTGGCGGCCTACCAGACCCAGACAAGGCGCAAGAAGCTGACGGGGGCCTACTCCGACAAGTCCCCCCTGGCGGCGGCTTACCACCTGAAGGAGGACCTGGAGATGGCCCTCACCTCCTCCGAGGGCCGGTGCGTGATCTTCCACACCGCCGTCCTGGCCCCCAAGGCCACCCGCTCCACCCAGGGGGTCAACGTGATGACCCTCAAGCCCAAGTATCACCTGGAGACCGCCCGGCCCCTGGCCGACACCGCCATCCAGGACCCCGCCCGGTACCGGGCCCGCTCCCTCCCCGTGGCCGGGGCCCTTTTGAAGGAGACCGACCGGGGGGAGAAGCAGCTCTCCCTGCTGGAGGAATAACGGAGGCGTCCACATGAAGCGTTCCGCCCGGAAACTGGTTCAAAACTATATCCTCATCCTGCTGGGCTCCGCCCTCTACGCCCTGGCCTTCGACTGGTGCTTCGTGCCCAACGGCATCGCCTTCGGCGGCATCACGGGTCTGGCCCAGATCATCAATTCCCTGCTGCCCTGGGCCCCGGTGGGTACGGTGGTCATCGTCCTGAACGTGCCCCTCTTCCTGCTGGGGTGGCGCTTCCTGGGCGGGCACCTGCTGGTGTCCTCCCTGGTGTCCATGGCGGTGTCCTCCCTCATGATCGATGGCTTGGCCCTGGTGTGTGAGTTCCCCACCATGGAACCGCTGCTGGGCTGCATCTTCGGCGGGGTGCTGCTGGGGGCCGGGCTGGGTGTCATCTTCCTCCAGGGGGCCACCACCGGCGGTACCGACATCGTGGCCCGGCTTTTGAAGCTCAAGCTGGCGTGGCTGCCCATGGGCAAACTCCTCATGGTCATCGACCTGACGGTCATCGTGGCGGTGGCCGTGGCCTTCCGCAGCCTGGAGACCGCCCTCTACGGCGTGGTGGCCCTCTATATCTCCACCCTGGTGATGGACGGGGTGCTCTACGGTCTGGACAACGCCCGGGTGTGCTATATCATCAGCGATAAGCCCGAGGAGATCGCCCGGGTCATCATCGACGATTTGGACCGCAGCGTCACCTATCTGGACGGGGAGGGGGGCTACTCCGGATCCGCCAAGAAGGTTATCCTCTGCGCCTTCAAGCAGCGGCAGATCGTCGCCATCAAGGAGACGGTGCGGCAGGTGGACCCCAACGCCTTTATGATTGTCACCGCGGCCCACGAGGTGCTGGGCGAGGGATTCCGCAGCTACCATCAAAACGAATTGTAAGGGTCCTTCCGCCCTGGGGCGGAAGGACAAAAAGGAGGCAGTGCTCATGACAAACTGGGATGCTCTGACCCAAACCCTGGAGCGCCACGGCTTCACCGTCTCCCGCTTCGCCACCGGGAGAGAGGCCGCCGCCTACATAGACGGGAAGATCGATGGAAAGACCGTGGGCATGGGCGGCTCCATCACCCTGAAGGACCTGGGGCTCTATGAGCTCCTGGCCGCCCACAACACCGTCCACTGGCACTGGAGCGGGGACGGACAGCCCGCCCGGGCCCGGGACCTGGCCGTGGGCGCCCAGGTCTACCTCTCCTCCGTCAACGCCCTGGCCGAGACCGGGGAGATCATCAACATCGACGGCACCTGCAACCGGGTGGCCTCCCTCCTCTATGGACACGAGGAGGTCTATCTGGTGGTGGGGGCCAACAAGATCGCCCCGGACGCCGAGGCCGCCCTCTGGCGGGCCCGGAACGTGGCCTCCCCCAAAAACGCCCAGCGCTTGGGCCGAAAGACCCCCTGCGCCGTGAAGGGCGACCGTTGCTATGACTGCGACAGCCCGGAGCGGGTCTGCGGCAGCCTGGTCACCCTGTGGCGCAAGCCGGGGGGCATCGGCCGGATGGAAGTGGTGCTGGTGGAGGAAGATCTGGGATACTGAGCCCACGGGCGGAAAGGAGGCGGCGGAATGAAAAAGCGGGTCCTGGCCCTGGCCCTGTGCGGGTGTCTCGCCCTCACCGGGTGCTCGGCCATGCTGGAGCGGTCCTATGAGTCCACCGCCGCCCACGTGGACAAGCCCGTCACCGCCGAGGACTCCTCGGTGCTGCGGGTGGAAAACTACCAGGAGCTGGTCTCCGCCGTCCTCTACCTGGTCACCCAGTGCCAGGAGGAGGGGGCCATCCAGCTCTACGACTACCAGGGAGACGTGGAGCGGGACCTGACCGACGCCTGCCTGGAGGTGGCCAAGGAGGACCCTCTGGGGGCCTACGCCGTGGACTACATCAAGCACGAGTACACCCGGGTGGTGTCCTATTACCAGGCCACCGTGTCCATCCGCTACCGGCGCACCCCGGAGCAGGTGCGCTCCATCGTCAACGTCACCGGCGCCAGCGCCATCCGGGACCAGCTCCAGGACGCCCTGGCCGCTTTCTCCAGTGAGGTGGTGCTGCGGGTGGCCTACTTCGCCGAGGACGAGGCCTCCATCGCCCAGCTCATCCGTCAGGCCTACTACGACACCCCGGTGGCCGCCCTGGGGATGCCCGCGTCCGAGATCACCCTCTACCCCGACAGCGGCAGCCAGCGGGTGGTGGAGATCCTGCTCACCTACCCCGAGGAGAGCGAGGCACTGTGGCGCAAGAGCGACCTTCTCTCCGCCCAGGCCGGGACCATCTCGGCCGCCTTCCGGGGGCTGGACGCCCGCTCCACCGCCCTCCGGGCCGCCTCGGAGCTGCGGGGCTACGCCGCCTATGACCCCGAGGGGGGCTCCACCGCCTACGACGCCCTGGTGGGGGGCTCCGCCAACGCGGAGGGGCTGGCCCTGGCCTACGAGCTTCTCTGCCAGCAGGCCGACGTGACCTGCGAGGTGGTGGAGGGCACCCGCCTGGGCCAGAGCTGGTTTTGGAACGTGGTGCAGACCAGCTCCGGGGAGCGGCTCTACCTGGACGCGGTCTACGGCGACGGCCTGCTCCACACCGACCAGGAGCTGGCGGTCGTGGGCTACCAGTGGGCCGACGCCCCCGCCGAACTAAGCGGGGCCGCCGGATAGCCACATTTTTCCGCCCCAAAGCGATATTTTCCCTTTACAATGGGGAAAATCTATGATATATTTTGAAAGCACGCCAACCTGCCCGCCGGCTTAGAGATCGGGAGACGGCCTCTTTCCAGGAGGTGTTCACCCACCCATCCCTCAGCCCTCTGGGCAATGAAAAATGAAAGGTGGAACCCAAACATGATCCGTAAGGACGAAAAGACGGCCGTTATCGAGGCCAATCGCACCCACGCCACGGACACCGGCTCTCCCGAGGTCCAGATCGCCATTCTCACCGCCCGCATCAACGAGCTCACCGAGCATCTGCGCACCCACATCCACGACAACCACTCCCGTCGTGGCCTGTACAAGATGATCGGTAAGCGCCGCAAGCTGCTGGACTATCTGGCCAACAAGGACGTGGAGCGCTATCGTGCCCTCATCGCCAAGCTGGGCATCCGTAAGTAAGAAACGTGAATCAGGGTGGCGGGTTTGACCCGCCACCCTGTTCCCCTATTTCGAGAGGCAAACATACCTCCGCAAAGCCGCCGATTTAGCAGTTGAATCTGGGCCCCGTCCGCCGGGGGAGGCATGGATTCAAGTGCTAAAGGAGGAGGCCGCGCGGGGAGAACAAAGGAGGACAAAATCATGTCAACCGTCATCACCCACAAGCAGTTCCCCAACCGCAAGGTCTACGAGATGGACCTGGCCGGCCGCCCCCTGAAGCTGGAGATCGGCAAGGTGGCCGAGCTGGCCAACGCCTCCGCCATGGTCACCTACGGCGAGACCACCGTGCTGGTGGCTGTCACCGCCTCCGCCCGTCCCCGGGACGGCATCGACTTCTTCCCCCTGTCTGTGGACTTCGAGGAGAAGCTCTACGCCGTGGGCCGCATCCCCGGCTCCTTCATGCGCCGGGAGGGCCAGCCCTCCTTGCCCGCCGTGCTGGCCAGCCGGGTCATTGACCGGTCCATCCGGCCCCTGTTCCCCTACGATTTTCGCAACGACGTGGTGGTCACCTGCACCGTCATGAGCGTGGACCGGGACTGCTCTCCCGAGGTCACCGCCATGATCGGCGTGTCCGCCTGCCTGGCCTTCTCCGACATCCCCTGGGTCGGCCCCATCGGCTGCCTGGAGGTGGGCTACGTGGACGGCCAAATCGTCATGAACCCCAACCAGGAGCAGCGCCACAACTCCAAGCTGGACCTGACCGTGGCCGCCTCCCAGGAGAAGGTCATCATGATCGAGGCCGGCGCCAGCGAGCTGCCCGACGACATCATGTACGACGCCATCGTGAAGGCCCACGAGGAGATCAAGGCCCAGGTGGCCCTCATCAACCGCATCGTGGCCGAGATCGGCCGGGAGAAGATGACCTACGACCACGCCGACTTCAACCAGGAGCTTTTCGACAAGATTGTGGCCGCCACCATGGACGAGGCCAAGGCCGCCATGGACACCGATGACAAGAACGTCCGGGAGACCCGGTGGAACGCCCTCATCGACCACTGGCACGAGCTGTTCCTGGAAGAGTACCCCGACATGGACAAGTATCTGGAGGAGATCACCTACAAGTTCCAGAAGAAGATCGTCAAGGCCTGGCTCCTGGAGGGCCACCGGGTGGACGGACGGGCCAAGAACGAGATCCGGCCCCTGGCCGCCGAGGTGGGCGTCCTGCCCCGGGTCCACGGCTCCGGCCTCTTTACCCGGGGGCAGACCCAGGTGCTCTCCATCTGCACCCTGAACACCCTCTCCGCCAACCAGAAGCTGGACACCATCTGGGAGGACACCGAGAAGCGGTACATGCACCACTATAACTTCCCCTCCTACTCCGTGGGCGAGGCCCGTGGCGCCCGGTCCACCAACCGCCGGGAGAAGGGCCACGGCGCCCTGGCCGAGCGGGCCCTGGACCCCGTCATCCCCTCCGTGGACGAGTTCCCCTACGCCATCCGGGTGGTCTCCGAGGTGGTGAGCTCCAACGGCTCCACCTCCCAGGGCTCCATCTGCGGCTCCACCCTGGCGCTGATGGACGCCGGCGTGCCCATCAAGGCCCCCGTGGCCGGCATCTCCTGCGGCCTCATCCAGGACGACGACGGCGGCTTCACCACCTTCATCGACATCCAGGGGGTGGAGGACTTCCACGGCGAGATGGACTTCAAGGTGGCCGGCACCAAGGCCGGCATCACCGCCATCCAGATGGACATCAAGAACGACGGCCTTTCCCACGCCATCATCAAGGAGGCCCTGGAGATCACCAAGGACGCCCGGTTCGCCATTCTGGACGAGATCATGCTTCCCTGCATCTCCGCCCCCCGGTCCGAGGTGAGCAAGTACGCCCCCAAGATGATCACCATGAAGATCGATTCCGACAAGATCCGGGAGGTCATCGGCAAGGGCGGCTCCGTCATCCAGAAGATCACCGCCGAGTCCGGCGCCCAGATCGACATCGAGGACGACGGCACCATCCACATCGCCTCTCCCGATTCCGCCGCCTGCGACGTGGCCAAGAAGATGATCGAGACCATCGTGTTCGTGCCCGAGGTGGGGAGCCTCTACTACGGCAAGGTGGTGCGCATCATGACCTTCGGCGCCTTCGTGGAGCTGGCCCCCGGCAAGGACGGCATGGTCCATATCTCCAAGCTGGCCGACCACCGGGTGGAGAAGGTGGAGGACGTGGTGAATATCGGCGATATGATTTGGGTGAAGGTCACCGAAATCGACGAGAAGGGCCGGGTCAACCTCTCCTATAAGGACGCGTTGAAGGAAATGAAGGATAACCCCGGGATTAAGAAGTAAGGTTTACCCAAATATAAAAGGGCCACCCGCTGGATTGGCGGGTGGTCCTTCTTTTATATCTGGTTGCACGTCGAGACATGCGTAAATCTGGGGGACATTTCTTTTCCCGAGGAAAAGAAACGCCACCCCAGGCCCCCAAAGAAAAGTCTTTTGGTGCAGCCCTGGTCGCAGTTTCCCTTTCCAGTAGCAGGTCTACTGCTCAAAGACAGGGGGGGGGGAAAGCACGGGAGCGTCTGTGCGATACATGGTCCCTTTAGCGCCGCTCGCCGCTGATGTATTCTTAATTGATACGTGCGTTTTGTGTGTCTTTAGCCTTCCCCTCGGGGGAAGGTGGCAGCCTGAAGGGCTGACGGATGAGGGGAACTGGAGATAACAGAAAAGGCCCTACCAAACGGATAACTTCCCCTCATCAGTCTCGCTACGCTCGACAGCTTCCCCCAGGGGAAGCCGAAGACCTTACGAACCCCGGGGCCGCTACGAAGTGCTACCCCGGGGTTTTCTTACCCTCTTGTGGACAGCTTGGGGTGGTTTCCAAAGGAGGGGCACCCGCAGGTGCCCCTCCTTTGGTCGTTTCAAGGGGTGGTCCCGGAGGGGGAAATCGAAATCCCCCTCCGGGTGCTTTTCTGGGGGGGGGGCTGGGGGGGAGGTCTTTTCCAGAAAAGACCTCCCCCCAGCTTTCCCCCACCTTTCATAAAAGTGGACTCACAACAAATCCAGTTTGCTGTCCTCCTCCGTAATGGGCCGCACCGCCCGGCAGGGGTTCCCATAGGCCAGCCACCCGGCGGGGATGTCCTTGGTGACCACGCTCCCGGCCCCCACCACGGCCCCGTCCCCGATGGTGACCCCGCCGCACACCACCACGTTGCACGCCAGCCACACGTGGCTGCCGATGACGATGCCGGGGGCGTATTCCGAGGTGGACACGTGCCCGTCGGGGTAGGTCATGGTCTCCCGCTCGCCGTAAATCAGCGGATGGGTGGTGGCCATCAGGGACACGTTGGGACCGAACATCACCCGGTCCCCGATGACGATGGGCCCGTCGTCCATCACCGTGAGGTTGAAGTTGGCGAAAAAGTTGTCTCCGATTTTCGTGTGACAGCCGTAATTAAACTGGATGGGCCCCTGGAAATAGTAGTTCTCCCCAATGGCGCCGATAAATTCCCGGACGATGGGCAACCGCTCCGGGTCATACTCGTCCATGGCGTTGAACCTCTGGCACAAGACATGGGCCTTGTGCTTCAAGTCCCGCAACTCCTGGCTCCTGGCGTCAAAGAGCTTCCCGGCCAGCGCCCGCTGGTGCTGGGTCATAAATATCCCCTCCTTTTCCCCTATTGTAACATTTTTTGCCCCCGGGGTCGAAAACTTTTTCTTGACAAACGGGAAATCCATGATATCATTACTTCAGCTTTTTTAGTTAAAAGTTTTTAATTAAAATCATTGAACTAATAAGGAGTATATGACGATGGAATTCGAGAAAGTGCGCGACATCATTGTGGAGACCCTGAGCTGCGACGCCGACAAGGTGGTGCTGGAGGCCAACCTGGCCGACGACCTGGAGGCCGATTCCCTGGCCGCCGTGGAGCTGTCCATGGCGCTGGAGGAGGCCTTCGGCGTGACCATCCCCGACGAGGATGTGGCCAACTTCAAGACCGTGGGCGACATCGTGGACTACATCAAGACCCACGCCAACTGAGAACGTCAAAGGCCCACCTAAATTGGTGGGCCTTTTCCAACTCAGAAAGGAGCATACCCCAATGACCAACGAAGAAATTTTCGCCCTGATGGCCCGCTTTGAGCAGAGCACTTGCGCCACCTTTAAGCTGACCATGAAGGACTTCTCCCTGGAGCTGGGCAAGGCTGCGGCTTCCGCGCCCAACCCGGCCCCCGTCGCCGTCCCGGTTGCCGCTGCCGCCCCCGCGCCGGAGAAGCCGGAAGGGCTTTTTGTCACCGCCCCCCTGGTGGGCACCTACTACGCCTCCGCCGCCCCGGACCAGCCCCCCTTCGTGAAGGCGGGGGACAAGGTGAAAAAGGGGCAGACCGTGTGCCTGATGGAGGCCATGAAGATGATGAGCGAGGTCCCCGCCCCCTGTGACCTCGTCGTGGAGGAGCTTCTGCGGTCTGACGGAGAACTGGTGGCCTTCGGGGACGCCATTCTCCGCTACCGGGCGGTGTAACCATGTTCAAGCGGGTTTTGATTGCCAACCGGGGGGAGATCGCCCTCCGGGTCCTCCGGGCCTGCCGGGATTTGGACATCGACACGGTGGTGATCCACTCCACCGCCGACGCCGACTCCCTGGCCGTCCAGTTCGCAGGGCGGGCGGTGTGCGTGGGCGGGCCTCGCGCCGCCGACAGCTACCTGAACACCGCCGCCATCCTCACCGTGGCCCAGGCCACGGGGTGCGACGCCGTCCACCCCGGCTACGGCTTCCTCTCGGAGAACGCCGACTTCGCCGACGCCTGCGGAAAGGCGGGGCTGAAGTTCATCGGCCCTTCCGGGGCCGTCATTCGCAAGATGGGCAACAAGGCCGCCGCCCGGGAGCTGATGAAGTCCGTGGGCGTGCCCGTGGTCCCCGGCTCCGACGGGGCCGTGGCTGACGCCGCCCAGGCCAAGGCCGTGGCCGACGCCATCGGCTACCCCGTCCTCATCAAGGCTGCCGCCGGCGGCGGCGGGCGGGGGATGCGCCGGGCCTTCACCCCCGAGGAGGTGGAGGCCAGGTTCGAGGAGGCCCGCAGCGAGGCGGTGGCCAACTTCGGCGACGGGGAGATGTACCTGGAAAAGCTCATCCTCTCCCCCCGGCACATCGAGTTTCAGATCCTGGCCGACCAGCAGGGGAACGTCATCCAGCTGGGGGAGCGGGACTGCTCTATCCAGCGCAAGAACCAGAAGCTCATCGAGGAATCCCCCTCCAAGGCCCTGACCCCCGAGCTGCGGGAGCGGATGGGAGCCGCCGCCATATTGGCCGCCAAGGCCGCCGGATATGAAAACGCCGGCACCATCGAATTTGTGCTGGACAAGGACGGCAATTTCTACTTCATCGAGATGAACACCCGCATCCAGGTGGAGCACCCGGTGACCGAGTTCGTCACCGGCATGGACCTGGTGCGGGAGCAGCTCCGCATCGCCGCGGGGCTGCCCCTCTCCAAGCCTCAGGAGGAGGTGGCCCTTACCGGCCACGCCATGGAGTGCCGCATCAACGCCGAGGACCCCCGCCGGGGCTTCGCCCCCTGCCCGGGGAAGGTGGACTTCCTCCACCTCCCCGGCGGCCAGGGCGTCCGGGTGGACACCCACCTCTTCACCGGCTACACTCTGCCCCCCTATTACGATTCCCTGTGCGCCAAGGTGGTGGTCCACGCCCCCACCCGGCTGGAGGCGGTGCGGAAGATGCGCCGCGCCCTGGAGGAATTGGTCATCGAGGGCTGCACCACCAATGCCTCCCTGGCCCACCTCATCATGTACCACCCGGAGTTCGTCAGGGGCAGCGTGGACACCGGCTTTCTGGAGCGGAACCTGGAAGAGCTTTTGAAGTGGTATGACAGCGTGGGAGAGGAGGCCGAGGCATGAACAGCGCCTTCGCCAGACGCCGCCAGCATTTGCTGGCCCTGAAGGCCATGCGGGACGGCCAGGCCCCCCAGCTCTCCCAGGCCACCCCCTGCCCCAAGTGCGGGGAGACGGTGCCCCGGCGGGATTTGGTCCACGCCCGGTACGTCTGCCCCAAGTGCGGCCACCACTACCCCGTGGGGGCCTATTACCGGCTGAGCCTCATCCTGGACGCAGGCTCCTTCCGGGAGCTGGACGGGCGGCTCACCGCCACCGACCCCTTCCGCTTCCCCGGCTACGGCAAGAAGCTGGCCGAGACCAAGGCCCGCACGGGCCTCAACGAGGCGGTGGTCACCGCCGCCGGGACCATCGAGGGCCGCAAGGTTGCCATCGGCGTACTGGACAGCCGCTTTTTCATGGGCAGCATGTCCGCCGCCGTTGGTGAGAAGGTCACCCGGCTTATTGAGTACGCCGAGAAAAACAAGCTGCCCCTGGTCATCTTCTCCGCCAGCGGCGGGGCACGGATGCAGGAGGGCATTTTGTCCCTAATGCAGATGGCCAAGACCTCCGCCGCCCTGGAGCGGTTCTCCCAAAAGGGGGGGCTCTACATCTCCGTCCTCACCGACCCCACCACCGGCGGAGTCACCGCCTCCTTCGCGAGCCTGGGCGACATCACCCTGGCCGAGCCGGGGGCCCTCATCGGCTTCGCCGGGCCCCGGGTCATCCAGCAGACCATCGGCCAGACTCTCCCCGACGGCTTCCAGCGGGCGGAATATTTGGAGGAGCACGGCTTCGTGGACGCCATCGTCCCCCGGACCGAACTGCGGGAGACCCTGGCCCGCCTCTTAAAACTCCACGGAAAGGGGGAGAGGGCATGAGCGACCTTACCGCCGCCCAGCGGGTGGCCCTGGCTCGCCACGCGGGCCGCCCCGGCACCGCCGACTTCATCTCCGCCCTTTTCACCGACTTCTTCGAGCAGAAGGGGGACCGGCAGTGCCGGGAGGACCCCTCCATCCTGGGGGGCGTGGCCCTCTTCCACGGCAGGCCCGTCACCGTCCTGGGCCACCGGAAGGGCCGGAACCTGGAGGAAAACCTGAAATACAACTTCGGTATGCCGGGGCCGGAGGGCTACCGCAAGGCCCTTCGGATGATGACCCAGGCCGAGAAGTTCGGCCGGCCGGTCATCACCTTCATCGACACCCCCGGCGCTTACCCCGGCTTGGAGGCCGAGGCCAGGGGCCAGGGGGAGGCCATCGCCCGGAACCTGGCCGCCATGTCCGCCCTGACGGTGCCCGTTTTGTGCGTGGTCACCGGGGAGGGCAGCTCCGGCGGGGCGTTGGCCATCGGCGTGGGGAACACCGTCCTTATGCTGGAAAACGCCATCTACTCCGTTCTCTCTCCCGAGGGCTTCGCCTCCATCCTGTGGAAGGACTCCGCCAAGGCGGAGGAGGCCAGCGAGGTGATGAAGCTCACCGCCGCCGACCTGCTGGTGGAGGGGGTCATCGACGGCATCATCCCCGAGCCGGAGGGGGGTGCCCACGCAGACCCCGAGGCCCTCTACCGGGTGCTGGACCGGGCCCTCCTTCGGGCCCTGGACGGCCTCAAGCGCCTGAACGGGGCGGCCCTGGCCGAGCAGCGCTACAAGAAATTCCGCGCCATGGGCGTGACCAGGAGGGAAAAGCCGTGAGCGGCATCAAAATACGGGGCACCGGCAGCCGTGTGCCCGCCAAGGTGACCACCAACGAGGATCTGAGCCGCATGGTGGACACCAGCGACGAGTGGATCACCAGCCGTACCGGCATCAAAGAGCGGCACCACTGCGTGGCCGAGAGCCACCTGGACCTGTGTACCGGGGCGGCCAAGGCCGCTTTGGAGGCGGCGGGGGTGGACCCCGCCGAAGTGGGGGCCTGCGTCGTGTGCACCGTATGCGCCGACCAGTTCTCCCCGGCGGCGGCCTGCCTGCTCCAGCGGGAGCTGGGCCTTGCCGAGGACACGGTCTGCTTTGACCTGAACGCCGCCTGCTCCGGCTTCCTCTTCGGCCTGCACACCATGGAGTGCCTCCTCTCCGCCAGCCCCAAGCGCTACGGCATTGTGGTGGGGGGCGAGGTTTTGAGCCGCCTCACCGATTTCACCGACCGCTCCACCTGCGTCCTCTTCGGGGACGCCGCCGGGGCCGTGGTGGTGGAGTTCCGCCCCGAGTGGCCCTCCATCTCCGCCGTCCTGGGCGTGCGGGGGAACGACAAGGTGCTGGGGGTCACCGGCGTGCTAGCCGGGGGGAAGCCCCGGATCTACATGGAGGGCCAGCCGGTGTTCAAGTTCGCCGTGGAGACGGTGCCCAAGTGCATCCAGGCGGTGCTGGACAAGACCGGCGCGGCCATCGACGACGTGGATCAGGTGGTCTTCCACCAGGCCAACGAGCGCATCGTGGATCTGGTGGTCAAAAAGTTCGGCGTGCCCACCGAAAAGGTGCACAAGAATCTCTCCCGCTACGGCAACACCTCGGCGGCCAGCGTGCCGCTGGTGCTGGACGAGCTGTGCCGGGACGGCCGGCTGGGGCCGGGGAAAAAGGCCCTGTGCGTCGGGTTCGGCGGGGGGCTCACCTGGGCGGGGGCGCTGATTGGGTTCGCTTGAACCACCAAACGATGGTGCTTGGTGCTTTCCTGATTGCACGTCGGGACGTGCGTAAATCTGGGGGACATTTCTTTTCCCGAGGAAAAGAAACGCCACCCCAGCCCCCCAAAGAAAAGTCTCTGGTGCGGCCTTGAGCGCAGTTTTCCTTTTTAGTAGGAGGTCTACTGCCCGAAGAAAAGGGGGAAAGCACGGGTGCGTCTGTGCGACCCGTGCTTCTCCTAGCGCCGCTCGGCCGCTGACGTGTGCTTGATTGATAGGTGCCGTTTGTGCGTGCCCTTAGCCTTCCCCTTGGGGGAAGGTGGCAGCCCGAAGGGCTGACGGATGAGGGGAACTGGGGATAACAGCAAAGGCTCTGTGAAACGATAGGTTCCCCTCATCAGTCTGCTTCGCAGACAGCTTCCCCCAGGGGAAGCCTATTTAACAAACTTCCACCCACTTAGGTGCGCCGATGAGTTGCAAACACTGGCTGTACAGCAGTACCTAGCGGCAGCGGTGCAATGAGAAGCAGGAGTTGACAGACGTGAGCGCCGGTCAATAGAAGTGACCACCCATAAATTTAGTTTGGCTTTTTTCTTTGGCATCAAAGACCGTTTCTTTTTTCACGAAAAAAGAAATGGGCTTTGCCCCGCCGGAGGCGGCCCCGCAGGGCGCAACCCTGCCCCCGTCCCCGCCCGCAGGCGGGAATCGTCAACAAGGAGGACCACGCAATGCTGAACCTCAACACCATCCTGGGGACGGAATTCCCCTTCATCCAAGGCGGCATGGCCAACATCGCCACCGGCGCCTTCGCCGCCGCCGTCTCCAATGCCGGGGCCCTGGGCCTCATCGGCTCCGGCGGCATGGACACCGAGACCCTGCGGGCCCACATCCGCCAGTGCCGGGAACTCACCGACAAGCCCTTCGGCGTCAATTTGATGCTGATGAACCCCGAGGTGGAGGAGCAGGCCCGGCTTCTGGTGGACGAGGGGGTCCGGGTGGTCACCACCGGCGCGGGCAACCCCGGCAAATATATCCCCATATGGAAGGACGCGGGCATGAAGGTCTTCCCCGTGGTGGCCGCCGCAGTCCTGGCCCAGCGGCTTACCCGCTACGGCATCGACGGCGTGATCGCCGAGGGCTGCGAGTCCGGCGGCCACATCGGCGAGATGAACACCATGGCCCTGGTCCCCCAGGTGCGGGACGCGGTGGACGTGCCCGTCATCGCCGCCGGGGGCATCGCCGACGGCCGCCAGCTTTTGGCCGCCGAGGCGTTGGGCGCCTGCGGGGTGCAGATCGGCACCTGCCTGCTGGTCAGCGCCGAGTGCCCCATCCACGACAACTATAAGCAGGCCCTTTTGAAGGCCAAGGACTCGGATACCATGGTCACTGGCCGCACCACCGGGGCCCCCGTCCGGGTGCTCAAGAACAAGATGGCCCGGGAGTACGTCCGGATGGAGAAGGATCACCTCCCCCTGGCCGAGATGGAGAAGCTCACCCTGGGCTCTCTGCGCCGGGCGGTCTTCGACGGGGACACCGACACCGGCAGCCTGATGGCCGGCCAGGTGGCGGGCCAGCTCCACGAAATCAAGCCTCTGCGTAATATTTTCGAGGAACTATACGCCGGGTATCAAGAGTGCAAGAAAGGTTTGGTGAACGAGGCATGAAACTCGCCTTTCTATACGCCGGCCAGGGCAGCCAGAAGGTGGGCATGGGGCAGGAGTTCTACGACGCCTCCCCTGCCTTCCGCAAGGTCTACGACAATGCCCCGGTGGACTTCGGTTTGAAGGAGACCTGCCTTGCCGACCCCCAGGGGGTCCTGAACCAGACCGAGTACACCCAGCCCTGCATGACGGCCTTCGCCGTGGGGGTCACCGCCCTGCTGCGGGAGGCGGGGGTGGCCCCTGCCTACGCCGCGGGCCTCAGCCTGGGGGAGTATTCCGCCCTCCACTGCGCCGGGGTCTTCGACGCCCACACCGCCATCTCCCTCACCGCCTTCCGGGGCCGGGCCATGACCGCCGCCTCCCTGGGCGTCCAGAGCGCCATGGTGGCCGTGCTGGGGCTGGACGTGGAGGCCATCCGGGCCTGCTGCGCCCAGGCTTCCGGCCTGGGCGTGGTGGAGGTGTGCAACCTCAACTGCCCCGGCCAGACCGTCATCGGCGGCGTACAGCCCGCCGTGCTGGAGGCCGCCCGCCTGTGCGGGGAGGCGGGGGCCAAGCGGTGCATGACCCTCCAGGTCAGCGGCCCTTTCCACACCTCCCTGCTCACCGCCGCGGGGCTGGCCCTGCGGGAGAAATTCCGGGAAATCACCTTCGGAGAAATGCAAATCCCCGTCCTCTTCAACCGTCTGGGCGACGTGATGGGCCCTGGCGACACCATCCAGGGGCTTTTGGAGGAGCAGGTGAGCCATGCCGTGCGCATGGAGGACACCATCCGCAAACTGTCTGAGTACGGGGTGGACACCGTGGTGGAGATTGGCCCGGGCAAGGCCCTCACCGGCTTCGTCCGCAAGACCTGCCCCGATATCCGGTGCTTCCCGGTGGAAAAGCCGGAGGACCTGGAGAAATTTTTGACCGCCTGGAAGGAGGCATCCCTATGACCTTAGCAGGAAAGACCGCCGTGGTCACCGGCGGCAGCCGGGGCATCGGCAGGGCCGTGGTGGCCGAGCTGCGCGCCCTGGGCGCCAACGTGGTGTTCTCCTACGCCGGGAACGCCGACGCCGCGGAAGAGACCGCCGACGCCACCGGCGCCGTGGCCGTCAAGGCCGACGCCGCCGACCCCGCCGGGGCCCAGGCCCTGGTGGACGCCGCCGTAGATGCTTTCGGCTCGGTGGACATTCTGGTGAACAACACCGGCATCACCCGTGACGGCCTTCTCATGACCATGAAGGAGGACGCCTTCGACGCCGTCATCGCCACCAACCTGAAGGGGGCCTTCCTCACCATGAAGGCGGTGTGCCGCCCCATGATGAAGGCCCGGTGGGGCCGCATCGTGAACCTCTCCTCGGTGGTGGGCCTGCGGGGCAACGCCGGCCAGGCCAACTACTCCGCCAGCAAGGCGGGGATCATCGGCCTGACCAAATCCGCCGCCAAGGAGCTGGCCACAAGGGACGTCACGGTGAACGCCGTGGCCCCCGGCTTTATCGACACCGATATGACCGCCGCCCTGCCCGAGAAGGCCCGGGAGGAGCTTTTGAAGTCCATCCCCATGGCCCGCCTGGGCCAGCCGGAGGATGTGGCCCACCTGGTGGCCTTCCTGTGCTCTGAGGAGGCCGGCTACATCACCGGCCAGGTCGTCTGCGTGGACGGCGGCATGGCCGTCTAAAGGAGGAAACACCATGGAGAAAAAACGGGTCGTCATCACCGGCATGGGCACGGTGAACCCCCTGGGCCACAGCGTGGCCGAGAGCTGGCAGGCCGTCCGCCAGGGCGTGTGCGGCATCGCCCCCATCACCCGCTACGACACCACAGGCCGCAAGGTCACCCTGGCGGGGGAGGTCAAGGACTTCGACCCCGAGGGGTGGATGGAGAAAAAGGACGCCAAGCGTATGGGCCTCTATGCCCAGTTCGCTATGGCTGCCGCCGTGGAGGCCATGGCCGACGCGGGTCTGTCCGAAAACGGGGAGGAGGACCGCACCCGCTGGGGCTGCGTCATCTCCAGCGGCATCGGTGGTATGGACATCACCGTGGGCGAGACCCTCAAGGCGGAGGAAAAGGGCTACGACCGGGTTTCCCCCTTCTTCATCCCCATGATTATCGCCAATATGGCCGCGGGGCTGGTGGCCATCCGCTTCGGCCTCAAGGGCATGTGCACCTGCCCGGTGACCGCCTGCGCCGGCGGCAGCAACGCCGTGGGGGACGCCTTCCGCTCCGTCCGGGACGGCTACGCCGACGTGATGGTCTGCGGCGGCACCGAGGCCTCGGTGAACGCCCTGGCCATCGGTGGCTTCACCTCCATGAAGGCCCTGTGCGCCGGCGCCGACCCGGACCGGGCCTCCATCCCCTTCGATGCCGAGCGCTCCGGCTTCGTCATGGGGGAGGGCGCCGCCGTTCTGGTGCTGGAGACCCTGGAGCACGCCCAGGCCCGGGGCGCCCATATCTACGCTGAGGTGGTGGGCTACGGCGCCACCTGCGACGCCTACCACATGACCGCCCCCGCCCCCGCCGGGGAGGGCGGCGCCCGGGCCATGGCCGAGGCCTTGGCCGACGCCGGGGTGGCCCCGGAGGCGGTGGGCTACGTCAACGCCCACGGCACCTCCACCGCCCTCAACGACGCCGGGGAGACCGCCGCCATCAAGACGGTGTTCGGCCCCCACGCCTACCAAATGGCCGTCTCCTCCACCAAGGCCATGACCGGCCACCTTCTGGGGGCCGCCGGGGCGGTGGAGGCGGTGTTCTGCGCCATGGCCCTCAAGGACGGCTACCTCCCCGCCACCATCCACTACCAGGTCCCCGACCCCGCCTGCGACCTGGACTATATCCCGAACGAGGGCCGGGCCCAGCGGGTGGACTACGCCCTCTCCAACTCCCTGGGCTTCGGCGGGCACAACGCCTGCCTCCTCTTCAAGAGATGGGAGGGCTGAGGGATGGGTTTACAGTATAACTCCAACGAGATCGCCGCCCTCCTGCCCCACCGCTTCCCCTTCGCCCTGGTGGACCGCGTCACCGACGGGGAGGCCGGGGCCTGGGCCACGGGCATCAAGTGCGTCAGCGTGGGGGAGCAGTGGTTCTGCGGCCACTTCCCCCAAAAGCACGTCCTCCCCGGCGTCCTCATCATCGAGGCTATGGCCCAGGTGGGGGGCGTGGCCCTCATGTCCCTGCCGGAGAACCGGGGCAAACTGGCCCTCTTCCGGGGGGTCAAAAACGCCACCTTTAAGCAGCAGGTCACCCCCGGCGACGTGCTGGAGATGACCTGCACCATCACCGGCCAAAAGGGCCCCCTGGTGATGGGGGAGGGGAAGGCCCTCGTGAACGGCAAAACCGCCGCCGTGGCCGAGATGACCTTCGCCCTGGTGGACGGAAATTGAGTGTTTCCCACACAAAAATGTGCTATACTAACAGCAAACGACATTCGGCGGGAGGAACGGCACATGCTGGAAAGGCTGTTTGAGGAAGTGTACGTCAAATTCAAGCTGCATTTTTATCAGGAGATCTTCGAACGGTTCCAGATGCGGGAGGCCAGCCTCACCACGGTGGAGACCTTCGCCATGGAGACCATCCAGGCCCTTGGCTCCCCCACCGTCAACGAGTTCGCCACCTTCATGCGCATCTCCCCACCCAACGCGGCCTACAAGGTGAACAGCCTCATCAAAAAGGGGTATGTGCGCAAGGTCCAGTCCCAGGCGGACAAGCGGGAGTACCACCTGGAGGTGACGGAGAAGTACCAGAGCTACTACAACATCTCCAGCGACTACGTCAAGACGGTGGTGGGCCGGATGCGCCAGCGGTTTTCCCCGGAGGAGCAGGAGAAGCTCACCGAGATGCTGCAGGTCATCACCTCCGAGCTGATGCCGGAGGTCAGCGAGGGGATAAGATTGCCATAATCTATGGCTGATTGCACGTCAAACGTGCGCTTTTCTGGAGAACCATTCTTTTCTAGAAAAGAATGGCCCCCCAGACTCTCCAAGAAAAGTCCCTGGTGCTGACCTGTGCGCAGACTCCCTTTTCAGTAGGAGGTCTACTGCCCGCTGATAGGGGGAAAAGCACGGGAGCATCTGTGCGACACGTGGTCCCCCTTGCGCCGCTGCCGCTGATAGCTTCTTGATACAGGGTGGTCCTTGCCTTCCCCTTGGGGGAAGGTGGCAGCCCGAAGGGCTGACGGATGAGGGGAACTGGGGATAACAGCAAAGGCCCTGCTAAAGAGATAAGTTCCCCTCATCAGTCTCGCTACGCTCGACAGCTTCCCCCAGGGGAAGCCTAAGACCTGCTGAACCCCGGCCCCGTTACGAAGTAAGGGGCCGGGGTTTTCTCACACTCTTGTAAACAGCCCGGGGAGGTTTCCAAAGGAGGGGCACCCGCAGGTGCCTCTCCTTTGGTCGTTGAGAGGGGGTCCAGGGGGAGAGAGTCGAAACTCTCCCCCAAGCGTCTTTTCTGGGGGGCCTGGGGGTGCCATCTTTTCCACGCGGAAAAGATGGTCCCCCAGAAGGTACCACCTCCCAAGGTGGCCCAACCTATGGTATAATAGCAGAAAACATCATCCTACCACAGGAGGGACCCCCCACCATGGACAACCTCACCCTGGGCGTCCTCGCCCACGTCGACGCCGGCAAAACCACCCTATCGGAAGCCCTCCTCTACCGGGGCGGCGCCCTGCGCCGCCTGGGCCGGGTGGACCACGCCGACGCCTTTTTGGACACCGACGCCCAGGAGCGGGAGCGGGGCATCACCATCTTCTCCAAGCAGGCGGTACTCCCCCTGGAGGACGTGACCCTCACCCTGCTGGACACCCCCGGCCACGTGGACTTCTCCGCCGAGATGGAGCGCTCCCTGGCCGTGCTGGACTGCGCCGTGCTGGTGGTCTCCGGCCCCGACGGCCCCCAGGGCCACACCCTCACCCTCTGGAAGCTGCTGGAGCGCCAAGGGGTGCCCACCTTCCTCTTCCTCAACAAGATGGACCAGCCCGGCACGGACCGGGATGCCCTGCTCATGAAGCTCCGCGCCGCCCTCTCCCCCGCCTGCCTGGACTTTTCCCTCCTGGGCCGGCCTGCCTTCTGGGAGGAGGCCGCTCTCACCGACGAGGCCGCCCTGGAGGAGTACATGGAGACGGAGGCCCTCTCCGACGCCACCCTCCACCGCCTCATCGCCCAGCGGAAGGTCTTCCCCTGCCGCTTCGGCTCCGCCCTCAAGGTGGAGGGGGTGGACGAGCTTTTATCCGACCTGACCCGCCTCGCCCCCCGGCCCCGGTGGCCAGAGGCTTTCGCCGCCAGGGTGTTCAAGATTTCCCGGGACTCCCAGGGCACCCGCCTCACCCATCTGAAGATCACCGGCGGGACCCTGCGGGTAAAGTCTGTCCTCCCCGGCGTCGAGGAGAAGGCCGACCAGCTCCGGCTCTACTCCGGGGCCAAATTCACCCCCCTGGAGGAGGCCCCGGCGGGGACGGTGTGCGCCGTTACCGGCCTCACCGCCACCTACCCCGGCCAGGCCCTTGGGGCGGAGCGGCCCTGGGCCGCCCCGGCGCTGGAGCCTGCCCTCTCCTACCAGCTCATCCTCCCCGACGGCTGCGACCCCCACGCCGCCCTGCGAAAACTCCGGGAGCTGGCGGAGGAGGATCCCCAGCTCCACATCCAGTGGAACGAGCGGTTAGGGGAAATCCACGTCCGCCTCATGGGGGCGATTCAGGCGGAGGTGTTGAAGCGGGTCATCCTGGACCGTTTCGGCCTGGCCGTGGACTTCGGCCCCGGCAGCGTGGTCTACCAGGAGACCATCGCCGCCCCGGTGGAGGGGGTGGGCCACTTCGAGCCCCTACGCCACTACGCCGAGGTGCATCTGCTCCTGGAGCCCCTCCCCTTGGGCAGCGGCCTCCAATTCAGCTCCATCTGCCCCGAGGACGCCCTGGACGGCCACTGGCAGCGGCTGATCCTCACCCATATGATGGAAAAGCCCCACCTGGGGGTGCTCACCGGCTCCCCCATCACCGACATGAAGCTCACCCTGGTGGCAGGCAGAGCCCACGAAAAGCACACCGAGGGGGGCGACTTCCGGCAGGCTACCTACCGGGCGGTGCGCCAAGGGCTGATGGGGGCCGAGAGCATCCTCCTGGAGCCCTGGTACGCCTTCCGCCTGGAGCTGCCCACCGTCCATCTGGGCCGTGCCCTGGCCGACCTCCAGCGGCTAGGGGGCGACACGGAGGCCCCCGTCACCGTGGGGGAGGAGACCGTCCTCACCGGCTCGGCCCCGGTGTCCGCCCTCCGGGACTACAACCAGGAGGTGGCGGCCTACACCAAGGGCCGGGGGCGGCTCTCCCTCACCCCCGGTGGCTACCGCCCCTGCGCCCGGCAGGAGGAGGTGGTGGCGGCGCTGGCCTACGACCCGGAGCGGGATGTGGAAAACCCCTCCGGCTCGGTGTTCTGCGCCCACGGCGCGGGCTTCAACGTCCCCTGGGACCAGGTGCCGGCGCATATGCACCTCCCCGCCCTGGACCTGTCCGGCCCGAAGGAGGCCCCGCCCCCGGAACCCCCTGCCCGCCGCCCCGCCGCCCCCGCCGGGAGCCTGGAGCAGGACAAGGAGCTACGGGGCATCTTTGAAAAGACCTACGGGGCCATCAAGCCCCGGGCCTTCCAGCCGCCCCCCAAGCCGTCCCGTCCCGCCCCGGCGGAGGGCAAGCGCTTCATCCCCCCGCCCTCGGGGCCGGAATATCTGCTGGTGGACGGCTACAACGTCATCTTCGCCTGGGAGGACTTGAAGGCGGTGGCCCGGGAAAACCTGGACGCCGCCCGTAAGATTTTGATGGACCTTTTGAGCAACTACCAGGGCTTCCGGGGCAGCCGGGTCATCCTGGTCTTCGACGCCTACAAGGTCCCCCAGGGCGCCGGCTCGGTGAGCAGATACCACAACATCCACGTGGTCTACACCAAGGAGGCGGAGACGGCGGACGCCTATATCGAGAAGGCCAGCTACCAGCTCTCCCAGGAGCGCCGCCGGGTCCGGGTGGCCACCTCCGACGGGGCGGAACAGCTCATCATCCTGGGCCACGGCTCCCTCCGGGTCTCCGCCCTGGAGCTGCGGGCCGAGCTGGAGCAGACCCAGGGGGAGATTTCCGCCATCCTCCGCTCCAACAACCGCCGCCTCCCCGCCCAGCCCATCAAAACCGCCCTGGAGCAGGCGGAGCAGTGATGACAAACGCCCGGAACGGCAAGCCGTTCCGGGCGCTTTTTACTTTGCCTCTTCCAATAGAGGCGAGTACATCATGACGGCCTGGTTCTCCGCCACCTGCTCCTCGTAGAGCGGCTTTCCGTCCAAGTCGCAGACCAGGCGGAAGAGCTTGTTGCGGCGGGTGTAGCCGCCCCAGAACTCCCCCCGCATCTCGTGGTCCCGCTCCACGATCTCGTAGCGGAACACGGGGGGCTGGTCCCCCAGAAAGGCCCCCTCCAGATTTTCCGGCCCCACCCGGAGCCGGAGCTGGAAGGTCTCGTCGGTGTCGTTGCGGAGGGTCAGGTCCCCGTAGGGGTAGGCGCAGGTGGCACCGCTGCCGAAGGGCTGGGTGCGGCCGGAGTCCGGGAACACGTCGTAGCCGTGGCGGTGGCGCTCGGTCACCGTCAGGGGGGTGTGGAGGGCCATCCAGTAGATGAGGTTGGAAAGCTGGCACAGCCCGCCGCCCACGCCGGAGGTGACCTTGCCGTTTCGGAGGACCATCCCCTCTCGGTAGCCCTTCCGGCGGGAGGGCTTGCCGATGAGGTACCAATAGCTGAAGGTCTCGCCGGGGCGGATGACCACCCCATCCAGCCGCTTCACCGCCAGCTTCAGGTTTTCCACCTTGTTGTGCTGGAGGGCCATGTCCACGTCCCTCAGCCTGCGCAGCAGGGGGGTGGCGTGGGCAAAGTGCTCATAGGGCATGTCCTCCGCCCGCCGCTCCTTGGCGAAGGTTGGGGCCATTTTCAGCCACAGCAGGCGGCGGAGGGTCCCGTAATAAAGCGCCCCCGCCTTTGCCCGGAGGGGGGAGCGGTGTTTCGGCCGCTCCGCCGGGCCGGTCATACCGCGCCCTCCAGGGGCAGGCCCAGATACTTCCGGGCCAGCATCCCGTCGGGGACGCAGGGGACGGGGCCGTCCCTGCGCTTCTGCTCCATCTCGGCCCCCTTGCCCGCCAGGAGCACCACCGACGGGGCGGGGGCCTCCTCAATAGCGGTTTTGATGGCCTGTTCCCGGTCGGGGATGACGGTGTAGGTCTTGCCGAAGGGGGCGATGAAGCCGCCGATGGCGGCGCAGATGTCCTCCAGCGCCTCGGGACCGGGGTCGTCCTCGGTCAGGATGATGTTGTCGGCGTAGGCTCCCGCCGCTCTGCCCATGCCCTCCCGGCGGTCCAGGCCCTTGCCGCCGGTGCAGCCGAAGAGCAGGGTGATGGGCTGGCCGGGGTAGTCCGCCTGCACCGAGCGCAGGAGGGCCTCCAGGGCCATGCCGTTATGGGCGTAGTCCACGATGACGGTCTTGCCGTCCACGTGGTAGGTCTCCATCCGCCCGGGCACCCTGGCCCGGGCCAGGCCCGCCTGGGCCAGCTCGGCGGGGACCCCCAGGAGGCGGCAGACCGCCAGGGCGGCCAGGGCGTTGGAGACGTTGAAGTCCCCGGTCATGGGAATGGAAAAGGGCAGCTCCGCCCCGGCGTAGTCGGCCAGGAAGGTCAGGCTGGCCCCGCTCCGGGACAGGCCGTGGCCGTAGAGGTCTGCGGCCCGGTCCTTGAGGGAGTAGGTGAGGGTGGTCTCGCACCGCTTGGCCGCCGCCAGAATCTCGCCCGCCCGGTCGCTGTCCAGGTTCACCACGGCGCGCTTGGCCTGGTCGAAGATCTTCAGCTTGGACTGGAAGTAGTCCTCCAGGGTGGGGTGCTCCTTGGGGCTGATGTGATCCTCCCCCAGGTTCAAAAACACCGCCGCCGCCAGCTCCACGCCGATGACCCGGCCGTACTTGAGGGCCTGGCTGGACTCCTCCATGACCACGCAGCCGCAGCCGGCGTTGACGGCGTTCCACAGGTGGCGCTGGAGGTCCAGGGGCTCCGGGGTGGTGAGCTTGGCGGGGCGGCGCTGGGCGCCGTCGTCGGTGACGATGGTGGACAGAAGGCCCACCGAGTGGAGGTTTTGGGCCTCCCGCCACAGGTCCAGGATGGACTTCAAAAAGTAAGCGGTGGTGGTCTTGCCCTTGGTGCCGGTGATGCCCACAATATCCAGCGCCCCGGAGGGGTGGCCCCAGGCCCGGTCGGCCAGCAGGCCCATGGCCCGGCGGATGTCCGTCACCCGGATGCAGGGGGCGGGGAGGGGGTAGGGCGTTTCGCTGACGTAGGCGGAGGCCCCCCGGCGGAGGGCCTCCGCCAGGTATTCCGCCTTGAAGGCCGCGCCCTTACAGAGAAACAGGCTGCCGGGGACGGCGGAGCGGGAGTCACAGGTGACGGAGGAAACGGGCTTCGTCAGGTCGGCGGGGAGGGGGGACCGGTCGGCCAGCAGGTTGTTTTTCAACAAGAGCTGGTAGTAGTCGCCCAGGGGGAGGCGGGGGCGGTCCATGGGGGTCACCTCGCTTTCGTTGTAACGGTTTTCCGTTTGATTGTTCGTTGGTTGCACGTCAAACGTGCGTTTTTCTGGGGGACATTTCTTTTCCCGAGGAAAAGAAACGCCGCCCCAGACCCCCAAAGAAAAGTCTTGGGTGCAAACCTGCTCGCAGATTCCCTTTTCAGTAGGAGGTCTACTGCCCGCTGTTAGGGGGAAAAGCACGGGTGCGTCTGTGCGACACGTGGTCCTTCTCGCGCCGCTCGACCGCTGACATGTGCTTGACAGAAGGCTGGTCTTTAGCCTTCCCCTCGGGGGAAGGTGGCAGCCCGAAGGGCTGACGGATGAGGGGAACTGCGGACATGGGAAAGGCTCTACCAAACCGATAAGTTCCCCTCATCAGTCTCGCTTCGCTCGACAGCTTCCCCCAGGGGAAGCCTAAGACTTGCCGAACCCCGGACCCGTTACGGAGTAAGGGGACGGGGTTTTCTTACGTTCTTGTGGACAGCTCGGGGAGGTTTCCAAAGGAGGGGAAACCGCAGTTTCCCCTCCTTTGATCGTTGAGAGAGGGGGTCCAGGGGGAGAGAGAGTCGAAACTCTCTCCCCCTGGTGTCCTTTCGGTTCCTTTCCCACAGGGGAAAGGAACGCCCCCGGCAGGGCCGTGCCCTGTCAACGGTCGTCGGAAAGCCCCAAAAGATAATCCGCAGAAACGTTAAAATATTTAGCAAACGCCTCAATAAAAGGCGCCATCGGTTCCCGCTCATTTAATTCATAACGGCGATAAGCACTAATAGACACACCAAGGGCCTCCGCCACAATTTCTTGGCGCAAGTGTTGTTCCTTCCGGACAATGCGCATGCGTTTTGCTAAAATTTCCATGCTTATCCCCTTGACTATACCCGTATGGAGATAGTATAATATCTCCAAGGGGGTATACTTTTATGTTTGACATTATAGACGCCATTTACTACCTTGTCGATGAAAACCTACCCGCCGTCAACCGTCCCGACCCGGCGGCCCAAGCCTTCTTTAAAACCTTCTCCCCAGAGCAGGAACAGCTTTTCAATGCCTTTTACAGCGAATTTATGGATCAAATCACTGACCGGCAGTTAGCCCTGTTCCGTTACCTGGTGAAGCTGGGGCTACACATTCCGTAAGGGATACCCGCAGACCTCTACACTGCGCCGGGCCAGGACGTCCATGGCGTCCAGATAGAAGTCCGGCAGGCCGTGCCAATCCTTGTAGACCGACAGCTCGGTGCAGGCCAGCACCGCCCGGTCACAGCCCATGGCCCGGAGGGCGGCGTCGATGGCGGCGAACTTCTCCCGGCTTCCCTTCTCCCCCTTCTTGATCTCATCGTAGATGACGCTCATGACCAGCTTTTGGATGTCCGGGGGCGGGGTCACGGCCTGGAGGCCCGCCGCCTCACAGGCGGACTGGTAGAGGCCCATCTGGACGGTGCCGTCGGTGGCCAGGATACCCACCTGCTTCGCCCCCTGGGCTTTCAGGGCGGCGGCGGTCTCGGTGACCATATTGATGACGGGGACGGTCAGCTCCCCCTGGATGCGGGGGACAAAGGTGTGGGAGGTGTTGCAGGGGATGGCGATGGCCGACGCCCCCCAGCCCTCCAGCACCCTGGCGTCGGCCAGGAGCTGGGCGTAGATGGCGGCGGTGTCCCCGGAGCGGATGGCCGCCGTGCGGTCGGGCATGGCGGTGTCGCTCAAAATCAGGGTGGGGATGTGGTCCTGGTCCCGCTCGGCGTCGGTGCGGTCCAGGACCCGCTGGTAGAACATCTGGGTGGCCTGGGGGCCCATGCCGCCCAGGACGCCGAGCTTTCCTTTGGTCATGTGGGGGCTCCTTTCGGTGGGAGAGGCGCGGGCGGCTGATAGCCGCCCCTACATGGGGTGGGACCCTCTCAGTCAGCTTCGTTGACACAAGGTGAATTGGCTCGAAGGGCCAAGACAAGGTGAGCCGCCGAAGGCGGCGAGAGAGGCCCCTGGGGGCGAGGGCATCCTGGGGTGGCTCCCCCCGGAGGGGGAGCCCTTGGCAAATAGGCTTCCCCTGGGGTCTAGCGGCCCTTAGCGGCAGCCTAGGGCCGCTTGATGCATGCGAAGTCGTTGAAGCTGGCGAGCGGAGCGAGACTGATGAGGGGAGGTTATCGTTTTGCAGGGCCTTTTCCGTGTCCACAGTTCCCCTCATCCGTCACGGGCGGTGCCCGTGACACCTTCCCCCAGGGGAAGGCTTTTGAAGGGCAGTTCCTTAAGGGACGGCGTTTTAGTCTTTGGGCTTTTCCATGCTGGAGGCATACCAGCCGTATTGGCGGCGCTGGATGCGCCAGACGCGCAGCTTGTGCAGGAGGGCGTGGTCGGCGGAGTACCACAGGGGGTTCACCGCCGCCCCGGCCTTCTCCAGGGCCTTCATCTCCGGGTGAAGGCGCTTGGGGATATAGTCGTAGGCTACCTTCTTGGGGATGGCCCACCACAGGTGGCGGTTTTCCGTCACCACCAAGGGCTGTTCCTGGTGGAACACCCGGTCCTCCACCAGGAACCTGGCCAGGTTATAGCCCGCGCCGGTGACATAGTAGTTGCTGCGGCCCTGGCGGCAGTTGATCTCGAAGGCCTTGTAGCTGCCGTCCCGGGGGTCGAACTTGATATCGAAGTTGGAGAAGCCCACAAAGTGAATGTCCTCCAGGAAGCGGCGGAAGGTCTCGCACAGCTCGGCATTGGGCTCGGTGATGATGACGGCGTGGTTGCCGATGCCGTGGCGGGTGTGCTCCTCCAGGAGGACGTGGCCCAGGCACATGAGGCGGACCTTGCCCGCGCCGTCTGAATAGCAGGTGAGGACCCGCATGTTCTCGTCCCCGCCGGGGATGAAATCCTGGATGATGAGGGAATCCTCATAGCCGTGGCCGTAGATGTCGTCGATGACGGCGTCCACCTCCTCCCTGGTCTGGAGGATATAGGCCTTCTTCTGGGTGTCGAAGGGATGGTCCCAGTAGGTGGCCGACTCGGCGGGCTTCACGGCGAAGGGGCCGGGGAAGGGCAGGGTGAAGTCGTGGCCCATGGACTTTTGGTAGACAAAGGTCCTGGGGTGGTCGATGCCGTACTGGTCGCAAAGGGCGTAGAACCGCTCCTTGTGGATGAGGCCCTCCATCTGCTCCAGGGGGACATAGGGGGCCACCACGTTGGCGGGGTAATTGGACAGGTTGGCGGCGATGGACGTGAGGTAGTTGTCCCCACAGCCCAGGAGTAAAATCGTTTTGTCGGGGAACTCCGCCGCCACGTGGCGGACGTTTTCCAGCACGATCTCCGGCTCGTCGTTGCGCTCGCTAACCCGGTAGTCAATGATGGCGCTGCCGTAGCAGGGCCCCGAGGGGTACATGCCATAGGCCACCGTCTTGACCCCATAGGCCTCGTGAAAGGCCCGGGCCATGGAGTATACATTGATGTCCGCCCCCAGCAGGAGCGGGACAAAAGGCTGATCCATCAGCAATACGCCCCCTGAAATTCCATGTCGTACCAGCCCTCCCCCAGCTCGGTGAGGGTGGCGGGATAGTGGGCCTGAGCCCAGCCGGCCTCCTCCGCCGTGAGGCGGACCTGGCGGCGGAGGGTCTCTCCGTGGGAAAACGCCTCGGAGAGGCGGGCGGTCAGTTCGTATTCATCCATATCTGGTTTCCCTCTTTTTCTCTGCTTCTCTACGTTGGGGGGAAGGTGCTTCACGAGACGTTCCCCTCTTTTTCTCTATGTGGGGGTTTTGCTTGTCGAGGGGTTCCCCTCATCTTCTCTATATTGGGAGGTTTTGCTTGGCGATAGGTTCCCCTCATCCGCCCCAGTCTGCGGACTGGGGCACCTTCCCCCTGGGGGAAGGCTTTAGGGGCGGCGTTTAGCCGGCGGAGCGCTTGACCTGGTAGACGCTCTGGATCTGGCCCAGCTTGTTCATCACGTTGTTGAGCTCGGCGCGGTCCTTGACCTCCAGCACCACCGAAATGACGGCGTAGCCGTCGGGCATGGACTTGGCCGAGAGGCTGGTCACCTTCACCTTGGCCGCCGAGAGGGCCATGGCCACGTCCAGGGTGAGGGCGTCCCGGTCCTTGGCGGAGAGCTCCAGGGAGGTGCGGTAGCCGGAGAGGTCCCCGTCCACCCAGTCCACCTTCACCCAGCGGCCCAGCTCGTCGGGCTTGCGGTTCTCCTCCATGGCGTTGGGGCAGTCGGCCCGGTGGACGGACACGCCGTAGCCCCGGGTGATGAAGCCCACCACCGCGTCCCCGGGCACCGGGGTGCAGCACTTGGCGAACTTGACCAGGCAGTTGTCCAGCCCCTCCACGATGATGCCCGACTGGGAGTGGCGGCGGGGGGCCTCCTTCAGGGTGGCGGCGGTGTTTGCGGAGGAGGCGGGCATGATGACCCCGCCGTTCCCGGCGGCCAGCTTTTCCGCCTGGGCCTTGTCGGCCACGGATTTGTCCATGCGGACCAGCTCGTCCTTCATCCGGGCCACCACCTTCACGGCGGAGACCCCGCCGTAGCCGATGGCGTTGTAGAGCTCATCCAGGGCGCTGAAGCGGACCTTTTTCAGCAGGGCGGGCAGCGCCTCCTCGGCGGTGACCTCCGCCAGGGTCATGCCCTGGTGCTTGAGCTCGGACTCGAAGAGGGAGCGTCCGGTGGCGATGTTCTCCTCCCGGCGCTCCTTTTTGAACCACTGGCGGATCTTGTTGCGGGCCTCGTTGGACTTGCACAGCTTGAGCCAGTCCCGGCTGGGGCCGTGGGCGGATTTGGAGGTGATGACCTCCACGATGTCGCCGGACTTGAGCTGGGTCTCAAAGGGGACGATGCGGCCGTTGACCTTGGCTCCCGTCATGTGGTTGCCCACGGCGGAGTGGATGGAGTAGGCGAAGTCGATGGGGGTGGCCCCCGCGGGAAGGCTCTTCACGTCCCCCTGGGGGGTAAAGACGAAGACCTCGTCGGCGAAGAGGTCCACCTTGAGGGTGCGGACGAACTCATCGGGGTCGGCGTCCTGCTGGCTCTCCAGCAGCTTGCGGACCCACTCAAAGGCCTCCTCGGTGCCCAGGGCGTTGTTGGCCATGCCCTGCTTGTATTTCCAGTGGGCGGCGATGCCGTATTCGGCGGTGTTGTGCATCTCCTGGGTGCGGATCTGCACCTCGAAGGGCAGGCCCTCCCGGCCGATGACGGTGGTGTGGAGGGACTGGTAGCCGTTGGGCTTGGGGGTGGAGATATAGTCCTTGAACCGGCCCAGCACCGGGTTGAACATATCGTGGATACAGCCCAGGACGTAGTAGCAGGTGGGCACGTCGGCCACGATGACCCGGAAGGCGTAGAGGTCGAAGATCTCGTCCAGGGTCTTGTTCTGGGCGTACATCTTGCGGTAGATGGAGTAGATGTGTTTCACCCGGCCGTAGACCTGGCAGGTGATGTTCTCCTCGTCCATGCGGCCCTGGATGCGCCTTTGGATGCCCGCCAGAAACTCCTCGTGGGCGGAGGAGCGGGCCGCCAGCTCGTCGGCGATCTCCTGGTAACCGATGGGGTCCAGGTACTTCAGGGAAGTGTCCTCCAGCTCCCACTTGATGCGCTGCATACCGAGACGGTGGGCGATGGGGGCGTAGATCTCCATGGTCTCCAGGGCCTTTTCTCGCTGCTTGCGGGCGGACTGGTACTCCATGGTGCGCATATTGTGGAGCCGGTCGCAGATCTTGATGAGGATCACCCGGATGTCCTTGGCCATGGCCATGAGCATCTTCCGCAGGTTCTCCATCTGCTCCTCTTCCTTGGAGACGTACTGGACCCGGGTCAGCTTGGTGACCCCCTCGACGAGATCGGCCACCGCCGGGGAGAACCGCTTGGCGATCTCCTCGTGGGTGACGCCGGTGTCCTCGATGGTGTCATGGAGGAGGGCGGCGATGATGGAGTCGGTGTCCAGCTCCAAATCGGCCACGATCTCGGCCACCGCCAGGGGATGGGTGATATAGGGGGTACCGTCCTTCCGAAGCTGCCCGGAGTGGGCGTTGTCGGCGAAGGAGAACGCGTCGAAGAGCCGTCCTGTGTCCAGGGCCGGGTTATAGGCTTTGATCTTATCCTCCAACGCCTGATAGCGCTCTAAAATCGGATCCATACGTTCTCCCTCCTTTCAGGATCGGTCCGCCAGCCGGCGAAGCTGGCGCATGAGCTCGCTGCTCTCCAGGTCCACCTTCCCGGCGGTGTCCCGGATCTGGATGCGCAGGTGGTCGGTGGCCCGCTCCACCCGGATAAGGCCCCGGTCGTGAAAGACGGCCAGGCACACCTCGGTGCGCATGAAGGTCTCCCGGAGGCCGCAGGACCGGGCCACGTTCCGGGCCAAACGCTGGGCGGTCTCCTCGATGCAGCCCTCCCCGCAGCGGGAGCGCAGGTAGCGCCACAGGTTGGCGAACTCCTGCCGGCTGGGCAGGAGAGCGGCCGCCTCCGAGCGGGAGAGGGCCTCCCCCTCCATGAGCCGCCGGAACAATTCCTCCTCCGCCTGGGCCCTGGTGCGGGCGGGGCGCAGGTCGCAGACCTGGAGCTGGACGTTCCTCCAGCCCCGGTACTCGTTGATCTGGGGGTAGAAGCACACGTCCACCCGGTCCCCCGGGTTGATCCCCGCCTCCGCCATCGTGGCGGAGAAGAAGATGGCGTCCAGGTGCCCCCCGGAGACCGAGAGCTTCAATTTCATATGTTTCCCATTTCCCACCTGGGTCAGACCCGCCACCGTGCAGCCGTCCAGCCGAAACACCGGTTTTTGGTTGCCGGGGCCGTAGGGCTCCAGGAGGGACAGGCCCTCCACCTCCGCCTGGGTCAGCAGGGAGACGTCGGGCAGGACGCAGTCCACCGTCAGGACGGTGACCGGCTCGGCCTGGTTCCGGGCCTGCCGGGCCAGGTCGTTGACCCGGGCGCGGAAGGCGGGGATATGCTCTTCCAGGATGGTGAAGCCCGCCGCCAGCTCGTGGCCGCCGTAGGACTCCAGCAGGTCCCCGCACCCCTCCAGCAGGGTGAAGAGGTTCAGCCCGCCGTAAGAGCGGCAGGAGCCCTTGCCCCTGCCGTCCTGGAGACAGATCATGAAGGCGGGCACGGCGTACTTCTCCGTCAGGCGGGAGGCCACGATGCCCACCACTCCCTGGTGCCAGGTGTCCCCGGCCAAAACCAGGGCGTCCCGCTCCCCGGCGGGGAGGGCGTCCACCAGCAGGTCGCACTGGTCGAAGATGTCCCGCTCCAACTCCTGGCGCTGGTGGTTGAGCTCGCACAGCTCCTTGGCCAGCGCCTCGGCTCGGGCGGGATCGGACGTGAGAAGGAGCTCCTCGGCCACCTCCGCCCGGCCCATACGGCCGGCGGCGTTGACCCGGGGGGCCAGGGTGTAGCCGATGGAGATGGAGGAGAGGGCCTTGCCCTCGGCCCCCGCCTCCCGCAGCAGCGCCCGCAGGCCGGGCCGGGCGGTGCGGGAGAGGGCGGTGAGGCCCCGGCGGACGATGGTGCGGTTCTCGCCGGTGAGCTCCATCACGTCGGCCACGGTGCCCAGGGCGCAGAGATCGGCGTACCGGTCCAGCAGCTCGTTTTCCCGCTCCGGCCCCGCCAGGGCCATGCACAGCTTGAGGGCCACGCCCACCCCCGCCAGGCACTTGAAGGGGTAGGGGCAGTCCGGCCGGTGGGGGTCCACCACCGCCGCCGCGGCGGGGAGGACCTCCTTGCACTCGTGGTGGTCGGTGATGATGACCTCCAGCCCCAGGCCGGCGGCGAAGGCCGCCTCTTCCACGGCGGTGATGCCGCAGTCCACAGTGACCACCACTCCGGCCCCCTGCTCCGCCAGCTTTTCCACCGCCCCCCGGTTGAGGCCGTAGCCCTCCTCCAGCCGGTTGGGGATGTAGGGGAGAACCGTCCCCCCCTCCGCCCGGAGAAAATCCGTCAAAAGGCAGGTGGCGGTGATGCCGTCCACGTCGTAGTCCCCGTAGACGGCGATGACCTCCCCCCGCTCCAGGGCCCGCCGCAGCCGGCCCGCCGCCCTGTCCATGTCCGCCATGGACAGGGGATCATGGAGAGGGGGCTCTTCCAGCAGAAAACGCCGGGCCTCCTCCCCATCGCCCCATCCCCTGGCCGCCAAGACCTTGGCGCACAGGGCAGGGATGCCGGCCCGGCGGAGAGGTGCGTCCTCCCGGCCTGGGGCCAGCTCATTCCATTGTCTGTACTTCATGGGCTTATCCCGCCCTCCGAATTGAACAAATTATCTTTTATTATATCAAATCAGCGGGCGGGTGACAATGTTATGGGAAATATTTTTCCCCGGGCATCTTTTCCCAGGGACCGGGCGGTCATTCACACTCCAGGTACAGCCCGATGAGCTCCACGGTGGCCTTCAGGCCCTTCCAGTGGGTGCGCTCCATGCCGTGGGAGGCGTGGACGCCGGGGCCGATCAGGGCGCAGCGGGTGTCCCGCCCCGCCTTCCAGCACACCGCCGCGTCGGAGGAGTAGTGGGGGTAGATGTCCACGGCGTGGTCCACCCCCGCCCCCTCCGCCAGGGCGATCAGGCGGGAGACCATGCCGTAGTCGTAGGGCCCCATGTTGTCCTTGGCGCAGATGGAGACCTGCTCCTCGGTGCAGGACAGGTCCTCCCCGATGCAGCCCATATCCACCGCCAGCAGCTCCTCCAGGTCCTCGGAGAAGGTGGCGCCGCCGTGGCCCACCTCCTCGTAGACGGTGAAGGTGATTTCGGTGTCGTACCGGGGCCTCTCCCCCCGGTCGGCCATGATCCGCAGGGCGGTGAGGAGGCAGGCGGCGCTGGCCTTGTCGTCCAGGAAGCGGGACTTGAGAAAGCCGGAGGGGGTGACCACCGTCTTGGGGTCGTAGCACACGAAGTCCCCGGCACCGATACCCAGAGCCCGGACCTCCTCCCTCGTGTGGACCAGCTCGTCCACCCGCACCGCCATGTTCTTCTCGTCCCGGGGCCGGGTGGCGGCGTCGTCCTGGACGTGGGCGGCGGGGGAGAGGGAGAGGATGGTGCCGGTGTACACCTTGCCGGACCTGGTATAGATCCGGCAGTACTCCCCGTCCAAAGTGGGCAGCAGGGGGCCGCCCACGGGGGTGATCATCAGCATCCCCCCGTCGGTAACGGAGCGGACCATGAGCCCCAGGGTATCCACGTGGGCGCAGAGCCCCACCTTCCTGGTGTGCTCCCGGCCGGGGACCAGGATGGTCAGGTTTCCCTTGTTGCTCCGCCGGGTCTCATAGCCCATGTCCCGGGCCAGCCCCTCCGCCGTCTCCACCGCCTTTCCGGTGAAGCCGCTGGGGCTGTCCTGGCCCAGCAGGGCCCTCGCGTAGTCCATGGCCGTATCCCGGTAGGGCGTCACGTCCCATTTCATTTGAAATTCCTCCTTGATGGGTCTATAATACCCCCATAGTTTACCACAAAACGGGAGGTATTTCCACGTTATGGCTGAGGAAAAGACCAATGTGATGCGGCTTCTGGACCAGAAAAAGGTGCCTTACGCCCCCCACCATTATGACGTCAGCGACGGCGCCCTGGACGGCGTCACCGCCGCGGCGCGGCTGGGGGTGCCGCCGGAGACCTGCTTCAAGACCCTGGTGACGGTGGGGGCCTCCAAGCGCAGCCACGTGTTCGTCATCCCGGTGGAGCGGGAGCTGGACCTGAAAGCCGCCGCCAGGGCCGCCGGGGAGAAGTCCATCGAGATGATCCGCCAGGCCCAGCTCCTCCCCCTCACTGGCTACGTCCACGGGGGCTGCTCCCCCATCGGGATGAAAAAACGCCTCCCCACCTTTATCGACGACAGCGCCCAAGCCCTTCCCGAAATGACGGTGTCCGCCGGGAAGGTGGGTTGTCAGGTGACCCTGTCTCCCCAAGCCTTGGCCGGCTTCGTGGGGGCCCGGTTTGCCCCGGTGAGCAAATAAAAGAAGGGCCGGAGCGTTTAAAGCTCCGGCCCTTCCGCCGCGTCGTCCGGGTTGACGTGGATCATGATGTGCTTGATGTCGGGGAACCGGGTCTCCACCTCGCTGTGGACCGCCTCGGCGATGGCGTGGGCCTGGCGCAGGGGCAGGTCCCCGTCCACGGCGATCTCGGCGTCGATATACACCCGGCTTCCAAACATCCTGGTCCGAAGCAGGTCCAGCCGGACCACCCCCGCCTGGGCGGCGATATAGTCGGACACCGACTTCTCGTAGTCCTCGCCGCAGGCGGTGTCCACCATCTTGCTCATGGCGTCCTTCAAAATATCATAGGCCACCTTGAGGATGAAGAGGCAGATGACCACGCTGGCGATGGGGTCCAGGATGGGCCAGCCCAGCATGGCGCCCCCGATGCCCAGCAGGGAGCCCACCGAGGAGAGGGCGTCCGAGCGGTGGTGCCAGGCGTCGGCCATAAAAGCGTCGGAGTGGAGGAGCTTGGCGCACCGGCGGGTATACCAGTACATGGCCTCCTTCACCACGATGGAGACCACGGCGGCCGCCAGGGCCAGGCCCCCCGGCACCGCCAGCTCCTCCCACCGGCCGGCGGCGATCTTCTCGATCCCGGCCGCCCCGATGCCCAGGCCAGTGGCCAGCAAGATGAGCCCCAGCACCAGGGAGGCCACGCACTCCATTCGCTCGTGGCCGTATGGGTGGGCCTTATCCGCCTTGCGCTGGGACATCCGCACCCCCAGGAAAGCCACGAAGGTGGCGAAGACGTCGGACATGGAGTGGACGGCGTCGGACACCATGGCCCCCGAGCGGCCAACGATACCCGCGAAGAGTTTGAACGCGGTCAGGATGATATTTCCCCCGATGCCCACGGCGGAGACTTGGTCGACGAGCCTGCGCTCCTCTTCCGGCGTCTTTACAGTCTCATGAAAAACCATGGCAAACCCCCCTTTCTCCCATCATAAAGCATGCCCGCGGAACATGTGACTGTCCCGCGGGCATGTATCATGTCCTCCGCTGCCGAATCCGGCCCGGCTCCTCGCCTGTCTCGTATTCAAATATGCCCCCGCCGGGGGAGAGATTTTTCCTATTCTAGCAGTGCAGGGGGTCTTTGTCAAGCATAAACTCCGCCGCAGCCCGCATTTATGACGGTTCCGGGAGTCCCAGGCTTCCGGCAAGGCTCCGTTCAAAAATATCCTGGTAAAAATATTTGACGTCGCATGACCAATACCAGCGGAGGCGGCTTGTCGAAAATATACTGCGCGGACCAGAGAAAAAACCGGAAGGAAGTTCTTCTGGCCGCTCTTTCCGGGACTGGGCTTTCTCCCTGCGGCTCCGGGGGAGCAGTTTTTTCCCCCCCACCCCATTGCGGATGATTGGGACTCTGTCTCCGTTCCCCGTAAGGAGCCGACCATCTTACAGGCACGGGGCACATCCCCTTCGCGGCCTGGCCAGAGGCTTTTTAAGCGGACGGCGGTGGTCCGGCCGAGCGGAAAACGGACATTTTTAATGTTTAAATATTTTTTATTTTCTTTGGGAACTTTTTTCCCGTCCCTTCGTCAAAGAGGAACGCATGCCGCCGAAGGCATGGATCAAAACGACAAAAGGAGCAGAATACTTATGATGAAACGCATTGGTTCCACGGCCCTGGCCCTCGCCCTGGCCGCCTCCATCGCCCCCGCCGCCATGGCTGAGGATATGATGGATATCGTCCCCCTGTCCGACACCGGCTACGCCGCCTCCATCGCCGTCAACGGCGAGGAGCTGGATCTCTCCGGCATCCCCGCCGCCGAGGACGGCATCTACCTGCTACCCATGCGGGTGGTGACCGAGGCCGACTACGGCTTCGCCGACTGGTACGCCGAGGAGAACCAGGGCTATTTCGCCCTGGACGACCACCGCATCTACGTCAACTTCTCCGACAACTCCGTGGAAGTGGACGGCGAGAAGCTGGAGGACGTGACCGCCACCGTCATCGACGGCGTCACCTTCCTGCCCGCCAGTGTCATCGACGGCCTGGAGGGCTACTCCGTGCTGGTGGCCGAGCGTGAGCCCGCCCTCATCTCCATCTCCACCCCCAACGGCGCCCCCCTGACCAAGCTGGCCCGGGAGATCATGGACACCACCGAGATGGCCTCCTCCATGAAGAACAGCGCCGAGACCCTGAAGGACTTCGTGGGCATCGACCCCGCCAACTATGACGAGTTCGTCTCCTTCTCCTCCATGATGATCCGGGCCGACGCCCTGTTCATCGGCAAGCTGGCCGAGGGCGCCGACATGGACGCCGCCAAGGAAGAGCTGGAGGCCGTCCGTGCCCGCATCCAGCAATCCTTTGAGCAGTACCTCCCCGCCCCCCTGGAGATGGCCAAGAACGGCAAGATCGTGGAGAAGGACGGCTACGTGGCCCTCTTCATCTCCCCCGACGTGGACAAGGCCATCGAGATGTTCGAGGCCGCTGTGACCGAGCTGAACGCCGCCGAGGCGGAGTAAGCCTCCACCATCCAAACAGCATGACGGGACGCGCCCAAGGGCCCGTACCCATAAGGAAAGATGCGGGCCTGCCTTAGCCCTTTTGGCGCAAAAGTCTGCAAAACCGCCCGGCATCCGTCAGGATTGCCGGGCGGTTTTTCGTCTTTTTCCCTCAAAAGGGCGTTGGCAGGACTCCTTCGGACCCAGTTGGGCCCAATGAGGAGGAAGATGCAAGCAACATCGGCGCCGGCGCCCTGGCGGGCGCCAAGCCGGGGTTGCGCCGCAGCTTCGCCTCAGGGGACCCAACTGGGCGCATCCTTCCTTATGGGTGCGGGCCCAGGGGCGCGTCCCGTTTTTTGTCCCCCTTTGTAAAGCCTTTTCAAAGCCGTGTAAAGCTTTGGAAAAGTCCATTGTTTTCAATCCTTTCCGGTGCTACACTGGCCCCGGGTTCCAAAATCTGAGCAGAATGGAAAGGAAGTTTTGAGACTGATGAACCTTCGCAGAACTGTGATGGCCGGTGTTCTGGCCGGCACCCTGGCCCTGGGGGCTCTTCCCGCCGCCCTGGCCGCCACCGCCCAATACAACGACTCCAGCGCCACTGGCGGCGACGCCGCCTGGAAGGCCTGGGTGGAGGGCTGGGAGGCCCTCTCCGGTGACTACACCCAGGTGTCCCTCACCCCCGGCAGGGATGAGACCGAGCTGAATTTCGCCTGGTACTCCAAGGTGGAACCCGGCAAGGCCGCCACTCCCGTGGTCCACTTCGGCGCCGACAAGAACGCCCTCACCGCCTTCACCGGCGTGTCCGCCGAGGTGGACGACAGCCTGACGGGCGGGGTGAAGTATGTTTACAACCACGTCACCGTCACCGGCCTGAAGGAGAACACCACCTATTATTACACCGTGGAGAAAAATGGAGTCCAGACCCAGGCCGAGACCTACGCCACCCACAGCTTTTCCAGCGTGAAGCTGCTCTACGTGGGCGATCCCCAAATCGGCGCCTCCAAGGGCCAGCCCCAGAACGGGGAAAAGCTGGTCGCCGACGCCGGAGCCGCCAACACCGCCGCCCGGAACGACGGCTTCGCCTGGGCCCGCACCCTGTCCATCGCCCAGGAGCAGAACCCGGATTTGAGCTTCGTCATCTCCGCCGGCGACCAGGTGAACAAGACCGGCAAGGCCAAGGAGGAGGAGTACGCCGGGTATCTCGCCCCCGCCGTTTTGAAATCCCTGCCCGTGGCCACCACCATCGGCAACCACGACTCCCTGAACCCCGACTACCTCTACCACTTCAATAACCCCAACGCCACCGATTACGGCGCCACCCAGGCCGGGGGCGACTACTACTACACCTACGGCGCGGGGCTGTTCATCGTGCTGAACACCAACAACTACAACGTGGCCGAGCACGAGGCCGCCATCCAGGAGGCCGTGGCCTACGCCCCCGACGCCGCCTGGCGGGTGGTGACCATCCACCAGGACATCTACGGCTCCGGCCTGGACCACTCCGACACCGACGGCATGATCCTGCGCACTCAGCTGACCCCCATCTTTGACGCCTACGACATCGACGTGGTGCTCCAGGGCCACGACCACACCTACTCCCGCTCCAAGCTCCTCTACGGCGACGGCCAGAGCCACGGCACCTACGAGTTCCAGCTCAACGCCGACAAGACCGACTACGACTGGGACAACGCCTACAACACCCAGAACAACGCCAAGATCCCCCTGTCCCCCGCCGACGAGGCGGGCAAGGCCGCCCAGAGCGCCTTCCAGGCCGACAACTACTGCTATACCATCGAGAGCACCAGCGGCAACACCGTGGTGAACCCCAAGGGCACGCTGTACATGTCCGCCAACTCGGCCTCCGGCTCCAAGTTCTACGAGCTCATCGCCGCCCAGCAGGACTATATCGCCCAGCGCAGCCAGAACTGGCTGCCCAGCTACTCCGTCATCTCCATGACCGCCGACTCCTTCTCCATCGAGACTTACCAGGTCACCGCCGACGGCAAGGCCGAGCGGATCGACGAGGCCTTCACCATCCGGAAGGATGCCGCTCAGCCCGCCAACGCCCAGAAGGCCGTCACTGCCGCCGCTTCCCTGACCCAGGACGGCCAGACCTATTACCGTCTGCGGGACCTGGCCGCCAGCTCCAACGCCTTTGACGTGAGCTGGAACGGCGGCGTGGTCATCACCACCAAGACCGCCTACACCGGCTACAAGCCCACCGGCTCCGCAGAGGGCACCGCCGCCACTCTGAGCGCCAGCGTGGACGGCAGGACCGTCACCACCCCGGCCCTCCTCTCCTGCGGCAACTACTATGTCCCCGCCGGCTTCCTCCCCACCCTGGGCGTGGAGCTGGGATGATTCCCCCATTCCCATGCGCCACGCGGCGGGCGGGTTTCAGACCCGCCCGCCGCGCCGTATCCACCTGAATAGAGAAGGGGTTGAAGCGTTTGAATAGGAATTGGAAGCAGGGGCTTCTCCGCTGGGGGGTGCCCGCGGTGCTGGCGGCGGTCTTTCTGGCCTTTGTCCTCTGGCTCAACGGCGTGGACAAGATCCCCCTGGTCTCCCGGGTGGGACAGACCTTTGAAAAGGGGGTGGTGACCGCCGTCCTCCAGGACAACCTCCAGCCCGACGGCACCCGGATGGGGGAGCAGAAGGTGCTGGTGAAGATGACCACCGGCATCCGGGCCGGCCAGGAATTGGAGACCACCAGCAGCTCGGGCTACCTCTTCGGGGCGGGCTGCACCGTGGGGATGAGGGTGGTGGTCATCCAGAGCGTGGCGGGAGACTCCACCATCACCGCCGTCTACTCCGTGGACCGGGGCGGGGTGCTGCTCCTCTTCGCCGGGCTCTACCTGCTGGCCTTGTGCCTGGTGGGGGGAAAGCAGGGGGTCAAGGGGGCGTTGGGGCTCCTCTTCACCTTCCTTTGCATCCTCTTTGTCTATCTGCCCATGGTCTACCGGGGCTGGTCCCCCTTCTGGACGGCGGTGTTCGTCTGCGCCGTCACTACGGTGGTGACATTGTGGCTCATCGGCGGGCCCAGCCGCAAGACCGCCGTGGCGGTGGGGGGCACCGTGGCGGGGGTGGTCATCGCCGGGGCGGCGGCCTCCCTCTTCTCCGCCGCCAGCGGCATCACCGGGTGGAACGTCTCCGACATCGAGAGCCTTATGACCCTGGCCAACGCCGGGGACGTGCAGGTGGGGGGCCTGCTCTTCTCCGGGCTCCTCATCTCCGCCCTGGGGGCGGTGATGGATGTGGCCATGTCCATCGCTTCCTCCATCCAGGAGGTGTACGCCCAAAATCCCGCCCTCTCCCGCTTGGAGCTCTTCCGGGCGGGGATGCGGGTGGGCCGGGACCTGATGGGCACCGACTCCAACACCCTCATCCTGGCCTTCGCCGGCTCCAGCGCCTCCATGCTGGTGCTCAATTACGCCTACGACCTGCCCCTTTTGCAGGTGGTGAATTCCAATAACATCGGCATCGCCGTGATGCAGGGGCTCTCCGGCAGCTTCGGGATCGTGCTGGCGGTGCCCGTCACCGTGCTTTTGGCCGTGTGGGCCTACACCTGGGGACACAATGTCCCGCGGGACCCCTGATCGAGGGCGCGTTTCCATTTCGGGAACGCGCTTCCTCTTGTATTTTTGGACACGCTGTGATAGAATACCCCCGAAAATACTATGAATAAGGAGGTCATCGCAATTTATGTATTGTGTACGCCAAGTGACCGACCAGCTTTATTGGGTGGGCGCCAACGACCGGCGGCTGCCCCTGTTTGAGAATATCCACCCCATCCCCAGGGGGATCAGCTACAATTCCTACCTTCTGCTGGACGAGGCCGCCGTCCTCTTCGACACGGTGGACTGGTCCGCCTGCCGCCAGCTGATGGAAAATCTGGAGCACCTGCTGGACGGCCGGGCGCTGGATTACGTGGTCATCCACCACATGGAGCCCGACCACGGTGCCTCCCTTCAGGCGGTGCTGGACCGGTGGCCGGGGGTAAAGCTGGTCGCCACCGCCATGGCCTTCCGTTTCCTGGACCAGTTCGGCGTCTCCTCCGCCGGGCATGAGCGGATCACGGTAAAGGACGGGGACACCCGTTCCTTCGGGAAGCACACCGTCACCTTCCTCACCGCCCCCATGGTCCACTGGCCGGAGGTGATGGTCTCCTTTGACCAGACCACCGGCGCCCTCTTCTCCGCTGACGCCTTCGGCACCTTCGGCGCCCTCAACGGCAGGCTTTTCAACGACGAGATGGACTTCGACCGGGACTGGCTGGACGAGGCCCGCCGGTATTACGCCAACATCGTGGGCAAATACGGCGACGCCACCCAAACCCTGCTGAAAAAGGCGGCGGCCCTGGGGGACGAGCTGAAGCTCATCTGCCCCCTCCACGGGCCGGTATGGCGTTCCGACCTGCGCTATTTCCTGGACAAGTATGACAAGTGGAGCCGCTACGAGCCGGAGGAAAAGGGCGTGGCCGTCATCTACGGCTCCATGTACGGCAACACCGAGCAGGCCGCCGACGCCCTGGCCGCCGCCCTGGTGGAGCGGGGGCTCACCCAGGTGTCCCTGTGGGACGTCTCCTCCACCCACGTCTCCCACCTGATTTCCGAGGTCTTCCGCCTGTCCCACGTGGTGCTGGCCTCGGTGACCTACAACATGGGCATCTATCCTCCCACCCTGGATCTTCTGGAGGACATGAGGGCCCTGAATGTTCAGAACCGCACCTTTGCCGTCCTGGAAAACGGCACCTGGGCTCCCAAGTCCGGGGAGCTGATGGGCAAATTCGTCACCGAGGAGCTGGCGGGCTGCACCCTGCTGGAGCCCAAGCTCACCCTCAAATCCTCCCTTCCCGCCGCCCGGGCCGGGGAGCTGGAAGCCCTGGCGGACGCCATCGCCGCCTCGGTCAAAGGGGAATAAACTGTTCTAAAAAGGACCGCCTTCCGGCGGTCCTTTTCCTTGCCCCCGGGGGCGGGTTGTGGTATTCTGGTAGGCAATGAGAGGAGCGGGTATCCATGACGAAAAACGATGATTTCCTGTCCCTGCACATCCCCCTGCCCCCTGACGTAGCCCGGAGAAAGGCGGCGGGGGACCTGGCGGGGGCCGCGCGGCTCATCGACCGGTATCTCGCCCTGGACGGCCAGCCCGGGCTGGCCCCCCGGCTGCGGGTGGAAAAGCTGCGGCTGGAACGGCTGGAGCGGAACTACCCCTATGACCGTGCCGCCGCCCTGGCCCTGGTGCGGGCAGAGTGGCCCGGCTGCACCGACGCCCAGTTCGACGCCCTGGTGGACAGCGGGCGTATCGATTGGCGGTACATTGGCGGCGAGGCCCGGTACCACGACGCCTTTCTGGACTCCGCCCGCCTCTACCCCGCCGAGGCCCCCGGCCTGCGCCAGGAGCCGGAGGACAACGCCCTGCGGGACCAGGTGTTGGAGCGGATGGAGCGGGAGGGGGAGCTCACCGCCGCCATCACCCTGAAAGCCGCCATCCGGCCTACGGTGGCCGCCGCAGGGCGGCGGGTCCAGGCCTGGCTCCCCCTGCCCGCCGACTGCCCCCAGCAGAGCGGCATCGAGATTTTGGACGCCACTCCCGGCTTTGTGGCCGCCCCCGCCGACGCCCCCCAGCGGACCATCTACTGGGAGAGCACAGAGCGGGACGCCTTCGAGGTGACCTACCGCTACCGCCACCGGGCGGTGTATGTGGACCCCCTGGCCCTCCCCTGTGACGCCGCCCAGCCGACCTTCGACACCGGCGAGCAGCTTCCCCACATCGCCTTCACCCCCTACCTCCGGGCATTGTGCGCCCGGCTGACGGAGGGGTGTGCCGCCCCGGTGGAGAAGGCGGTGGCCATTTACGACTACGTCACCGGGCACGTGGACTACCGCTACCAGCCCGCCTACGTCCAGCTGGACGACATTGCCGACACCTGCGCCCGGGAGCTGCGGGGGGACTGCGGGGTGATGGCCCTCCTCTTCATCACCCTGTGCCGCATGGCGGGCATCCCTGCCCGGTGGCAGAGCGGGCTGTCCGTGCGGCCCGGCCACGTGGGGGCCCACGACTGGGCCATGTTCTACCTGGCTCCCCACGGCTGGCTCTTCGCCGACCCCTCCTTCGGCTCCTCCGCCCGGCGAAACGGCGAGGCGGGGCGAAGGAAACACTACTTCGGCAGCCTGGACCCCTGGCGGATGGTGGCCAACTCCGCCTTCCAGGCCCCCCTGACGCCCCCCGACCCGGCCTACCGGTACGACCCCTACGACAACCAGATGGGGGAGATGGCCGTGGACGGCGTGGGGCTGGATGCCCCCGAGATGGAGCGGACAGTGGAGCAGGTGGAATTCACCCTGGAGGGCTGAACGCCCCGGCAAGCCCGTTTCCCGCACCCCGGAACAGAAAGAGCCCCGGCCTCTCACGAGGCCGGGGCTCTCTTGCTGTTTTGAGGGGTCAGCCCTCCACCATGATTCGCAGAATCTCCTTGTCGGTGGCGTCCATGCCGTCCTTCGCCATCCGGCAAAAGCTGTCGATGGTCCCGGCGCAGTTCTCCTTCACCAGGCCCTCGCCGGGGCGGAACACCCGCCCCCGCTTGGCCATCTCGTAGCCCATGAGCCCGGCCTCAATGGAGCTGGAAATTTTGGCGGCGCAGGAGGACTTGGCCCCGTCGCACACCACGCCCCCGATGTTGCCCAGGCTGTTGGTGATGATCATGCCGATGAGCTCGGCGCCGGCCCCTTGGAGGAAGGCGATGCCGCAGGCGGCGGCGGTGCCGGCGCTGACCGCCCCGCAGAAGGCGGAGAGGCGGCCCATCTTGTACTTCTGCATGATGGCCACCAGGTTGGATACCAGCAGGGCCCGGTACAACTGGTCCCGGGAACAGCCCAGCTCCCTGGCGTACTCGATGACGGGTACGGAGACGGTGATGCCCTGGTTCCCGCTGCCGGAGTTGATGACCACGGGCATCTCACAGCCGTTCATCCGGGCGTCGGACCCCGCCGCGGCAGCGGCCCGGGCCCGGACGCCCACCGACTCGCCGTACACTTCCAGAAGGGTCTGGCCCACCGACTCGCCCCAGCGGGCGGAGAGGCCCTCCGCGGCGATGGCGCTGTTGCAGGCGATCTGCTTGTCCAGCACCCGCGCCACATTGGAGAGGTCCGCGGTCTGGGCGAAGGCCACGATTTTCTCCAGCGTCAGGCAGGAGCGGTCCGTCCCGCCCTCGCCCACGTCCTCCGGGGAGTGGGGGATGTCGTAGACCACGGCCCCGTTCTTCTCGATGTGGACGATGTGGTTGTGCTCGTGGAGAATTTCCACCATCACATTGTCCCCGCCCTTGGCGCAGCGCACGATGATGTGCAGCTTGGCGGGGGTCTCCAACAGGCGGACCCGGCAGACGTTTTGGGCCAGGAGCTCTTTGGTCCGGGCCAGGTCCTCCTCTGTCACGCTGGTCAGGACTTCCAGCTCCTTGGCCGGGTCGCCCCCCACGGCGCCCAGGACGGCGGCTGCCTCGATGCCCCGCAGGTCCACCGTCATGGGCACCACCACGGCCCGGGCGTTCTTGATAAGGTTGCCGCTGCACTCCACCGTCATCTCCTCCGGGACAGCCCTCAGGACCTCCCGGGCCTTCGCCGCGGCGAAGGCGATGGCGATGGGCTCGGTGCAGCCCAGGGCGGTGAGCAGTTCTTCCTTTAAAATGGCCTCATACAGGCGGCAATCGGTCTGACTTACTTCCATGATAGCGGTATTCTCCGTTTCTTCTTCAAGTGGATTTGCGGCCCATCAGGGGATGACCCGCAGTTCTTTGGGCAGGTGGTTGAGGACCTCCGCGCCGTTGGCGGTCACCGCCACCAGGTCTTCCACGCGGACGCCCCCCGTCTGAGGAAGGTAGATCCCCGGCTCTATGGAGAAAATCATGCCCTCCCGCAGGACGGTGTCCGAGGTCTCGCTGAGATAGGGCTCCTCGTGGAGCTGAAGGCCGATCCCGTGGCCGGTGCGGTGGGTGAAAAAGGGGCCATAGCCGCTCTTTTCGATCACGCCGCGGCACACCCCGTCGATCTCCCTCGCCGTCCGCCCCGGCCGCACCGCGGCGATGCCCGCCAGGTTGGCCTCCAGCACCGTGCGGTAGACCCGCTCCATCTCGGGGCTCACGTCCCGGAAAAACACGGTGCGGGTCATGTCGGACTGGTAGCGCCGGTAGGGGGCCCCCGCGTCGATGAGGATACAGTCCCCCGCCTTGGGGCGGACCTCACGGGACTGGGGGTGGGGGCTGGCGCAGTTTTTGCCGAAGGCCACCAGGGCCCCGCCCTGGGCGCCCTCCGCCCCGTGTTTGGAATACAGGCCGTGGATGCTCCGGCTGAGGCCCGCCTCGGTGGAGGATTCGGAGATGGAGGAGATGAGCTCCTCCACCACCCGGTCGTTGATTTGGGAGGAGCGGCGCATCAGCTCCATCTCCTCCCCGTCCTTGCACACCATGGGCAGGGACAGCAGCCGCCCGGCGGAGCGGAAGATGTGGTTGGGGGCCAGGGCCAGCAGGTCCAGCAGATAGCCGCTGGGCCAGGTCTGGTCCACGGCCAGCACGCCCCCCGGCGTCAGGCGGCGGGCCAGGTCTTCCAGGGCCCGGCCCTCCTCCCCGTCCCGGTGGCGGACGGTCTCGGCCCCCGCCCCCAGAGGGGCGAACAGGGCGTTGGCGTAATAGCGGCAGTTCCCCCGCAGGTCCACTAGCAGCACCCGGAGCCGCTCCATGCTCTCTTCCTCGGTCCCGGTGTAGTAGGAAAGGTTCCTGTCGTCGGTGATGAGCGCCTGGTCCAGGCCCAATTCTCCCATGGAGCGGACCAGCCGCTCCAGTCTGCCCCGTCTCATGGTCTTTCCCTCACGCCCTGCCGCTCAGGCGGTACAGCGTGTAGGAGACCATGTCGGCGTGGTCATAGAAGTCCTGGATGAGGACGAACTCATCCGGGGCGTGGACCCCGTCGCCGCAGCCGCCGAAGGCCACCAGCCTGCCGCCGAATTTCTTGGCATAGGTGCCCCCGGCAATGGCCACACATCGGGGCTCGGGCTTCCCTTTGTCCAGGCAGACCTCCCGCAGGACGGCGAACTCCTCCTCCCGGACGCAGTGGTGCCCGTCCACGGCGGAGAGCACCTGGAGCCGGAGCCCCGCGGCGGAGGCGGCCGCCTCCAGCTTGGCCTGGAGCTCCCCGGCGCTGGTGGAGGTGGGGTAGCGGATGTCCCCCACCGTCCACACCCGGTCCCCCTGGGTCTGGATGAGGCCCAGGCTCAAGGTCAGGGGGCCCATATAGTCGTCCCGGCAGGCAATGTCCAGCTTGGGCACGGTCCAGTCCAGGCCGATGGAGTCGGCGATGAACCGGGTCAGGCCGTCGGCCCGCTCCCCCAGCGCGTCCCCGGCAAATTGGGCGTACAGGGAGATGGCGCTGCGCCCGCTCTCGGGCATGGCGGCGTGGGCCGACGCCCCCCGGAAGGTCACCGCGGTCTGGTCCCCCCGGTCCTCCCAGGTCAGGTCGGGGCCGGTTTTCAGCTTCGCCGCGAACCGCGCCCCCTCCTCCGGGTTCATCCGGGCCCTGTCGAAGACGGCGGTCACCGAGGCCGGCACCATGTTGGGGGCCAGGCCGCCGGTGACGTCAAGCACCGGGCAGCCGGCGGGTTTTTGGCCCTCCATGCGGAATTCCATCCGCCCCTTTTCCGCGTTGACGATGTTGTATCCGTCGGCGTCGGGGGTGAAACCGAACAGGGGAAGGGGCTCTTGTTCCAGGTAGTGGTCCAGGTCCTCCATCCCGGTCTCCTCCGCGCAGCCGTAGATGACCCGGAGCTTCCGCTGGGGCGTGTAGCCCAGCTCCTTCATGCACCGCAGGGCGTAGAGGCCCACGACCACCCCCGGCTTGTCATCCCCGGCGCCCCGGGCGTAGAGGATGCCGTTTTCCTCCTCCGCCCCGAAGGGGGGATGGGTCCAGCCGTCGCCGGGGGGCACCACGTCCAGGTGGGCGATGGAGCAGACGTAGTCCTCCCCTGGGCCGTACTCGCTGTACCCGATGTAGTTGTCCAGGTTCACCGTCTTTAGGCCGAAGCCCTCGGAGAGAGCCAGGACGTATTCCAGCGCCCGGCGGGGCCCCGGGCCGAAGGGGGCGCCGTCACAGGGCTCCCCCCGGACGGTGTCCATTTTCAGCAGCTCCTTGAAGTGGAAGAGCATCTCTTCCCGGTAGCCCGCCATTTTCTCCTGGAGGGCCCTCGCAAATGGATTGATCATCTTATCCTCCTCAATGGATCAGAAGCCGGGTCAGCAGCCAGATGATGGGCATGGAGAGGACGGTCCGCTCAATAAACACCAGGAAGATTTTGGCCAGGTTGAAGTCCAGCTTGGAGCGGATGATCATGACGCCGATTTCGGACAGGTAGATGATTTGGGCGATGGCCATGCAGAACACGAAGAAGCGGGTGTCGATGGCGGTGATGGCCCCCGCCATGGCCACGGGGAGGAACTGGTCCAGGAAGCCGGTGAGCAGCATGGGCGCGGCCACCGTGGCCTCGGCAAAGCCCATCAGGTTCAGGATGGGGACGAAGGGGGCGGTTAGGATTTGGAAAATGGGGGTGTACTCGTTGACAATCATGCCGGTGGCGGCCACGAACATGACCATGGGCAGCACGTCGAACCAGACGCTTCCCACCGTCTGAACGCCCTTGACCATGAACTTCTTAAAGGTCATGCCGTCGGCCTTCTCCACGGCGCACCGCACCGCCCACTGCATCTTGCCAAGGCCGGTGGGGATCTCCTCCTTGATTTCGGCGGCGCCGTCCACGTACTCGTCCTTCTGCCGGTTGAGGGGGTACACCCGGGGCAGGAGGATGGCGCAGGGGATGACGGCGGCGTAGATGGTGAGCACGGAGGGCAGGAAATAGTCCTCCAGGCCGCACACCCGGGCCAGGATGAAGATAAAGCTGAAGGCGGCGGTGGAGAAGCAGGTCATGATGACGCAGGCTTCCCGCTTGGAGTAGTAGCCGTCCTTATACTGGGTGGAGGTGAGCAGGGCGCCGGTGAGGCTGCTGCCCATCCAGGAGGCGATGCAGTCCAGGGAGGCCCGGCCGGGCAGGGTGAAGAGGGGCTTCATGAGCTTGCGGACCAGGATGCCCACAAAGTCCATGATGCCAAAGTCGGTCAGCAGGCTGATGAGGAAGGAGGTGCCCACCATCAGCGTCAGGATGGTGGAGACGATGTTATAGGCCTCGCCGCCGGTGGCCGGGTTCCAGATACACTCCGGCCCCACCTGGAACAGGTAGCACACCAGATAGACAAGGGCCACAATCCGCACCCCGATGATGACGGGGCTGACATCGAACAGGCTGCGCATGGTCTTATTTTCCGTGATGAATTTGGGCTTGCACACCTTGGCAATGATCGGGAGCGCCGCCGAGATGGCGAACAGCAGAATGGCAAGCTGGTTGACAAAGGGATTCATCCAGCCCTGGATGATGTCGCAGAGGATGGACACGCCCAGGACGAATTTCCCGTTCACCTGCATGGGCACCAGGAACAGGACCGCGCCCAGGAGGGAGGGAATCAAAAACTTCAGGACTTGCGCCGTACTCGCTTTTTTCGTCTCCATTGTCGTCTCTCCTCCTTACTTTTTCAGCCGGAAGGTCAAATCGCAGCAGGGGGCGCCGTCGGCGATGGTGTCCCCCAGGGTGAAGTCCAGCTGGCAGGCCTTGGCGATGTTCCGGTCGCCGTCCATGGCGATGTCGCACAGCTTGCTCACTTCCTCGTCGCTGCAGCCGATTTCCTGCCAGCCCGCCACCAGGGGGCAGTGGTGGAACTGGATGTGCAGCTTGTCCTCCCCGCACTCCACGATTTCCATGTCGAAATACTTCTGGAAATCCTCGTCGGCGAACACCTCGGCAAAGCTGCTCAGGCTGTCGTGTTGGGCCCAGTCCTCGTAGAGCCCCGCGCCCTGGAAACAGCCGCACCGGGAGGTGGCCGCACGGGCAATCTCCTCCCAGTCGGCGCCCCGCTTCTTGGCCTCGTCCAGCAGCAGGTACAGCCATTGGGCCCGGTGGCGCATGGCGCCTCTCACCTTTTCCACGCAGGGCTCCTTGCAGATGGGTTCATTCTTGATTTTGGACATGTTGTTTTCCTCCCTTTTCTGTTTGCTCTCTCAGCGATAGATTTTCTTGCTTTGATAGGCGTCTCGCAGGATGCGGACGTAGTCCTCTGTTTCAATCGGCTTGCGGTTGTCCAGGCTCATGGGGCTCTTGGCGGCCCGGGCGGCCAGCGCCTCAAAGTCGGCCGGGTCCACCTGGGGGAAGCTGGCGAAGGCGGGGATTTTCAACTGGGCAATCAGCTCCTCCACAAAGCGGATGGACCGCTTGGCGTTCTCCCCGTCTCCGGCCCCCGGCTCCGCCGCCCCCAGGCGGTGGGCGATTCGGGCGTAATATGCCTCGTTCCCGGCCCGGTTGAACTCCATCACGTAGGGCAGGAACAGGGAATTGGCCACCCCGTGGGGGATGTGGTAGGCCACGCCCACGGTCTCCGCCACCGCGTGGACGGCCCCCACGTCGGAGTTGATGAAGGCCGCCCCGGCCATGGTGCTGGCCAGCATCATGGCGCTCTGGGCCTCCCGGTCCGAGGGGGTCTCCCAGCAGCGCTTAAGGTTTTGGGCAATCATCTCCATGGCCTGGAGGGCCAGGGCGCTGGAAATGGGGTTCGCCACCGCCGAGGTATAGGCCTCGATGGCGTGGGTCAGCGCGTCCACGCCGCAGGAGGCGACCAGCTTGGGGGGCAGGGTCGTGAGGAGTGCGGGGTCGCACACCGCCACGTCGGGGGAGAGGCTATCCGCGTCCATGATGGTCATCTTATACTGGTCTTGGGTGTTGGTGATGACCGAGACGAAGGTGACCTCGCTGCCCGTGCCCGCCGTGGTGGGGACGCAGATCAGGGGGAGCATCCGCTTGGGGATGGGCACGTCGTCCAGCTCCCGGCAGGACTTTCCGTTGGTCACGATGGCCGCCATGGCCTTGGACTGGTCCATGACGCTTCCCCCGCCCAGGGCCACGATCAGCTCCACCCCCTGCTCCTTACAGAAGGCCGCGCCCCTGTCGCAGTCCACGTCGATGGGCTCGGGCTGGAGCTGGGTGTAGACCTCGCAGGAGACCCCCGCCCCGGCCAGCTGGGTCTGGATGGCGGCTGCCGCCGGGGTTTGGGCCAAAAATGAATCGGTACACAGCATCACCTTTTTGACGCCGAACGACCGGACGGCCTCTCCCAGCTGGTCCAGACACCCATAGCCGGTTATCAGCTTCGTCCGCATGGAAAATCGCATGTGCAGCACTCCTATCCTTTTGTGTCTGACAAAAGTCTACATCATATAGCTGCTATACCGTCAATAGGTTTGTTAAATTTTTCACTTTAACCAAAAAAAGCCGCCGCGCTTTGTGCATTTTCCAAAATCGCAAGGAATAAAAAGGATTTATTTGCCCTTGCGTCTGTCGCCGTCGAAAATTTTGATCAAAACGCCCTTTAAATTTCGTGCCTTTTCAGAAGACAAATGGTATACTAAGTATATGATTCGACAAAAAACGATTTGGCAGAACGGAAGGGGTGGCCCGCATGCCGGCCGAGCTTACAAAGAACGAACTTTTGGTCTCCGGGCGTTTCGCCAAAATATGCGGCGTAAACAAACAGACGCTTCTCTACTACGAAAAGCTGGGGCTCTTCCCGCCCTGTTATCGGGATGAAACCGGGCGGCGCTACTACTCCACGGAGCAGATCGACACCTTCCACGTGATCCTGGCTCTGCGCAAAATCATGTCGCTGACCGAGCTGAAGCGGTATATCCAGACGCGGAAAACGGAGTACTTCTTGGAGCTCTTCGACCACAGCATTCGAAATTTGACCGACCAGATTTCCCATCTGGAAAAGTCCAGGGACATGATGCAAAAAAAGGTGGAGCTGGTCCAGGAGGTCAGAGATATCGACACCTCCATCATTTACATCCAGCATTGCCCCAGGGAGTACCTGAAGGTGAGCTCCAACACCCGGGACGCCTCCGTGGGACCGGGGACCCTTTCGGCGTTGGGCGTCATCATCCAATACCGGGTGGAACACGACCTGTGCCTCGGCCGGGCCATCGGCGGCATCCTCCCGTCGGCCTGGTTGGAGGGGAGCCAAACCACCCGCCATCAGTACTACTACTCGGAGCTGGCCCCCGACGCGCCCCCGGCGGAGGCCTTCATCAAAGCCGAGGGCAACTACATGATCTATTACCACAGGGGCGATTACCACACCACCTATTTGTCCTACCCCAAGCTTCTGGCCTACGCCAAACAGAACCACTTCAAGCTCGGGCCCTACGTCTACGAGGAATCCCTGGTGGACGAGACTGTGGAACTGAACCCGGAACATTACATCACAAAGATTTCCGTCCCCTTTGTGGCGTCCCGGGCCGAATGGCCGGAGGCGGAAGGCAGCTGAGCGCCACCCAAAAGACAAAAGCTGCGGAAAATAAAAAAACGGAGCGTATTTCTCAAGCAGAGAAATACGCTCCGTTTTTACTCTCTTACCGCCCGTAGCCTTCCGGGTGCCCCTGGTGCCAGGTCCAGGCGTCGGCAATGATCTCGGTCAGTCCCCGCTGGGGTACCCAGCCCAGGACCTCCCTGGCCTTCTGGTTGGAGGCGATCAGTACCGAGGGGTCCCCCGCCCGGCGGGGCTCCACCACGGCGGGGATGGGTTTCCCCGTCACCTTCCGGGCGGTGTCGATGATCTCCTTCACGGAGAAGCCGTCGCCGCTGCCCAGGTTGAAGGAGCCGCTCTCGCCGCCCCTGTCCAGGTACTCCAGGGCCAGCAGATGGGCCTGGGCCAGGTCCCGCACGTGGATATAGTCCCGCACGCAGGTGCCGTCGGCGGTGGGGTAGTCCTCCCCGAAGATGCCCACGTGGGGACGCTTGCCCAGGGCGGCCTGGAGGACGATGGGGATAAGGTGGGTCTCGGGGGAGTGGTCCTCCCCGATGTCCACGTCGGTGTTGGCCCCGGCGGCGTTGAAGTAGCGCAGGGCTGCGTAGCGGATGCCGTAGGCCCCGTCGCACCACTTCAGCATCCCCTCAATGGCCAGCTTGGTGGCGCCGTAGGGATTGGTGGGCTCGGTGCGGTCGGTCTCCTCGATGGGCTGCTTCTCCGGTTCGCCATAGGTGGCGGCGGTGGAGGAAAAGACGATCTTGTCCACCTTGTGGTTCTTCATGGCGGTGAGCATGCTCACCGCTCCGGCGACGTTGTTGCCGTAGTATTTGAGGGGGTCGGCGACGCTCTCTCCCACCAGGGAGAAGGCGGCGAAGTTGATGACCCCGTCAATGGGGAACTCAGAGAACAGCCGGTCCAGGAAGGCCCCGTCCCGCACGTCCCCCACCCGGAGCTGGGCCCCCTTCACCGCCTGCCAGTGGCCGGTGCAGAGGTTGTCCGCCACCACCACGTCATAGCCCCGCTCCACCAGCAGGGCCACCATGTGGCTGCCGATATAGCCGGCGCCGCCGGCCACCAAAATGGTCTTCATCAAACAAATCTCCCTTCCGCGAAGAACGCGTGTTTCTTACTCACAGTCGTCATTGCAGGTATAAAGCGCCGTTGTAGTCTATTTTGAAAGCCAGAATCATACCCACGATGTGGTTATTATACCACAGGCACGAAGCGCCGTCGTGGTCTATTTTCAAAATCCAGCATGATAACCACATCGTGGTTATCATACCACATCCGGGCCCCTTTGGCTATCGGGAAAAGGCCCGCCGTCTTGACAAGCCCCCCTGAGGCGTGTTACGCTCAAAACAGAGAAAATGGAAGCGGAGACGAGGCTATGGACAAACAGAAAACACTCATGACGGAGGGGGTCATTTGGAAGATCCTCCTCCGTTTTGCACTGCCCCTTTTGCTGGGGAACCTGTTCCAGCAGCTCTACAACACGGCGGACTCCTTCGTGGTGGGCCGGTTCTGCGGCGACAACGCCCTTGCCGCCGTCAGCTCCTCGGGGAGCCTGTGCCACCTGCTCATCGGCTTTTTCCAGGGGGTCTTCGTGGGGGCCAGCGTCATCATCTCCCGCCGCTACGGCGCCCGGGACAAGGAGGGGGTGGACACCGCCATCCACACCACGGTGGTCTTTTCCCTGGCGGCGGGTATCCTCCTGTCCATCCTGGGCATCTGCTTCACCCCCGCCATCCTGACCTGGATGGGCACGCCGGAGAACGTGATGCCCAACTCCGTCCTCTACTTCCGGGTCTACTGTGCCGGGCTTCTGGCCCTGGTGCTCTACAATACCGCCAACGGCATTTTTCAGGCCTTGGGTGACAGCCGCCACCCTCTCCTCTACCTCATCATCTCCTCGGTGGTCAACGTGGTGCTGGATCTCCTCTTCGTGGCCGTCCTGGGCTGGGGCGTGGCCGGGGCCGCCCTGGCCACAGTGCTGGGGCAGGTCCTCAGCGCCGCCCTGGGCTTCCTCCACCTGATGAGCGGAAAGTTCGTGGTGCGGATCTCTCTGAAAAAGCTCCGGCCGGACCGGGCCGTCCTGGGCCAGGTCCTGCGGCTGGGCCTGCCCAGCGGCGTACAGAACAGCGTCATCGCCATCGCCAACCTGGTGGTGCAGTCCAACATCAACGCCTTCGGGGACACCGCCATGGCGGGCTGCGGCAGCTATTCCAAGGTGGAGGGCTTTGTCTTTCTGCCCATCATGAGCCTCACCCTGGCCATGACCACCTTCGTCAGCCAAAACCTGGGGGCCGGGCGGCCCGACCGGGTCCGGGCGGGGGCCCGGATCGGCATCCTCATGACCACCGGGTTCGCCGAGCTGGTGGGCATCACCTTCTTCCTCCTGGCCCCCACCCTCATCGGCCTCTTCAGCGACTCCCCCCAGGTGGTGGCCTTCGGGATCCGGCAGGCCAGGGTGGAGGCCCTCTTCTACTGCCTGCTGGGCTTTTCCCACGGCGCCGCCTCCATCCTCCGGGGCGCGGGCAAGGCCATGACCCCCATGGCGGTCATGCTGGCGGTGTGGTGCGTCTTCCGCATCTGCTACATCACCCTCATGGTACGCTTCATCCCCGACATCACCGTGGTCTTTACCGCCTACCCCGTCACCTGGGGCATCAGCTCTCTCCTCTTTATCCTGGCCCTGCGGCGGGGCGGCTGGGCGGAATCCGCCGCCCTCCCCGTCGAAAGCGGGCCGGCGGACTGACCGGGCGGTTTTCAGAACCCGGAAAAGCCTTTCCGCCCCTTTCCGTAACATGACCCGTCCCCCTTTGTCATATAGTTTCACTAAGAAAGACAAGGAGGGACCTTATCATGAAACTGTTCCTGCTCAAACGAAAACACGTCACCGTTCTGGCCTGTCTGCTGGCGGCGGCGGTCATGTTCTTCGCGGTGAACCACCCCCTGGTGGTGGGGGCCGCCGCCACAGAACGCCAGTTGCCCATCTACTGCGTCCAGAGGGACCAGAAGATGGTCTCCATCTCCTTCGACGCCGCCTGGGGCAACGAGGACACCCAAGCCCTCATCGACATCCTGGGCAAGTACAACATCAAGGCCACCTTCTTCGTGGTGGGGAGTTGGGTGGACAAATACCCGGAGTCCGTAAAGGCCCTTCACGACGCCGGGCACGAGGTGATGAACCACTCCAACACCCACGCCCACATGTCCCAGCTGTCCAAGGAAGAGATCATCGCCGACGTGGAGGCCTGCAACGACAAAATCGAGGCGGTCACCGGGGTCCGCCCCACCCTCATCCGCCCGCCCTACGGGGAGTATGACGACAACGTCATCACCGCCATCCGCTCCATTGGCATGGAGCCCATCCAGTGGGACGTGGACAGCTTGGACTGGAAGGAGCTGCCCGCCTCGGAGATCACCCAGCGGGTCACCTCCAAGGTCCAGGCCGGCTCCATCGTCCTCTTCCACAACGCGGCCCTCCACACCCCGGAGGCCCTGCCCACCATCCTGGAGACCCTGCTCCAGCAGGGCTACACCTTCGTGCCCATCTCCCAGATCATCCTGCCCCAGCCCTACACCATCGACCACACAGGCCGCCAGCTGCCGGCGGCGCCGTCCACGGCCGCCCCGACCGCATCTGCTCAATAACCTTGCCATACAGATTCCCGGAAACAGCGTGAGCGACCGTGCGGAAACTTAAGCGGAGGGGAGGCACAACTGTGCCTCCCCTCCGCTTTCTCATTCCAGAACCACTCTGATAAAACCCAACCGTCTCAAGCAAATGTGATGACGGTGCCCGTCGTGCCTTTCAAGGCGTCAACCGCATGGTCCAGCGAGGTAATGATCGCCTTCTTTCCCGGGTTGGAGCGCACAAAATTCATACAGGCCTGCACCTTGGGCAGCATACTGCCGGGGGCGAAATGTCCCTCCTGTACGTAGCGGGCGGCTTCCGCCAGGGACATATGCCTCAGATTTTGCTGATTGGGCTTTCCCCAGTGAATGGAGACCATCTCCACCTCGGTAAGGATCATCAGCGCGTCGGTGTCCATCTGCTCCGCCAGGAGCTCGGCGGCATAATCCTTGTCAATGACCGCCTCCACGCCCTCCAGCGTGCCGTCCATATTTTCCACCACCGGGACACCGCCGCCGCCGCAGGTGATCACGATGGTCTTGTCCCAAAGCTGGCGGACCTGGTCGATCTCCACGATTTTTCGGGGAAGCGGAGAGGCGATCACCCGCCGATAGCCCCGGCCGGCGTCTTCCTTCATCACATACCCCTTGCTGGCCGTCAATTCCTCGGCCTCCTCCCGGGTATAGAAGCCGCCGATGGGCTTGGTCGGATTGGCAAAGGCGGGGTCGTCCCGCTCCACCACCATCTGCGTGACGATGCTGACCACGGGGATGTTTTTGTTCCACTTGGCCAGGGCATACCGCAGCGCCTGCTGAATGTGATAACCAATGTAGCCCTGGCTCATGGCGCCGCAGACATCGAAGGGCATGGCGGGCACCACATCCCTGGCGGTCTCTCCGGCCAGCATGATCCGGCCGACCTGGGGGCCGTTGCCGTGGACAATGGCCAACTCGTAGCCGCTGGCGCTGATTTCCGCGATGTACTCGCAGGTCTTTCTGACGACAGCGAGTTGGGCTTCCGCCGTGGGCTCGCTGTTTTTACTTTGCAGGGCGTTGCCGCCCAGGGCAATGACGATTTTAGGCATTTCTTATTCTCCTCGCTGAAATTTGGACATATGCCGCGGCGAAGAAAGCGGCCGCTGACCTCGGATCAGGCAATGCCGAAGAGGTTCGCGCACAGGACTACAATCGGAATACTGATGACGATCCGCTCCAGAAAAACCACGAACATCTGCCAGAGGTTGAAGGGCATTCGGGAGGTCAGGACCAGGGCGCCGATATCGGTGATATAAAGGATCTGCAGGATACAGCAGCAGCCAACCACAAACCTGGTAAATAGGGATGAGAACGCCGAGCCGATCACGACGGGGATAAACTGGTCGGCAAACCCCACCAGAATGGCGGAGCCCGCCTCCATCGCGTCAGGCACGCTGAAGACTTTCAGATACAGCCCCAGGGGGACCCCCAGATAGTCAAAGACAGGGGTATAGTTGGCAACGATCAGCGCGATGGTCCCAAAGGCCATGATGACGGGCATTGTGTTCAGCGTGAGGTCTGCCGCCGTGGTCACGCCTTTTTTCAAGAATTCCAAAAAGCCGGGCGCCGCCTCCGCGCGCTTTAGGGCCTGCCGGTATCCCCACCGCAGGTTGCTCATGTTCCGCGGGGCCTCCTCGTCGACCTGCCTGCCGTTGACCGCGTCATAGGTCTCGGGGATCCCGCGCAGGGGCCACAGCCGGGGCGTAATGACCGCGCAGATGACGCCCGCGGCGACTATGGTCAGATAAAACCTGCCGAACATCGTCCCCAGGCCCAGCATGGCGGCGATCATGGAGCAGAAGCTGATGCTTAAAAGGGAAAAATTACTGCTGATAATGGCGGCCTCCCGCGCGCTGTAAAAGCCGCCCTCATACTGGGAAATGGTTAGGTAAATGCCGCATACGCTGGAGCCGACCCAAGAGGTGACGCAGTCCAGCATGGCCCGCCCCGGCACCTTGAACAGCGGCCGGGAGATGCGTTTAAACAGGGAGCTGAATATGTCCAGCAGGCCGTAATCCGTCATGAGCGGGAGCAGGAGCCCACCCACCAGGTACCACACCGCGCAGCTTGGCAGAATGGTGGTGAGCATGTTTCCGCCCGTGTCCGCCGACCAGACGGCAGCGGGTCCCAGCCTAAAAAACACCAGCAGAGTGATGGCTCCGCCCAGGGTGCGGACCACCAGCCAGAAGAGATTGGGGGAAAACAGCCTGTTCAGCGCCTCGTGGCGGGAGAAAAAGGGGAGGGGGCATATTCTGTGCAGCAGGGAAAGCGCCGCCGACCCCACGGTGAGGATGGTGAGCAGGGGGATCAAAGCTCCGCCCAGGGCGGACTTGAGCCCATTGGCGATAATGCCGACAACGATTTCCGACTCGCCCCGGTAATTGACCGGGACGAGAAAAAGGATGATGCCGATGAGGGAAGGGATCATCAGCTTTAAAACCGTTTTTGTTTTTGAGCTCATCGCTTATCTCCTCCGAAAGGCGCCGCGCGCCTGCGCATCCACCCGGCGCGCCGCTTCAGCCCGGCGGCCGCGCCTGCCGCCGGGCTACGGCCGCTGCCGCTCCTGCCATTGTCCCCCAGGGGCGTTACTTTTGGATGTTCTTGGTGGCGCAGTGGATGCCGCCGCCCCTGATGTTCAGTGCCATGGAATAGACCGGAACGATCTTCCGATCCGGATAGGCGGTCTGCAGGGCGGACATGGCCTCCTGGTCCCTCTTGCGGATGGCCTCGGACTTTCCCTCTCTCCAGTAGCACTGGGCGATGACGACCTTGTTGCAGACCAGATAATTGATGTAGCTCATGGCCGGCTGCATGATGATCTCCCCCTCAGGCATCGGGGTGCCGTCGTCCAGAAGGGGCGCCTCGTTCTCGGCAAACCGCTTGCCCCAGGTCCTGTTCGTCCAATCGTCGGGCGTGGTGACGATATATTCGGGGATGGGGGCGGGGATCCGAATGATCTTCAGGGGGTTCCCCTCGGCGTCGGTCTCGTTTTTGAGCACCTCGTAAGCCATGTCGCAGCGCTCCTTGGTGATGCGGGCCGACTCCAGGGCCGCCGCTTCCTCCTCGTCGACGTCGAGCAGGAGAACGGTATTTCGGTCTACGAAGCGGGCCAGCTCGTCAATATGGCCGTTGGCGGAGCCGGAGCGGTAGACGGGCTTTCCATCCACGTAGTCCAGCACGCCGATGGTGGAGGCCTCTTCCTCCCAATGGCAGAGAGGGAGCCAGATGATCTTTTTCAGGTTGAATACCCGCTTGAACTCGGCTTCGACCTCTTCCTTCGTCATGCCGCCGTTGCGTTTTCTGACCTCGGTGTCCTCAATGGCCATCATGACCCCGGCGCCGTTGAACTCTTTGTCGCCGCCCTCGGAGATCAGGCAGGACTCCAGGATGTCATAGCAGCCCATCTCAATGGCCATATGAGGCGCGTATTTTTTGCACATGGTGGACATTTCGCTGTCCTCTTCCCCCATGCCGTACATGTCGAAGCGGAAGTGGACCAGCCGCGTCTCGCCCTTGTCGTTCTTCATGATATCGGGGCCGTAATCACGGGCCCAGTGCATCATGTCGGGCATTTGGGTAATGATGACGTCGTTCAGGTCGATGCCGCCCTCCGTCAGGATCTCGCGGCAGCGGTCATAGGTCCCCGGCCAGCCGCAGTTGATGATGACCTTTTCCACCTGGCCGATGAGGTTTTTGACGACTTCGTGCATCACGGCCTCGGTATACATCCCCTTTACGGGCTCGATGATGCGGGGCCAGCCGATGATAACGGCCTCCTGCTCCTCAAACTCGCCGGCGTATCGGAACGTATTTTTATCACTCACAGCAAATCCAACCTTTCATTTTCAATTATGGTGCCGATCAAAGGATCACAAACCCCATGATCAGATAAATAACGGCGGTCAGTCCGCCGGCGATCAGCGCGTAGGGACGTTCACTCTTCATCAGGTCCACGGGGTTGGAGTTCAGCTCCTCGCCGATAAACATGACCAGCGCGCCGCGGGGGCTGAGCACCGTGCCGAAGGTGGCGGCGGAAAACAGGACCGCGGAGAGGAGGAAGGGGCTGATGCCCATTTCGGTGGCAATGGGCAGGCAGGCGGCCATAAACATGGAGGTGGCGGGCCAGAACATCCCCGTCAGAGTCCCGATCGCCGTGGCGGACACAAAGAAGAAGAGCAGGACCGCGCCGGGCACCAGGGTGCTGGCAATGACCTGCACCAGCTCCGGGAAGCCAATCAGCTTCAGCACCGCGGTGAAGGTAAAACCGAACATGAGGTAAACCGTGGGGCGGAAGGTGGAAAACATGCCCTTCCAAAGGCTGTCCATAAATTCACCGAAGCTCATGAGGCCTCTGGCCAGGAACCACACCATTTCAAAGGCGATCACAAGGAGGCAGGCCACCGCCAAATCGCCGTTGTTCCAGATGCCGATGGCCAGAAGCACCGCCAGAGGGACCACGAAATCAAAGGGCTTGACCTTGCCCTCTTCCTTGGCGTCCGCATCCTCCACACCATAGACGGAAAAATCATAGGTCCCGTCCTTGACCTGCTGCATGGCCTTTTTGACGCTGCCGAAGCCGGGGACGATCCCCAAGGCAAAGAGGACGATGATCAAGGTGAGAATGATAGGGAAGAACATAAACGGCATGACCTTCGTGACAAAGTCCAAGGTGCCGTTGTTGGTAAACCCGGAGCTCTCCATCAGCTGCACGAAATAGACCGACCACGTGGCCATGGGAATCCAGCTGACCAGAGGAATACACAGGGAGAGGATCATCATCCCCACCGTCTCGACCGGCAGCCGGTTTTTGTGCCCGATGGACTTGCCGTAGGAATCCAGGACCGCGGCCTTCAGGAATTCGTCCGCATAGACCACGATACCCAGAAGGATGATGGAAATCAAGGACTTTTTATCGTTGTTGGCAAACTTCCGGGTGACCCAGTTGGTAAAGGCCTTGGTGGCTCCGGAATCAAAAAGGATCTGGGTCACGGGGCCGATGGCCAGCGTGAAAATGATGACCCACATGTTTCCGGGAGAACTGCTGGTGTCGGCCAGGAAATTGTAGAACAGCACGGGGATGTTCCAGTCGCCGTTCAGAAAGGAGTAGATGACGATCCCGACAACAACGCCCAGAACGCAGGATTCGAACGCCCGTTTTGTCTTCATGATGACAACAAAGGCAACCACAATGGGAATGAGGCTTAATAAGTACATATTGGCTCCTCCTTCATATCTCTCGGGCCCTCCGCGGCAAAACCGCCGCGCGCCGGCTGCCGCCTGCGCTTATCCCTCGGCGTCGTTGCCCATAACGGCATAGGTCACGGCCTTGATGGTGTGCTGCCGGTTCTCAGCCTCGCGGAAAATGTACTCGGCGTTGGCCTCGAACACCTCGTCCGTGACCTCAAAGCCTTTCTCCAGGAACTTTTTAAGCTCGGGATCGCTGATGGAGTCCACCAGCTTTCTCGCGCCGCTGTGGTCGGCGTTGTGGGTGGCGGGCAGCATGTGGATGAAGATGGCGTCCGGGTTTTCCGTCCGCTCCATCAGCTCCCGGTTGACCTGATAGTCCTTGTATTTGACGATGCCGGGCAGCCAGGTGATGGCCTTGTTGGTAAAGAAGCCCCAATTCTCGGTGGACACCACATCCGCGCCCTTGATCTCGTTCACGTCCTCCGTCTCGGTGAAGGTGCATTGAGGGTTGTACTTCGCGTACAGCTCCCGGACAAACTTTTTCTGCTCCTCCGGCATGGCGCCGGACCAGCCGTCGATCCGGGTGCCCTTGGGAACCTCTTTATAGAAGGTCTCCTGCTCCTCCTTGGTGAGCCGGGAGACGGCCTCCTCCAAAGACATAAAGGAAGTGATAAATTTGAAGTTCATACCGAACATGGCGCAGGCCACCGCGTAAGAAAACGCGCAGCAGGCGCCGCCCCGGCCGATGTAGACAAAGGTCTTTCCCTTGTACCCCTCCCGGCCGTAGACTTCATCCAGCGTCATGAAGTCGGCCAGCATTTGGGTGGGGTGCTCATGCATCGTGTAGCCGTTGATGATGGGAATAGTGGAATACTCGGCCATCTTCAGCAGCTGCTCGTGCTCCATCCCCCGGTAGGCGATGACGTCGTACATCGCGGAAAACACCCGCATGGAATCCTTGATCGTCTCCTTGGTCCCAAAGTGGGAGTTGGAAAGGTAAGTAGTGCCCATGCCCAGGTCGGGCGCGGCGGTCTCGAACGAGCACCTCGTCCGGGTAGACTCCATCTCGAACAGCAGGAGCATATTTTTGCCGATGTTCTTTTTCTGGTCAATACCCGCCTTTTTCTCCCGCTTCAGCTGGATGGACAGGTCCAGGAGATATCTGAGCTCCTCAGGCGTAAAGTCCTCCAGCGTCAAAAAGTGTTTTCCCTTCAGCGAACCGTTTTTCATACCATTCTCTCCTTCTCCACAAACATACAAGAATGTATGTTATAGGCAAAATTTTAACCCTTCATTTTAGGGTGTTTAACAAAAAATCAACATAGGTTTCAATTTCTTCTTCCGAAATAAACTGACCCTTTTTGTCGGAATAATGAACTGTGTTGAACGTATCAAAGCCCAGCAGATACGTATAGAGGGTAAGCGCCAGAAAACCGGCGGGCCTGTCGGTTCTGAACTCCCCCTGCGCCTGTCCTCTGCCGATCTCTTCCTCAATGATCTTTAAAAAGTGGTTATCCAGCTTGGCCTGCCGCTCCTTAAGATCCGTCAGCTCCTCGCTGGCCTCTACCTTGTAACGAATAATGGTCACGTAGGGGTTCAGGGCGTTTTTCTTCTGCAAGTTCAGAAGGAGAAAGCCCCGCAGCGTGGAATAGGCCGAGTCTTCATGCGGATAACGCCCATAGATATCCACATAGAACTTCTCGTACCGGTTCACGATCTCGTCCAAAATTTCTTTCTTGCTTTTAAAGCTCCAATAAAACGCACCTCTGGTGAGGCCCACGTTTTTCACGATGTCCTCCAGCGTGGTCTTGGAATACCCTTTGTTCAAAAATATTTCGACCGCGGAATCGATCAACATCTCCCGCGTCTCTTTTGAATTATGCTGCCTAGCCATACTCTTATCTCCTTACTGTTGAGCATAGTTTATCCGCATTGAAAACCGTTGTCAAGATATTAAACATACATGAATGTATTTTTATTGATTCTCCCTATTTTTTTGTTTTGGTTTTTGTCTATTTTGCATACTCCATTTTACATCAAATTTCCTTCCAAACTCAACGCATGGATGGATTCCTTTCTCTCGGCTTCCTGGCTCTTTCCGCCCGCACCGGCGCCATCAACGCTCAAGCCCCGCCGCTCCGCGGCTTCGACAAACCCTCAGGGCCCCAGGGCAGTCATCACGGAGTTGGGGGTGATGTGCTTCGGGGAGGAGCGGACCGGCTTTGACATGGGCCTCTCCCGCGCCGTGGAGGCCCGTCCCCGGAGGAAGTGGTGCTGAAGATCTCCTTGACAAAGTGGGTCCGGCGCGTATCATGATCTAGGAGGGGGCGCGTACAATGACAGCGCTGAATTATCTCGGTGTCATCCTGGTCCTGCTGCTCATCATCGGGGTGGGCGTCCGCTCCGGCCGCAAGGTGAAGTCGGCGGACGACTTCGCCACCGGCGGGGGCCGGTCCGGGCCCTGGATGATCTGCGGCACCATCATGGGGGCCCTGGTCTCCAGCCAGGCCAGCATCGGCACGGCCCAGCTGGCCTTCCATTTCGGGGCAGCGGCCTGGTGGTTCACTCTGGGCTCCGGCCTGGGGTGCCTCATCCTGGCCCTGGGCTACGCGGGCCCCCTGCGCCGCAGCGGCCACACCACCCTGATGGGGGTCATCGACCAGGAGTACGGCCACACGGTGGAATACGCCGGTTCCGTCCTCAGCTCCATCGGCATCTTTATTTCCGTTCTGGCCCAGGTGGTGGCCTGCACCGGGCTTATCACCGTGATCTTCCCCCTGTCCCTCCCAGCGGCGGCCGCCCTGTCGGCGCTCCTCATGGCGGTCTACGTGGTCTTCGGCGGGGCCTGGGGCGCCGGGATCGGCGGCATCGTCAAACTGGTGCTCCTCTACATGGCCTGTATCGCGGCCCTGGCGGCGGTCCTGTTCCTCTCCGGGGGCCCCGGCGGGCTGTGGGCAGGCCTCCAGTCCGCCCTCATCGGGACGGCCCAGGGCACGGCGGCGGGGATCGAGACCGTGTCCGACCTGACCGCCCGGTACGCCAGCCTGATTGCCCGGGGGGCCGCAAAAGACATCGGCTCGGGGCTCTCCCTCCTGCTGGGGGTGCTCTCCACCCAGACCTACGCCCAGGCCGTCTGGTCCGGCAGCAGTGACCGCGCCGCCCGGCGGGGGGCCCTGCTGGCCGCCGGGCTTATCCCCCCTGTGGGGGCCGCCGGGATCGCCGTGGGCGTTTTTATGCGGGCCCACTACATCACCCAGGCCGAGGCCGACGCCCTGTTGGCCGCGGGGCAGGCCATGCCTCAGGGGATGGGGGTCCTGGCCTCCACCATCCAGGTCTTTCCCACCTTTGTGGTCAACCATCTTCCCGTCCTGTTCGCCGGGATCGTGCTGGGCACCCTTCTCATCACCGTAGTGGGCGGCGGAGCCGGCCTCTCCCTGGGCGTGGCCACTATCCTGGTCAACGACATCTTCCAGAAGATATCCACCCGGTTCCGTTCCGCCGCGGCCAACCTGGCCGCCACCCGGGGGACCATTCTGGCCGTGCTGGCGGTCTCGGCGGTCATCGCCTGCGTGGTGCCCTCGGCCACCATCAACGACTTCGGGTTCCTGTCCATGGGCCTGCGGGGGGCCGTGGTTTTCGTCCCCCTCAGCTGCGCCCTGTTCCTCCCCGGGCGGATGGACCGCCGGTTTGCCCTGCTGTGCACCCTGGGAGGGCCTCTGGGTGTCCTGCTGGGGCAGCTTTTGGGCTCCCCCGTGGACCCGCTCTTCATCGGGATGGGCATTGCCCTTCTCACCGCCTGCCTGGGCTGTGCCCTGGGGCGGAAAAAGGCCCCCCTTTCCCAGTGGCCCTGACCCGCTCCCCCGCCGCCAATCTGGCCGGCGGACCAATTTCAACGCAACACAAAAAAACAAGGCGTCCATGGACGGCAGATCTGCCGTCCATGGACGCCTTTTGCCGCGGCCTCACTCCGCCGCTTTTTCCGCCTCGTCATCCTCCCCGCAGCCCTTGCTGCGGATGATGTCCAGATGGTGATACAGCTGATATTTGGTGATCTTGAAGGTCTCGCAGACCCGGTCTCCCGCTTTTTTGATGCGGAATACCCCCTTGCTCTCCAAAAAGTCCAGGGACCGGGCCAGCTCTTCCTTGTTCATGTCCCCGGGCGCCCGCCCGATGAGGTGGGTGCATTGAAGCATATAGTGGTCCAGCAGTTCGTCCACGTTTTGGACAAACAGCTCGTTCATGTCCCGCTCGCTGCCGTAGCGGGTGAGGCCGTGGAGCACCTTCTCCGCCTGGCAGAGCTGGGTGATGTCCTGATTGATGCACAAGGAGCCGAAGATCCTGCCCTCCCCGTCCCGCAGCAGAGCGGTGGAGGAGCGGATGATCCTGCCGTCCGGCCCGGTGGTGATGTAATTGTAGAGCCCGTCGCCCAGCTGGTCAGACTCATTGCTCAAGGTCTCCAGGCCGCTGGTGGTGATGGAGGAGCCCACCTTCCGGCCGGTGACCTGGCCGTTTTCGATGGCGACCACGCTGTTTTCATAGCCCTGGCTGAAGTCGTGGAGCACTACCTCACACTCGGGGCCGAAGTGCTCGGCCATGGACTTGAGGATGCTCTTGATGTTGTCGAGGGAAAAGGAATGTTCAAGCTCGGCCATCAGATGATCGTCTCCTCGCTTTGCTCCGCCGCTCAGCAAAAGATCAGCGGCAGATTGATATGGCTGGGGTAGCGCCCGCCGTGGTAGATCTTGTTGACCGCCACCACCGAGCCCATGTCCTCGAAGGGGCTGTCCCCGGTGTTGGTGTTGGGGAACACCAGGTTCTTGCTGGAGGACTGCACCTGGACCCGGAGCCGGTGCCCCTTGGCCAGCCGCCAGCCGTTGCTCTCCATCTGGAGGAAGTAGCGCTCCACCTTGCCCGGCTCCAGCAGCTTGGCCGTCTCAAAGCCGTCCCGGAACTTGGCCCGGATGATGTTCTCCGACAGCTGGCGGGAGTTGCCCTCCTCGTCCACGTCGGTGAGGCGCAGGATCCAGTCGGTATCCAGGGCCGAGGAGCTGGCGAAGAACTCCGCCGAGATCTCCCCCGCCAGGATGACGTCCCGCTCCAGGGGCTTGGAGGTGTAGACCAGCATATCCTCCCCCGCCTCATGGCCCTTGTAGTTGATGGGGGAGCGGTGCCCCACCTGTTCGGAGACCAGATCGGAGAAGGGGGTCTGGGGATCATAGTGGTAGGTGTCCGAGCCCTCCTGGGCGGGGTTTTCCCACTCCAGGCGGCCGTCCCCCCAGCAGGAGTTGGCGCGGCCGTCGCTGTCCAGGTAACAGCAGGTCATCTTGGCCTCCGCGGGGCTCCAGTCATCGGAGGTGTGCCACTGGTTTTCCCCCACCACGTAGTAGGTGGCCCGGGGCTCCCCGTCCATGCCGTTTTGGATCCCTTTCAGGTAATAATCATACCACCGCAGGTTATTGATGTCAAAGTTGTAGATGATGGCGTTGTTGCCGAAGGCCACGCCCTCCACGTCCCGGGTGGTGTTGGGGCCGTGCTCCCACGGCCCCAGGACGATCCGGCGGCCGGGCACGTCGTACTTGGTCAGGCCCCGCCAGGTCTCGCTGACTCCCAGGCCGTCCCCGTCATACCATCCGCTGATGACCATCATGGGGACCTTCACCCGGTGGAAGTTCCGGGTAAAGTCGCTGCGCTGCCACCACGCGTTCTCCTCGTCGTGGGTGGTCCACTTCTTCCACAGGTCGTTCTTGGGCGTGCCCAGCACCTTCTCCGCCAAGGAGGAGAGGGGGCGGATGTCCATCATGGGGGCCCAGTCTACCGTGTCGGACATGTAGTACATGTTGGGCCGCTGGCCGCTGGACTGGGCCAGGGCCCAGCACAGCAAGGGCTGGGAGCAGAGGGCCCCGCCCCGGCGCACGGTGTCGATGAAGGGGGAGCCCACGTTCACCTCGTCGATGACGCACTTCAGGTGGGGGTTGCCGCTGGTGGCCGCCTGGACCACCACGTGGCCCAGGTAGGAGGCCCCCCACATCCCCACGTTTCCGTCGCTCCAGGGCTGGGAGACGATCCAGTCAATGGTGTCGCTGCCGTCGTCCCGCTCGTAGGCGAAGGGGTCCAGATCTCCCTCGGAGTCGCCGCGGCCCCGCACGTCCTGCATCACCAGGGCGTAGCCCTTGTTGACGTACTTGGACAGCTTATAGCCGAAGCGCTCCTTGGTATAGCAGGAGCGCACCAGGATGGTGGGCCACTTCTGGCCCGGCCGGCCGCCCTGGGGCAGATAGACCCGCTGGGCCAGCTTCACCCCGTCCCGCATGGCGCACTGCTGGATGCCCAGGCAGTCGATCCCGTAGACCGGCTGGGAGAGGAGGGGATCGGTCCTGTACTGGACCAGGGGGGTCAGATCCTCACAGCCGGGGCGGACCACCACCTCCATGCCGTAGCGGTTGCTCATGAGGAAGGCGATGACCTCCCCCTCCAGGGTGATGATGTCCAGGGCGGGATCGGCGTTTCGCTGGGCCCATACCTGGGAGACGCGGCCCGTCCGATCCTCATAGGTGATGTGGCGGCTGTACACGTCGCCGCAGGGGAGCTCCACCCGCTCCCCCTCCCAGCGGGCCGCCAGGTATTCCGGGCACTTCTTCTGGATGCCGGCCAGGTCCATGACGACAAAATCCTGGACCCAGGGGGCGGTGGGGGTCTGGAGAAAGCGGGTCCGCTGATCCACGTAGGCGATCATGAGCCCCTCTTCCTGAAAGTGGACCACGGCGTCGAACACGCCGGAGCTGTACAGGTTCATTCCCTCAAAATAGCGGCCGTCCTTCATGTGTCAATGCTCCTTTTCCACACCAGTTTCGTGGTTTTTTCCTGTGTTCGGGCAGGTTCCCATCGAGCCCATCATATCGGCTTTCCACAGCGGTGTCAATGCGCGGGAGAGCAAAATCAAAAAGTTTTTTCAAAAATCAAAAAATGAGTTGAATTCGCAGGACAGATATGCTAGTCTTGAGCTAAGTACCGAGAATCGACACGCAGCGACGGGCGGGACCCAGGCACAATGACGAAAAAGGAGATGACCCAGATGGCCCTCAACTACGGGAAATACGGCCTGTACGACTTTCACCTGACCCCGGAGCAGGAGGAGAAGGCCCTGGCGGTCTATGAGGACAGCTATGTGATCGACATGCTGTTCCAGGGCCCCCTCTCCCCCTATTCCCTGGAGGAGTCCTTCTCCAGGAAGATCGAGGAGAAGTATGAGCCCCTCAAGACCACCGACCCGGACCGCTACCGGGGGAAGATCGCGGGCGCGGTGCTCCAGGCCGCCCTGGACGGAGAGCTGCCCGAGTTCAAGCAGTGCTGGTACGACAGCGGCATCACCGCCGGCTGCCGCCAGCTGGAGACCTCCGGCGGGCTAGACGACCTCATCAAGTCCATGGGGGAGTGCCAGGCCCAGTTCGACCGCTTTAGTGACTGGCTCATCAAGGCCACCAAGGCCGACGACATCGTCCGGGCCAAGCGGGAAAACAAGAAGGCGGGCTTCCTCCTCTGCCAGGACTCCTTCGCCCTGGGCAAGGACCTGGATATGATCGACGCCCTCTACCAGTATGGCCTGCGGGTCATGCAGCTGAGCTACAACACCCAGACCCACGTGGCCGCCGGCTGTTACGAGCGCACCAAGGCCGGGGTGACCAATTTCGGCGTGAAGTTCATCCAGCGGATGAACGACCTGGGCATGATCGTGGACACCGGCCACTGCAGCGACCAGACCGTGCTGGACGCCTGCGAGCTGTCCAAAACCCCCGTCATCGCCTCCCACTGCTGCGTGCGCAGCGTCTACCCCCACAACCGCTCCAAGGGCGACGAGGCACTGAAGGCCATTGCCCAGTCCGGCGGCGTGGTGGGACTGGTGGCCATGCCCAACTTCATCCACGCCGACAGCCACCACGCCACCATGGACCACGTGATGGACCAGATCGACTACGCCGTGAACCTCTGCGGCATCGACCACGTGGGCATCGGCACCGACTGGCCCATGAGCGAGGTGATGGCCTCCCTGGTCTACCTGCGGGACGTGCTCTCCCTCCAGATGGGCTTCCTGCCCGGGGACGGCCCGGCGGAGGAGACGGTGGAGGGCCTCACCGAATATCGCCAGTTCATCAACTTCGCCCGGGGCATGGTGGCCCGGGGCTACGGCGAGGATGACATCAAAAAGCTGCTGGGCGGCAACTGGCTGCGGGTGTTCCGGGAGGTCTGCGGCTGACCGGTCCCGATCCATCATGAAACTCAAATCATGTGTGTGAAAAGAAAGAGGGTAAATCGATCATGAAAAAGAAAGTTGCGCTTCTCCTCTCCTGCGCGCTGACCCTTTCCCTGGCGCTCTCCGCCTGCGGCGGGAACGACAATCCCCCCGCCGGCTCCGCCCAGCCCTCCGCCTCCGCCGGAGAGCCCGGCGTGGTCAAGACCGAGCTGGTGGCCGGCGTGGACAGCCTGTCCACCAGCATCGACCCCATGCTGGCCAACTTCAGCAACACCACCTCCGTGGCCAACCACATCTACAACACCCTGGTCAAGTATGATCTGAACAACGAGATCGTGGGCGACATGGCCAGCAATTGGAGCCGCCCCGACGACACCACCTGGGAGTTCACCATCCAGGACGGCTACAAGTTCCACAACGGAGACGACGTGACCATGGAGGACGTGGTCTTTTCCGTGGAGCGCTGCAAGGACATCCCTCAGGCCGTGCAGTACGTCACCGGCGTCACCTCCGTGACGGCGGAGGGCAATAAGCTCATCGTCAAGACCGAGACCCGGAACAACAAGCTCATCCACGACTTCACCAACATCGTCATCACCAGCCAAAAGGCCGTCACCGAGGCGGGGGACAACTGGGGCCAGATCGCCGTCGGCTCCGGCCCCTACAAGGTGGCCAGCTTCATCCCCTCCAACGAGGTGGTGCTGGAGCGCTGGGACGAGCATCCCACCCTCAAGCCCGCCCTGAGCAAGATCACCGTCCGGGCCATCGGCGACGCCTCCAGCAAGTACATGGGCATTGAGAAGGGCGATTTGGACTTCGTGGACAAGATCAACGCCGGCGACATCGGCCGGGCGGATGCCAACGACAAGCTGACCACCATTAAGGTCCCCAGCCTGGGTATCTTCTTCATGGCCGTCAACGCCAGCGTGGCTCCCTTTGACAACGCCAAGGTCCGGGAAGCTCTCCAGTACACCATCGACCGTGAGGCCCTCATCTCCCTGGGCAGCGGCATCGACGCCGTGGCCAACACCATGCTCTCCCCCGCCCTCCCCTCCTATAACCAGGATGTAAAGGCCCCCGGGCTGGACCTGGAGAAGGCCAAGGACATGCTGACCGAGGCGGGCTATCCCGACGGCTTCGACACCACCCTGTGGATCTACAACGACAGCCAAAAGACCTACGCCGAGCTGACCCAGGCCCTCCTCAAGGAGATCGGCGTCAACGTCACCATCGAGCAGCTGGAGTTCGGCAAGTTCCTGGACAGCCTGGACAAGGGCGAGCACATGATGCTCTTCGGCAAGCAGACCGCCTCCCCCTACGCCATCAGCTCCCTGGAGATGTACTACGGCGACCAGAACTTCGGCGGCGGCGGCAACTTCGGCTTCTACACCAACGACGAGGCCAACGCCCTCATCGCCCAAGGCCTGGCGGCCATGGACGAGGCCGAGGAGATCGCCTGCGCCAAGAAGATCCAGGAAGTGGTGGCCCAGGACAACCCCTACTATCCCATCTCCAACACCGTGGACTGCCGGGTGGTGGTCAACAACCTGAAGGGCTGCGAGTTCTTCTCCAACAGCACCTTCTCCTTCCTGAACGCCTACTTCGAGTGATCCGGCCCAACAGATCGTCCGTGAGGAGGGTGCCCGCGGGCACCCTCCTCTTCTTGGAATGACCCAAATACCGCCCCGGCGCCGTTTGCCGGGCGGGAAGAAAACGAGGCGACGGTATGCACAAGTATGTATTGAAGCGCATCCTCATGATGATCCCCATCATCCTGGGCATCACCTTTATCGTGTATTTCATCCTGGCCCTGACTCCCGGCGACCCGGCCAAAATGATCCTGGGCCAGGGGGCCACCCAGGAGCAGATCGAGGTCATGCGGGAGCAGATGGGGCTCAACGACCCGGTGGTGGTCCGCTACCTGAAATATATGTGGGGCGTCCTCCACGGGGACTTCGGCACCTCCTACTCCACCCGGGAGCCCGTGTTCGCCATGGTCCTCTCCCGCTTCCCCTACACCTTTAAGCTGGCCGTGCTGTCCATGATCGTCACCGTGGCCATCAGCATCCCCCTGGGGGTCTATTCCGCCGTCAAGCAGAACACCCTGGGGGACAGCTCCGTCATGGTGCTGTCCATGCTGCTGGCCGCCACCCCCAAGTTCTGGCTGGGCCTGTTGCTGATGCTGGTCTTTTCCGTGAAGCTGGGCTGGTTCCCCACCAGCGGCCTGGACACCTGGCAGAGCTATGTGATCCCAACCATCGCCATGTCGGCGGCGGGGACGGCCATCAATACCCGGATCGTGCGGGCCTCGGTGCTGGACGTGATCAAGCAGGACTTCATCCGCACCGCCCGGGCCAAGGGCGTGAAGGAGCAGGTGATCTTCCGCAAGCACGCGCTGAAAAACGCGCTGCTGCCGGTGGTCACCGTCATGGGCACCAGCTTCGCCGGCTCCCTGGGCGGCTCCGTGCTCATTGAGACCGTGTTCTCCATCCCCGGCATCGGCCTTTTGATGATCGAGCGCATCCGCCAGAAGGACATCCCCACGGTGCTGGCCTGCGTCATCTTTATCGCCGTGGTCTTTGCGGTGGTCAACCTGCTCACCGACATCGCGTACAGCTACATCGATCCCCGGATCAAGGCCCAGTACGCCGGCGGCGGGAAAAGGGGGCTGACGTGATGGCAAGGACAGCGGCAGTTTCCCCCGGCGCGGAGCTGGCCTCCGACAGCCGCAAAAAGGGGCTGTGGCGGGAGGCCTGGATCCGTATGCGCCGCAACCGGGCCTCCATCCTGGGCATGGTCATCCTGGGCGTCATCGTCCTGCTGGCCATTTTCGCCGACGTGATCGCCGACTACGACGGCGTGGTCACCAAGGTGGACATGACCCTCCGCCTGGCGCCCCCCAGCCTGGCCCACATCTTCGGCTGCGACGAGCTGGGCCGGGACCTCTTTGCCCGGATCATCCACGGCGCCCGCATCTCCCTCACCATCGGCTTCGTCTCCGAGGTGGTGGCCCTGACCCTGGGCATGTTCCTGGGCGCCGCCAGCGGCTATTTCGGCGGGAAGATCGACAACGTCATCATGCGCTGCATGGACGTGTTCATGGCCATCCCCAGCCTGCTCCTCTCCATCGCCATGGTCACCGCCTTTGGAAACGGCACCCCGGTGCTCATCCTGGCGGTGGCGGTGGGCTCTGTGCCCAGCCTGTCCCGGGTGGTGCGGGCCCAGGTCATGTCCATCAAGGGACAGGAGTATGTGGAGGCGGCCAGGGCCCTGGGGGCCAGCAACTTCACCATTATCACCAGGTACATCATCCCCAACATCATGTCCCCCATCATCGTGCAGGTGGCCCTGGACATCGCCGGCGCCATCATGACCATCAGCAGCCTGAGCTACCTGGGCCTGGGCGTCTCGGCCCCCACGCCGGAGTGGGGCTCCATCCTCAGCGCGGGCCAGACCTACATCCGGGACGTGTGGCACATCACGGTGTTCCCCGGCCTGATGATCGTCATCACCGTCATCGCCCTGAACATGATCGGCGACGGCCTGCGGGACGCGTTGGATCCCAAAATGAAACGATAGAGAGGGGGACGCCGCTTTGGACGAGAATATCTTATTGGAGATCAAAGACCTGGTGATCCACTACCACACCGACAACGGCGTCGCCCAGGCGGTCAACGGCGTGGACCTGACCCTCCGCCGGGGCGAGACCCTGGGGCTGGTGGGGGAGACCGGCGCCGGCAAGACCACCACCGCCCTGGGCATCATGCGCCTGCTGCCCGAGGAGACCGGCAAGGTGGAGGCGGGCAGCATCACCTTTGACGGGGTGGACCTGCTGAGTTTGAGCCACGAGGAGATGCGCCGCAAGCGGGGCGAGGAGCTGTCCATGATCTTTCAGGACCCTATGACCGCCCTCAACCCGGTGCTCACCGTGGGGGACCAGATCAGCGAGGTGCTGCGCTCCCACCACCCCGTCTCCCTGCATGAGGCCATGGAAAAGGCGGGGGATATGCTGGAGCTGGTGGGGATCCCCCGGGCCCGCCTGAACGAGTACCCCCACCAGTTTTCCGGCGGCATGAAGCAGCGGGTCATCATCGCCATCGCCCTGGCCTGCCGGCCCAAGCTCCTCATCGCCGACGAGCCCACCACCGCCCTGGACGTGACCATCCAGGCCCAGGTGCTTGAGCTGATGAACAACCTGAAGCGGGAGATCGACACCGCCATGCTCCTTATCACCCACGACCTGGGCGTGGTGGCCCACACCTGCGACAACGTGGCCATCATGTACGGCGGCGAGATCATTGAGTACGGCACCAAGGAGCAGGTGTTCGACCATGTGGCCCACCCCTACACCAAGGGGCTGTTCGGCTCCATCCCGGACATCACCAAGAACGTACACCGGCTCACCCCCATCGAGGGGCTGATGCCGGAGCCCTTTAATCTGCCCGAGGGCTGCAAATTCGCCAACCGCTGCCACCTGTGCACCGGGGCCTGCACGGCAGGCCCCATCCCGGCGGTGGACGTGGGCGGCGGCCACCTGGTCCGCTGCGTGCTGGCCCAGGCCCAGGAAGGAGGCGGCGCGTGATGGACACCCCGCTGCTGGAAGTACGCCACCTGAAAAAATACTTCGACACCCCCCGGGGGAAGCTCCACGCGGTGGACGACCTGAATTTCACCATCCAGAAGGGACAGACCCTCGGCATGGTGGGGGAGTCGGGCTGCGGCAAATCCACCGCGGGCCGCACCGTCATGATGCTCCATCCCCCCACCGCCGGCGAGGTGCTGTTCGAGGGGGAGAACATCGTGGGCGCCCAGGGCCGCGCCCTCAAGGAGCTGCGCCGGAAAATGCAGATCATTTTCCAGGACCCCTTCTCCTCCCTCAACCCCCGGATGACCGTGTTCGAGTCCATCGCCCACCCCCTCATCATCAACGGCATCTATAAAAACAACAACCAGGCCGAGGCCGAGACCCTCCGGCTGATGGAGCTGGTGGGCCTGTCCCGGCGGCTGGTCAACACCTATCCCCACGAGCTGGACGGCGGCCGCCGCCAGCGGATCGTCATCGCCCGGGCCCTGGCTTTGAAGCCCAGCTTCATCGTCTGCGACGAGCCGGTTTCCGCCCTGGATGTGTCCATCCAGGCCCAGATCCTCAACCTCCTCCAGGACCTTCAGGAGGAGATGGGGCTCACCTACCTGTTCATCACCCACAATCTGGCGGTGGTCAAGCACTTCTCCAATGACATCGCCGTCATGTACCTGGGTCAGGTGGTGGAGAAGGCCCCGGCGGAGGAGCTCTTCGCCCGGCCCCTCCACCCCTACACCCGGGCCCTGATCTCGGCCATCCCGGTGGCGGACATCCACGCCAAGCAGGAGCGGATCCTGCTCAAGGGGGAGATCACCTCCCCCATCAATCCCAAGCCGGGCTGCCGCTTTGCCAAGCGCTGCGCCTACTGCACCGAGGCCTGCACCGCGCGGGACCCCGAGCTGAAGGAGGAGTCCCCCGGCCACTTCATCGCCTGCGCCCGCTGGCAGGAACTCTGGTGAGGGGCCCTCGGGGCGCCTCAAGCCGAAATGAAGGAGAATCATAATGGTCAACATCGAACACAAGGACGTGTTGGAGCTGTTGGACGCCGGGACCTGCACCGCGCTGATGGAGCGGACCCTGGCGGATCTGGAGCTGGGCAAAGGGGTCCAATACCTGCGGGGGGTGACCCCCCTGCCCTCCCATGACCTTTTGGGCTTTATGCCCGCCTATCTGGGGGGGGACTTTTTTGGCGCCAAGGTCATCACCGTCTTTCACCGCAACCAGGAGGAGGGCTACCCCTCCCACCAGGGCACCGTACTGCTCTTCGACTCGCCCCACGGCTCCCTCCAGGCCATGGTGGACGGCGGCGCCGTCACCCAGGTCCGCACCGGCGCCGTGAGCGCCGTGGCCACCAAACACCTGGCCCGGCCCGACGCCAAACGTTTGGCCCTTCTGGGCTGCGGGGCCCAGGCCGTCTCCCACCTGGAGGCCATCCGCCTGGTGCGGGAGCTGGAGGAGGTCACGGTCTGGGACATCAGCGGCCGGCGCGCCGACGAGTTCGCCCAGCGGATGGGGGCCCGGACCGGCCTGCCCATCCGCCCCTGCGCCAACGTGGAGGCGGCGGTGGCGGACGCCGACATCATCTGCACCCTCACCCCCTCCACCACCCCCATTCTGGAGGGCGGGTGGGTCAAGCCAGGGGCCCACGTCAACGCCGTGGGCGCCTGCCGGGCCCAGGACCGGGAGCTGGCCACCGACCTGGTGGTCAGGAGCAAGCTCTACTGCGACGCCATGGAGTCCATCCTAGCCGAGGGGGGCGACTTCCTCATCCCCAAGGAGGAGGGGGCCGTGGACGACAGCCACATCCGGGGGAGCCTGGGCCAGGTCATCACCGGCCGGTGCCCCGGCCGGGAGAGCCCCGCCGAGATCACCCTGTTCGAGGCCCTGGGACTGGCCATCGAGGACATTGCCGCCGCCAAAGCGGCTTATCTGGCCAAGCGCGGCGGCTGATCGGAGGAGGCCATGAAACAGTTCGCCAGCATCTTCAACGACGTGCTGGGCCCCGTGATGCGGGGCCCCTCCAGCTCCCACACCGCCTGTTCCGTCCGCATCGGGGCCCTGGCCCGGGAGATGGCGGGGGGAAGCCCCGCCGCCCTCCGGGCGGAGTTCGAGCCCAAGGGTTCCCTGGCGGCCACCTACCGCTCCCAGGGGGTGGACGTGGGCCTTGCCGCCGGCCTGCTGGGGATGGCCCCCGACGCCGAGGGGCTGATGGATTCCCTGGCCCAAGCCCAGGCCCAGGGCGTTTCCGTCACCTTTCACGTCACCCCCTTCTCGGCGGACCACCCCAACACCTACCGGCTCACCGTCACCGGCCGGGACGGGCAGGCCACCCGCTTCACCGCCCTCTCCGTGGGGGGCGGGATGCTCCGCGTGGTGGAGGTCGAGGAGTTTCCCCTCCTTCTGGAGGGGGGCTTTTATGAGCTGCTCCTCTTCTTCGACCAGGACCAGCGGGCCCGGCTGGACGGCCTGGAAAAGCTGCTGGCGGAGACCTCCGCCGGCCGTGTGGAGCGGATCCCGGGGCCGGAGGGGTGGCTGATCCGGCTCTCCTCCCCCCTCCCGGTGGAGCCGGGCGTTTGGGAGGCGGCTTCCGCCCTTCTGCCCCCCCGGCGGGTCCTCCGGCTCTCCCCGGTCCTGCCCACCCCGTCCCAGCTGGAGCCCAGCGTCCCCTTCACGTCCATGGAGGAAATGCTCTCCGCCCGGCCCGGCAGGGCCCTGTGGGAGATCGCCGTGGAATACGAGGCCCGCCGGGGCGGGCAGGCGGAAGCGGAACTGCTGCGGCGGATGGAGGACATCCTCGCCGTGATGGAGCGGGGGGTGGAGACCGGCCTCCGGGGCACCGAGTACCGGCAGCGGCTCCTGGGCAGCCAGTCCCACCGGATGCTGGACCCCCAGCGGCAGGCCCGGATGATCCCCGACCCCCTCCAGCAGCGGATCATCGCCAACATCTCCGCCATCATGGAGACCAAAAGCAGCATGGGCCCCTTCGCGGCGGCCCCCACGGCGGGCTCCTGCGGCTGTCTGGCGGGCACGGTCCTGGCCGCGGCCCAAGAGATGGGCCTGGGGCGGGACGCCGTGGTCCGGGCCCTCTTCGCGGCGGGTGCGGTGGGGGTACTCATCGCCCAGCACTCCACCTTTGCCGCCGAGGTGGCCGGGTGCCAGGCCGAGTGCGGCGCGGGCTCCGGCATGACGGCGGCCGCCCTGGTGGAACTGGCCGGCGGCACCGCCCGGGAGGCGGCGGACGCGGCCTCCATGGCCCTTCAAAACGTATTCGGCATGGTCTGCGATCCGGTGGCGGGGGGCGTGGAGGTCCCCTGCCTGGGCAAGAACGTCATGTGCGGCCTCAACGCCCTGGCCAGCGCCAACATGGCCCTGGCGGGCTTTGACGCCGTCATCCCTCTGGACGAGACCATCGGGGCCCTGGACCGGGTGGGGCGGATGCTCCCCCGGGAGCTGCGCTGCACCGGTCTGGAGGGCCTCACCATCACCGACACCGGGAAACGCCTGGCCCGCCGGCTGGCGGGGGAAGGGGGATGCGGCGGATGCTGCTGCTGAACGCCAAGGAAGTCCACGCCCTGGCCCGGCCGGAAGAGCTGGTCCCGGTCATGGAAGAGGCCGCCCGGCTCTACGAGGCCGGGGATTTCATCATGCCCGACCGCATGGGGGTGCCCCAGGGGGAAAACACCTACCTGTACATGCCCTGCTTCACCCCCTCGGTCCACGGCACCAAGTTCCTCGCCCTCTTTCCCCAGAACCCCGGCCGGGGGCTGGCCCGCATCCAGGGCATGATGCTGCTGGGGGACCCGGAGACCGGCCAGACCGTGGGCCTGCTGGACGGCGGTGCCCTTACGGCCTGCCGGACCGGGGCGGTGGGGGCGGTGGGCATCCTGCACACCACCCCGCCCCAGGCCTCCACCCTCGCCCTCATCGGGGCGGGGGTCCAGGGCTTTCACCAATGCCTTTTCGCCGCCAGGGTGCGCCCCATCCGCACCGTCTTTGTCTACGACCCCCGGCCCGGCGCCGCGGCGGCCCTCTGCCGCCGCCTGGAGGAGGAGCTGGGGCTGGAGGCCGTGGCCTGTGCCGGGGCGGCCCAGGCCGTGGAGCGGGCGGAGATCGTGGTCACCGCCACGGCCTCCCGTGAGCCGGTGCTCCCCGACGACCGGGAGCTGGTGCGGGGCAGGCATTTTATCGGAATCGGCTCCTACAAGCCATTCATGCGGGAATTTCCCCGGGCGGTCTTTCAGGAGGTCCGGGAGGTCCTGGTGGACGTGGAATTCGCCAAGGAGGAGACCGGCGACCTGGCCGTTCCCCTGGAGGAGGGCTGGATCACCCCCGGCCAGGTCCGCACCCTGGGCAAAGCCCTCTCCGCCCCCTTGGACTGTTCGGGGACCACGCTCTACAAATCCGTGGGCATGGCCCTCTTCGACGTTCTGGCGGCGGACCATCTGCTCCGCAAGGCCCAGGCCCTTGGGGCGGGGGTCAGCGTGGAGTGGTAAGCCGCCTCTCCGGCGCCGGGGCAGAAAAACAGCCGGCCAACTCAGGCTATGAGTTGGCCGGCTGTTTTACGTCTCCCGATCCTCCCGGTAGCGGCGGCGGTATTCCGCCGGGGTCATTTTGAAGTTCAGCTCGAAGATCTTGTAGAACTGGCTGATGTTGCTGTACCCCACCTCCTGGATGACCTCGTTGACGCTCTGGTCGGAGGCGATCAGCAGCTTTTGGGCGTTGGCCAGCCGGAGCAGGGTGATGTATGCCTTAAAGGAGATCCGCATCTCGTCCTTGAAAAGGTGGCGGAAATAGGACTCGTTCAGATTCAAATGCCCGGCCACCTGCCGGAGGGTCAGGCGGGTGTTGTAGTGATCGTTGATGTACTCCCTGGCTTCCGCGATCTTGGGGTTCTGGCCGGGGCCGTTCCGCACCGTCCCGCTGGAGGCGCTCCTGGCCCGGGACAGGGTCAGAAGGATCTGGCGCAGAAGGATGTCCAGCTCCATCTGGCAGAACTCGCCCCCCGCCTTATAGGTCTCATAGGCCTTGCGGATCAGCTCCCCCAGGGGGGCGGCGGCGGGCTCCTGGGCGGAGATGCGGTTTTCAAACCGCAGGGGGTCGTACTGCAAAAACCGCAGGTATTGGGCGTCCACCGACTGCCCGCTGGGGGCTGAGATGATGGAGGGGAGAAAGATCAGGAAGAGGTACTGGGTCTCCTCCCCGGCGTCGGAGATGGCCACGTGGCTTTCGTAGTTGTTGGAGACAAAGATGTCCCCCGGGCTGACGGTGTATACCTTATTTAAATAGACAAACTTCCCCGTGCCCCCGGTGCACAGGCCGATCTCGTGATAGCGGTGCCAGTGCATGCTGTCCCGGTTGCCGGTCACGTCAAAGGGAAAGAGGTGGATGGGAAACGCCGGATCAAAATCATATTCCCAGTTGAAAAGCTTCATACGGGCCCTCCCGGCAGCCCCGCTGCCTCCATACGCCAGAATTGGCAGGTCCATGTGTCGATTTTTGCCGAAATAGATCTTTGTTTCTCAAATTTGCCCCTAAATTCTAAAATTTATCATAACATGGACCTATAAAATTTTCAATGGACCAGCCGCTTTTGTTAGAAACAATACCACAAATGGGATTGTTCCTCTTTGAGACCAACTGTAAAATATAGACAAGGATGGGTGGGCGCTGTCTCCAAAATTTTTACAATTTTGCACACCCAAATTGATAAAGGAAGTGGGAAACATGAAAAAACTGCTTGCATTGCTCTTGTCCGGCACCATGGTCCTGGGTCTCCTGAGCGGCTGTTCCAGTGAGAAAAAACCCGTGGAATCCGACGCACCCTCCGCGCCCGCCGCCGAGAGCGCCGAGCCCGCCCCGGAGGGAAAGACCTATAAGGTCGGCTTCTCCAACGTCTGGGTGGGCAACACCTGGGGCGTCCAGTGCGTCAACGAGCTGGAGGCTTTCCTGAAGAACAACGACCAGGTCTCCGAGTACTACATCTACAACGCTGACAACGACGTCAACAAGCAGATCTCCGACATCGAGGACCTCATCGCCAAGGGCGTGGATATGCTCATCCTCCAGCCCATCTCCGCCGAGTCCGTGGCCGCCGTGGTGGAAGAGGCCTACGACGCCGGCATCGTGGTGGTGGACTGCACCTCCCCCCTCTCCGACGCCACCGACAAGTATAACGTGTCCGTGGTGGCCCGGGACTACGACTTCGGTTACGTGGGCGCCAAGTGGCTGTGCGAGCAGCTGGGCGGCGAGGGCAACATCGTGTGCCTCGACGGCATGGCCGGCCTGTCCAGCGCCGTGCTGCGCATGGAGGGCGCCAACGCCGCCTTCGCCGAGTACCCCGGCATCAAGGTGCTGGCCTCCGAGTACGCCAACTGGGACTACGCCACCGCCAAGCCCGTGATGGAAAACCTGATGGCCGCCTATGACAATATCGACGGCGTCTGGTCCTCCGGCGGCGACATGACCCGCGCGGCCATCGAGGTCTGGGCCGACTCCGGCCGGGACTGGATCCCCATGATGGGCGAGGACTGCAACGGCTTCCTCAAGCTGTGGAGCCAGTATAAGGACGACGGCCTCTCCTGCATCGCCACCTCCCTGCCCACCTGGCTGTTTGCCTACGGCGCGGAGCTGGGTCTGGAGGTCCTCAACGGCACCTATACCGGCGAGAAGGACATCATCGTGGAGATCCCCACCATCACCAACGAGCAGGTGGGCGACTATGTGCGGGAGGACCTGTCCGACAGCTTCTGGTGCGGCACCCGCATGAGCGAGGAAGACATCCAGGCCCTCTACGGCAACGGCAACGATGGCTCTCAGGGCCTCAGCGGCCAGGGTGTCACCGGGGACCACTGATCCCACACTAAAAATCAAATCGTTCTCCTTGAAAGCGGCGCGCCCTTCGCCTGCCCGGCGTCGCGGCGCGCCGCCCCTTTTTCCGAGCCTGAGCGTCAAGGGGCGGGGTCTGACCCCCGCCCCCCAACCACAGCGAGAGGATGATGCGCCTTGGAACAGGATTTTTTACAGTTCCAACATATCACAAAGCGCTTCCCCGGCGTCACCGCCCTGGACGACGTGTCCATGGGGGTCCGGCCGGGGGAGATCCACGCCCTGGTGGGCGAAAACGGCGCCGGCAAGAGCACCCTGATGAACATCCTGGGAGGCAACCTCCAGCCTGAGGAGGGGGAGATCTTCCTGGAGGGCCGGGCCGTCCGGATCGCCAGCCCCATCCAGTCCTTTCAGATGGGCATCGGCTTTGTCCACCAGGAGTCCAACCTTTTGGACAACCTGTCGGTCTATGAGAACATCTATCTGGGCCGGGAGCTCACCGGCGGCCTGGGCCGGACCGACAAGAAGCGGATGTGCCGGGAGATCCTGGCCTGTGGCCAGCGCCTTGGCTATCAGCTGGAGCCGGAGCGGCGGGTGGCCGAGCTGAACCTGGCCGAGCGGCAGAGCGTGGAGATCACCCGGGCCCTGCTGGCCAATCCCAAGATCCTCATCCTGGATGAGCCCACCGCCGCCCTGGCCGAGGACGAGGTGGCCCGGCTCTTCCAAAACGTGCGGCAGCTGAAGGAGCAGGGGGTCTCCATCCTGTACATCTCCCACCGGCTGGACGAGATCATGGAGCTGGCCAACCGGGTGACCGTCCTGAAGGACGGCAAACTGGTGGGCACCCTGGACCGGGAGGAGCTGGACAAGGACCGCATGGTCAACATGATGGTGGGCCGGGTCCTGGAGGACATCTACCCCGACCGCAGCCAGGTCCGCCCGGGCGGCGAACTCCTGACGGTGCGGGACCTGACCATCCCCGGCAAGCTGGACCACGTGAGCTTCACGGTCCGCGCCGGGGAGATCGTGGGCCTGGGCGGCCTGGAGGGCCAGGGCCAGCGGACCGCCGTGCGGGCCGTCTTCGGCGACCAGCGCTTCTCCCAGGGGCAGATCGCCGTGGAGGGCACGCCCCTGAGCGGCGGCATCGCCAAGCGCATCCGCGGCGGCGTGGCCTACGTCACCCACGACCGCCGGGGCGAGGGGCTGGTGCTCACCCAGTCCATCCGCAAAAACAGCGCCCTGGCAAGCCTCCGCCGCCTGGCCTCCCCCGTTGGCTGGGTGCGGGAGTCCCAGGAGCGCTCCGAGGTGCAGGGGCACATGGAGGGGTTTCAGATCAAGGCCGCCTCCATGGAGGAACTGGTCTCCCACCTGTCGGGGGGCAACCAGCAAAAGGTGATGCTCACCCGCTGGCTGATGACCAAGCCCCGGGTGCTCATCATCGACGAGCCCACCAAGGGCATCGACATCGGCGCCCGGATGTCCATCTACCAGATCATCCACCGGCTGACCCAGGAGGGGATCGGCATCCTCATGCTCACCAGCGACATGGTGGAGCTCATCGGCCTGTCCGACCGGACACTGGTGTTCTATGAGGGAAAGATCGTCCAGGAGCTCAGCCGGGCCGAGATCACGGAGGAGAAGGTCATGAAGGCCGCCAGCGGCATGACGGAGGAGGAGGCCGGATGAGACATATGGAACGACTGCGCCGGAAGTTTTCCGCCACCCCCCAGCTGAGCAGTGTATTGACCATCTGCCTGCTCCTCGTCGTCATTTTCCTCTCCATGTGCGCCTACTCGGAGAGCTACCGCTCCCTCTACAATATCACCAACGTCCTGGCCCAGTGCGCCCCCCTGGCCTGCGTCAGCCTGGGACAGACCATCGTCATCATCAGCGGCGGCATCGACCTGTCGGTGGGCTCCACCATCAGCGTGTGCACCGCCATCGCCGCCCGGCTCATGGGCGGCGACAACCCCGCCCAGATCGCCTTCGGGGTCTTGGCGGTGTTTGCCTTCGCCGCGCTGGTGGGGCTGGTCAACGGCACCTGCGTCACCCGGCTGAAAGTCCCCCCCATGATCACCACCCTGTGCACCAGCACCATCCTCAACGGCGTGGCCCTGTGGATCCTGCCGGTGGCGGGGGGCAAGATCAACCCCTCCTTCGCCCGGGTGGTCTATAAAAAGTGGGATGTCCTCAGCATGCCCCTCATTCTCATGTTTCTTCTGTTCCTGGCGGTCCGCTACCTCATGTACAGCACCCGGACCGGGAAGAGCCTCTACGCCATCGGGCAGAACCGGACCATCGCCGCCTCCATGGGGGTAAAGACGGACCGCTCCTGCGTCAAGGCCTACGTCATCGCCGCGCTGTGCGCCGCCGTCACCGGGCTGCTGCTGGCCTGCCGGATGCGGGTGGGGGACCCCACCTGCGGCACCACCTACGGCATGGACTCCATCGCCGCCACCGTCATCGGCGGCACCTCCCTGGCGGGGGGCACCGGCCTGCTCTCGGGCACCGTCGTGGGGGCCTTCCTCATCGGTATGCTCTCCAACGTCATGAACATCCTGGAGGTCAACCAGTTCTATCAGTATGTGATGAAGGGCGCGCTTTTGATCGGCGCCATGGTCATCTACTCCATTTCCGACAGGCTGGAGGTGCGTCGCCGTGCGTCATGATACGCTTTTGAGGAGGAATGGCTCCTCGCTCCAGCCCGTCATCCTGCTGGCCATCATCGTGGTGATGATCCTGGCCCAGGCTGTCCTGGTGCCCGGCTCCATCACCGTGAACCAGCTCCTGCTGATCTCCCGGCAGGCCTCCGCCCTGGGCATCATCGCCCTGGGGCAGGCCATGGTCATCCTGGTGGGGGGCATCGACCTGTCCGTGGGGGCCACCGTCATGACGGTGAATATCTTCTGCATCGCCGTCATGGGGGGCTCCAACGCCAACGGGGCCAAGGGCATCCTTGTCTGCCTGCTCATCGGCCTGGCCATCGGCGCCGCCAACGCCGTGGGGGTCTTGCTCCTCAAGATCGCCCCCTTTGTCATGACCTTGTGCACCACCATGATCTGTGAGGGCATCTGTTACGTGTACACCAAGGGCTCCCCCACCGGGAGCGCCGCCCCCTTCATCCGCTCTCTGGGCACCGGCCGGTGGATGGGCATCCCCTACTCCACCCTGGTCTGGCTGCTCCTGGCCCTGGCGGTGTGGCTGGTGCTCCGGTACACCACCCTGGGCCGGAAGCTCTACGCCGTGGGGGGCAACCCCAAGGCCGCCCGCCTCAGCGGCGTGGCCAACCTGCGGGTGGTGGCGGGGACCTACATTTTCTCCGCCCTGATGGCCGCCTTTGCCGGGGTCATCCTCACCGGCTACCACAACATCGCCTCCCTGACCCTGGAGGGGGACTACGCCATGAACTCCCTGGCCGCGGCCCTCATCGGCGGCAACGCCATCGAGGGCGGCCGGGGCGGCGTCTGGGGCGTGGTGCTGGGGGCCTTCTTCATGATGCTCCTCATGGCCATGCTGACCATGATCGGCATCAGCGAGGTGGGCAAGCTCATCACCCAGGGGTGCATCATCCTGGTGGTGGTGGCCGCCCAGCAAATCTTCAAAAAAGACTGAGAGGTGAACATTCGTGCGCATTGGGATCAACCAGTTCTGCTTTCCCGCCGACTGCGACGTGCGCCAGGCCTTGGAGCGGGCCAAGGCCCTGGGTTTCGAGTGCATGGAGATCTGCCTGACCACGGACCGGCAGGAGGGCCTCAGCGCCGGGGGCGTCACCGACGCCCTGGGCATCAGCGGCTACTATAACCGCCTGCTCCACGAGCACGCCGGGGAGCAGGAGTTCCGCCAGCTGCGGGCCATGGCCCAGGAAATCGGCATCTCCCTGTCCAGCGTGGGGGGCATCATCAGTTTTTCCATCTACCCCCTCACCGCCCCGGACGGGGCCACGGCCCAAAAGAGCATGGACGCCGTCAAGCGGATGCTGGACGCGGCCCAGGCCCTTGGGGCCGCCTCCGCTCTCATTATCCCCGGCATGGCCACCGAAGAGATGGACTACCAGTGGGCCTATGACACCGCCCAAAGCCGCCTGGCGGCCCTGGCCGACTACGCCCCGGCGGTGAGGCTGATGGTGGAGAACGTCTGGAACAACATGCTTTACAGCCCCCTGGAGCTCTCCCGCTTCGTGGACGGCACAGGGAAAGCAAACGTGGGGGTGTGCTTCGACATCGCCAACGCCCGCCGCTTCGGCTACCCGGAGCAGTGGATCCGCACCCTGGGCCATCGGATCATGGAGCTCCACTGCAAGGACTACCGCATGTCGGTAGACAACATCAACGGCTTCACGAACCTGCTGGACGGGGACGTGAACTACCCGGCGGTGATGGCCGCCCTCCGGGAGATCGGCTACGACGGCGACCTGATCGTGGAGCTGACCCCGCCCGCCCACCATCTGGTGGACCAAACCCTCCGCCACGCGCGGGAGACCCTCGCCGCTTTGCTGCAAACTTGCTGAATGGAAAGGATGAAGCGCAATGAAAAAGTATGGTGTTATGATCGTCGGGACCGGCTGGGTGTCCGGGGAGCACATCCGCGCCTTTGAGATGACGGGCTCCGCCCAGGTCACCGCCATCGTCTCCCGCTCCAAGGAAAAGGGAGAGGCCAAGGCCCGGGAGTACGGCCTGGAGGGCCGCTGTACCGTCTACACCGACTACGCCGAGGGGCTGAAGGACCCCAGCGTGGATATCGTGGTCATCTGCACCCCCAACGATATGCACTGTGAGCAGACCATCATGGCCGCCGAGGCGGGTAAGCACATCCTCATCGAAAAGCCGGTGGCCCTCTCCTGGGAGGACACCAAGCGCATGGACGAGGCGGTGCGCAAGGCCGGGGTAAAGACCCTGGTGGGCTACGTGCTCCACTACAACCCCCTCTTCGTCACCGCCAAGCGGATGCAGAAGGACTACATCGGCGAACTCAAGTACGCCGAGACCGACTACTTCCACCGGGTCACCGACTCCATCCCCTGCTACGAGTGGACCTGCAAGAAGAGCGTGGGGGGCAGCTCCCTCCTGGCCGGCGGCTGCCACGCCGTGGACGCCATGCGGTGGTTCATGCAGGACGAGGTGGTGTCGGTCTACGCCCAGTCCAGCAAGATGCGGGAGGACCTGGAGTTCGACGGAACCATCGCCATCATCCTCAAGTTCAAAAACGGGGCCGTGGCCAAGGTGGGCAGCAGCTACGACTTCATCAGCCCCTACGTCTTCAACCTCCACCTGTGCGGCACCAAGGGCACCTTGTGGAACGAGAAGCTCTGGTCCCCCGACCAGATCGCGGAGCAGCGGGACTACATGGAGCTGCCCGTCCTCACCCCCAACAGCGGCGACGTGAAGCACCACCCCTTCCCCGAGGAGGCCGCCCACTTCATGGACTGCATCATCAACGACAAGGAGACCGACTGCCCCATGTCCGACGCGGTCAAGACCCAGGAGGTGGTCTTTGCCGCCGACCTCTCCGCCGCCACCGGCGAGGTCATCCATCTGCCCTTGAAGTGACCTTCGCTCCTTCCAACAACAGAAAACCATGGGCCGTGGAAGATTTCCACGGCCCATGGTTTTTTATTCTCCTATGCCGGCTGCTCCGGCAATGGGGGCTTGACCCTGGCCCAGCCCTCCACCACCCGGACGCCCTCCTGGTTGACGCAGGTAGTGCGGAGGACGGCGGTGTTTTTTTCAGGATGCAGCTCCGACACCTCGGCTGTGGCGGTGATGGTGTCCCCCGCCCGAACCGGCGCCAGGAACTTTAGGTCCTGGCCCAGATAGATGGTGCCGGTCCCCGGCAGCTGGACCCCCAGCACGGCGGAAATGAGGCTGGCCGACAGCATCCCGTGGGCAATGCGGCCCTTGAAAAATGTTTGGGAGGCGTACTGCTCGTTCAGATGGGCAGGGTTGATGTCCCCGGATACTCCGGCGAAAAGGCAGATGTCGGTCTCCGTGATGGTCTTGGCGAAGCTGGCCTTCTGACCGATGGAAAGCCGGTCAATGCTGTATCCCATATCCATCCCTCCCTCTAACCGGCCGGAATCTGGTGCTGGAAAACGGCGGGCCGCTTTTCCAGGAAGGCGCCCATGCCCTCCTTCTGGTCGGGGGTGCCGAAGCACAGCCCGAACAGGCCCTGATCCCGTTCCACGGCGGCGTCCAGGGTCATCTGGTGCCCGCCGTCCACGGACCGCTTGGCCAGGGCCACGGCGGTCTGGCTGTTGCGGAGAACCCGCAGGGCCAGGGCGTGGGCCGCGTCGGCCAGCTCCTCCGGCTCCACCACGGAGTTCACCAGGCCGATGGTCTCGGCCCGCTTGGCGTCGATGGAACTGCCGGTAAAGATGAGCTCCTTGGCCCAGGTGTCCCCCACCAGGTGGGGCAGTCGTTGGGTGCCGCCCCCGGCGGGGAAAATTCCCAGGCCCACCTCCGGAAGGCCGAATTTGGCCCGGGTGGAGGCCACCCGCAGGTCGCAGGCCATGGCCAGCTCACAGCCGCCGCCCAGGGCGTAGCCGTTCACGGCGGCGATGAAGACCTTCTCCATCTCCTCCATCATGCGGTAGAGCTCCACCGTCTCCTTGGCGTAGACGGCGGCCTCGTGGGGGCTCATGGCGGACATATAGGCGATATCCGCCCCGGCCATGAAGGCCTTGCCCGTCCCGGTGAGGATCACCACGTTAACTGAGTCGTCCTTGGACAGACCTTTTAGGATCCACCAGTACTCGGTGAGGAAATCCCGGGTCAGGGCGTTGAGAGTGTTGGGGTCGTTGAATGTAATGGTGGCGATGGGGCCGTCCCGCTCCATCAAAATTTTTCCGCTGGTCTCGATAGATCATCACGCTCCTAAGAGAATAGGTTGGGCAACAGCATGGCGATGGGTTCGATGTAGGTGATGGCCACCAAAGCCACCAGAAGGGCGATAAGGAAGGTCCAGATGTTCTTTACCAGCTCCTGGAACTTGATATTGCCCACGCCGCAGGCCACGAAGAGGTTGGCCCCCACGGGCGGGGTGATGAAGCCGATGGAGAGGTTTACCACCATGATGATGCCGAAGTGGATGGGGTTGACGCCGAACGCCGCCACGACGGGGGTGAGGATGGGGGCGATGATGAGGATGGCGGAGGTGGTCTCCATCAGGCAGCCCACCACCAGCAAAATCAGGTCGATGACCAGCAGGATGACGAAGCGGCTGTCGGTAAAGCTCTGAAGAGCGGTGGCCACCATGGTAGGGATCTGCTCCAGGGTGAGCACCCGGCCCAGGACGGTGCCGGTGGCCACGATGATAAGGATGGTGCCGGTGGTCTTGGCGGAGTCAAAGAGCTTCACCCAGACCGTGCTCAAATCCAGCTCCTTATAGACGAACAGGCCGATGATAAGGGCGTAGACCACGGCCACCACGGCCGCCTCGGTGGGGGTGAAGATGCCGCCGTAGATGCCGCCCAGGATGATGACGGGGACCAGCAGGGCCCAGATGGCGTCCTTGAATTCCCGGCCCACCCGGGCCCAGGTAAAGGTCAGGCCGTTGCCGGTCCAGCCGTTCTTCTTGCTGGTCATCACCGACAGCACGATGAGGCACAGCCCGCAGGAGATGCCGGGGAGGAAGCCGGCCATGAACAGCGAGGAGATGGAGGTGCCTGTCGCTACGCCGAACATGACCATGGGGATGGAGGGCGGGATGATGGTGCCCAGACAGCCCGAGGCGGCGATAAGGGCCATGGTGAAGCCCTTACTGTACCCCCGCTCTATCATAGAGGGGGCCATGATGGTGCCGATGGCCGCCACGGTGGCGGGGGCGGAGCCGGAGATGGCGCCGAAGAACATGCAGGCGATGACGCACACGATGGCCAGACCGCCAGTCTTGTGGCCCACAAAGGCGTCGAAGAAGTTGACCAGCCGTTTGGACAGCCCGCCGCCCTCCATCAACGCCCCGGAGAGGACGAAGAAGGGGATAGCCATCAGGGGGAAGGAGTCACAGCCGGTGAACATGTTAGTGGTGATGTAGTTCATATCCACCGAGCCGCCCAGGAGGCAGTAGATCACGCAGGCGGCGCCGATGGAGATGCCGATGGGGACCGTCATAAAGCACAGGGCCATAAAGATGACAAAGATCACAATACCCGCGACAGCGCCTTGCATTATGCCTCCACCTCCTTTTCTTCCGTCTCAGGGGCCCGGTATTCCCGGATCAGCTTGACCGTGTCCTGGATGAGCCGCACGACCATCAGCCCACAGCCCGCCACCATGGAGAAGTAGGGCACCCACATGGGCAGGTGCAGCGTGGCGGAGTACTGGGTGCGCACGAAGGCCAGGCGGTATACCGCGTTCCAGGAATAGTAGGTGAACACCACGGCGAAAAGGAGGAAAAAGGCGTTGGAGATGAGGTCCAGGACAAAATTTCCCCGCTTGTGGAAGACCACCTTCAGCACGTCTACCTTGATGTGGGCCCGCAGCTTCACGGCCATGGCGCTGGAGATATAGATGAGCCAGACAAACAGATAGCGGCCCAGCTCCTCGGTCCAGGCCAGGGAGATGTCGGTATATTTCGCGGTGACCCGGATGAGGATCTGGAGAAAAATGACCACGGTCATGGCTGTCAGCAGCAGGGCGCAGATCATTTTTTCCAGGTTCTCGTCGATCCACTTCAGAATCTTCACAGAGGCTAGCGCTCCTTTCTCTCTTGGAAATAAGCCCCCTGCGGCGGCGGAGGTCGGGAGGACCTCCGCCGCCGCAGGCAGGAAAGGTTGGAACAATCAGCCGGCGGACGCGGCGTCGATGTAGGCCTGGAGGTCCAGATTGGGGTACTGGGTCTCGAACCAGTCGTAAACGGGCTGGCAGGCCTCCTTAAAGACCTGACGCTGCTCGTCGGTGAGAATGGTCACCTCGCACCCTTCGGAGATGATCTCCATATCGGAGGCCACGCTCTCCTCGGAGAGGTTGCGCTGGTAGTCGATGGTGTCGGCCACCACCTCGTCGAAGGTCTTTCTCAAGTCGTCGGGCAGGCTCTGATACCAGTCCTCGCTGACCATGACGGGGGCCAGGTCGATGCAGTGGTGGAGGTCGGTGAAGTACTTCTGGACCTCATAGAACTTATTGGTGTTGACGATGTTGGTGGGGTTGTCCTGGCCGTCCACGGTGCCCTGCTGGAGGGCGGTGAACACCTCGGCGAAGGACATGGCGGTGGGAGAGGCGCCCAGAGCCTCGAAGGTCTTGATGTAGATGTCGTTCTCCATGACCCGGACCTTCAGCCCCTTCATGTCGGCGGGGGTGACGACGGCGTTCTTGCTGTTGGTGAGGCAGCGGGCGCCGTTGAGCATCCAGCCCACGGGGCGGATGCCGATCTCCTCGGCCGCCTGATCGGCCAGCCCGGCCATGAAGTCGCTCCCGGCGAAGTCGTAGGCATTTTCAGGGGTGGCAAAGAAGAAGGGCAGGGACATGGGCATAAAGGCGTCGGTGAAGATGGCCAGAGGGGCGCTGGAGCCCTCGCCGATCTGCACGGAGTTATTCTGCATGGACTCGATGTTGGCCCGGGTGTCGCCCAGGGTGTTGTTGGGGTACAGGGTCATCTTCATGCGGCCGTCGGTGCGGGTCTCCAGCTCCTCGGCCATCCAGCGGAAGGCCACGGTGATGGGGTTTGTCTCGGCCACGGTGCCGGCGTAGATGATCTCGTACACCTGGCCGGGGTCGGCGCTCGCGCTGTTGGCGGCGGGCTTGTCGTTGTTTCCGCCGCAGCCGAAGAGGGTGAGGCTCATCGCGGTGGCCAGGAGCAGAGGCAGGATTCTTTTCGCTTTTTTCATGTTCATTCTCCCTTCAAATTTTGACGGTTGCTTCCTTACAGTTTCATGCCGCGCCAGAACTCGTCGAACTCATTTTGGAGCTGATCCCGGAATTTGGGGTGCGCAATGGAGATGAGGGCCTCCCCCCGCTCCCGCAGACCCAGGCCGAAGAGGTTGACCGCCCCGTACTCGGTGACCACCCAGTGCACGTCGATGCGGGCGGTGGAGACGGGCACGCCCGGGGGCAGAAGGGGGACGATGCGGGAGATGGTCTCGCCCTTGGCGGTGGAGGGCAGGCACAGGATGGGCTTGCCGCCCTTGGAGTAGGCCGCACCCCGGAGGAAGTCGCTCTGGCCCCCCACGCCGCTGAAGATGCGGCCGTTGTTCCACTCGCAGTTGACCTGTCCCGTCAGATCCACCTGGAGGCAGGCGTTGATGGCACAGACGTTATCATTCTGGGCGATGTTGATGGGGCTGTTGGTGTACCAGCCGGGCATCATGTTGATCATCACGTTTCGGTCCACAAACTTGTAGAGGTCGGCGGAGCCCTGGATGAACATGGCGGTGATCTTGCCCCGGTCCAGGGTCTTCCGCCTGCCATTGACCACGCCGCTTTCGATGAGGGGCAGCAGGTTGTCGGAGAAGACCTCGGTGTGGATGCCCAGGTCCTTCTTGTCCCCCAGGCACTTCAAAATGGCGTTGGGCACCTTGCCCTGGCCCATCTGGAGGCAGGCCCCGTCCGGGATCAGCTCGGCGATAAATTCACCGATTTTCGAGGAAGTGGGGTCGGTGTCGTCGATGGGCGGGATGTTCAGCAGAGGCACGTCCTCTTCCACGATGGCGTCAATTTGGGAGACGTGGATGGTGTTGTAGTTGCCGTACACCCAGGGCATGTTCTTGTTCACGTGGGCGATAATTTTTTTGCCGTGGGCGATGGCGGAGGCCCCAAAGTCCACCGACACGCCCAGGTTGCAATAGCCGTGTTCGTCCGGGGGGGTCACGTGGGCCAGCAGTCCGTCCACTGGCCGGGTGGTGGCCATGGCCCGGTCGATGAGGGACACGCTCATGGGGCAGAACTGCCCCCGCCCGTCCGAGGTGGCCATGCGGGTGACCGGCCCGCAGAAAATGGTGTCCACGTCCAGATGCCCGTGGTATTTCGGGTCGCAGTAGGGGGCGTCGCCCCAGTTGAGCCCCTGCCACAGCTGCACCCCCTCCAGCTCGTCCGCCCTGCGGCACAGGGCCTCGGCCAGCACCAGGGACTCGGCGGTGGCGTGGGTGGTGGCCCAGCGCTCCCCGGACTTCACCAGCTTTACCGCCTCGTCCGCGCTCATCACCTTGCGGCGGTAGTCCTCTCTCCAGTTCATCAGTATAACACACTCCTTACGACGTTTTTCGACTAAAACCGCTTTTGTCAAGCCCTGGAAAAATGTTCCTTTGCAAAGATTGCCGCCCCCAGCGCCCCCATGGTCTGGGGGGAGTCCGGGATGGTCACCGGGACGCCCAGCTCTTCCGAGAGGCACTGGGCCATGGTGCCGTTCAGCGCCACGCCGCCGGTCATCACCACCTGGGGCCGAATCTCCACCCGCTTGGCAAGGCCGCTGACCCGCCGGGCCACCGAGACATGGGCCCCCCGGGCCACCGAGGCCAGGGTGGCGCCGCCGGCCAGCTGGGAGATGACCTCCGATTCGGCGAACACGGTGCAGATGCTACTGATGGGCACCGCCTCCCGGCTTTGGGCCGCCAGCTGGGGCAGCTCCCGGATGGTGCAGTTGAGGACCCGGGCCATCACCTCGAAAAACCGGCCCGTCCCCGCCGCGCACTTCTCGTTCATCACAAAGTTCTCCACCCGGCCGTCGGCGCCCAGCTGGATGGCCTTGGCGTCCTGGCCGCCGATGTCGATGATGGTGCGGGCCTGGGGATAGCGGGAGACCACTCCCTTGGCGTGGCAGCTGATCTCGGTGATCTGCTCGTCGGCGCCCTGGTAGGTCATCCGCCCGTAGCCGGTGACCACCGTGTATTCCGCCTCCTCCCGGCCCAGGCCGGTCCGCTGTTTCAGCTCCTCCAGGGCCAGCTCCACGCCGTTGGTGCCGGTGCCGATATTGACCACCGCGCTGCCCAGCACCGTCCCGGCGGCGTCCACCGCCAGGACCTTGGAGGAGGAGGAGCCGATGTCGATTCCCAAAAACATAGGCCTCTCCTCACGTCCCCAGCATTTCCGCGAAGCTCTGGATGCGGGTGCGGATCTGCTCCACCGAGTCCATCTGCTGGTCCACCTCGATGTACAGCATGGGCACTCCGGCGTCGGTCAGCTCCTTTTTGTAGACGGGGTAGTCGAACTCCTCGGGGTCGCAGAACTTGAACATGCACACCACCACGCCGTCGGCCTTCTCGTCCCTGACCGTCTGGATGAGACGCTGACCCTTGGACTTGTCCTCCTCATAGAAGAAGGTGTCGCCCTTCAAATCAATCATCCGGCAGGCGATTTGCTCCATAACGCCGCCGGTGGTTCGGGACAGAGTGCGGAACTGGCGGCTCTCGTGGGCCAGGTCGTCGGCCACCACGGTAAAGCCGTTCTCGGTGAACACGTCCAGCAGCTTCACGGGTTCCATCATGAGGCCCGTGACCACCACCTTGGGCCCCCGCAGGGTCTCCTTGGGCTCCCCGGCCAGGGCGTCCATCAGCTCGGTGAGCTGTCTGGTGTACGCCGCCTTGTCCATGAACCAGGCGGCTTTCAGGATGAGGTGGCGGGCGGTGGGGTTCAGCGAGGCGGGGTAGTCCTTCACCAGCGCCACGAAGCGGCGCATGGCGGCGCGGTAGTCCTCGTAGACCTGGAAGGCTTTTTCGATGTCGCCGTCGGTGACGGCGCGGCCCGTCAGCTCCCCCAGCTGGGCGCGGAGCTTCTCGTTCTGGTGGAGGATGAAGTCCAGCGAGCCGCTGCTGGCCCGGTTCTGGAGCACGGTGTAGGTCAAGACCCTGGGCTCCTCCATGGCCACCGTCCAGTTGGCCAGGATGGATTTCATAGAGTCACAGTAGGTGGGGATGACGATGGCCTCCAGGAACCGGTAGGCCCCCCGGAGGGCCAGCTCCATGTTGGCCCGCATGATGGAACAGCAGAAGCCCTGGATGTAGCGGTCCACCTCGGTCATGGCGGTCTGGCCGCCCCACATGCCCACGGGCAGGAGCCCGGAGGCGTAGATTATCTCCTCAGGCAGGTAGATGGGGAAGCAGCCGATGGGCTTTTTGCCCGTCTCCTTCACGGAGCGGAGGATGGTCTCCTTGGGCGTCCGGCCCGCCTGGGCCAGGGCTGCGATCATTTCCTGGACGCTCATGCCTTCCCCTCCTTCCGCTTCTTATCCGCCATCATCTCCACCAGGGCCTGGACCCGGGTCTCGTACTGGGCCTCGGAGAAGACGCTGGGGTCGGTCTGGTCCCCGTCGAAGATGACGGAGGGGACTCCCAGTTCGCTCTCCAGCTTCCGCTGAATCTCGTACTGCTTGAAGTCCATGCCCTTACAGCTGCGGTTGGAGTGGAACAGCGCCCCGTCGATCTGGAAGTCCCTGGCCCGGTTCAGCAGCCGGTCGGTGGCGTACTCCACGTTGCGCTGGACGTAAATGGCGTCGTAGGCCTTTGCCATGCCCGCCAGGTCGTCCAGCTCATACAGGAGGGTCCAGGACTCGGGGTAGGTGGAGGTGACCACGTTGATGCCGTTCTTCTTCAAAATTTTATAAGTAGGGGCCAGGTAGGGCCAGCAGGCGATGCCGTCCCACAGGATGCGGTACTTCTCCTCCTCGCCGTCCTTCCAGGGCCCCAGGCCCTTGTCCCGCTTCTCCTTGAGCTCCTCGTACCAGAGCTTGAAGAGGTCGGCCCCCTCCTGCTTGCCCCGGACGCACACGATGGTGGCCATGTAGTTGAACATGTCGAAGCCGGACAGGGGCGAGGGCTTGGCCATGGCCAGGTCGGTGGCCTTTTTCCACCACATGGCGGTCTCGTTGGAAATGCGCATGACCTCCCGCAGCCGGTCCCAGTCCAGCTTCCGGCCGGTGAATTCCTCCAGCTTGGCCACGGCGTCCAGGAGCTGGGCCTTGACGAAGGCCACGTTGGCCGGGTCCACCTCATAGCTGGAGTTGAAGGGGCAGTCAATCATGATGAGGGGGATGTTGAACTTCTTCGCCAGGTTCTCATACCACTTGATGACCGTGCAGCAGATGTTGCTGCAGCAGAAGAGCAGGTCGGGGGCCGGGATATTCTCCGCCTCGGAAAAGAGGAGGTCGGCATAGCCGATGTTTACCCGGGCGTAGGAGCAGATGTCGGCGGAGTAGCCCGCGCTCTCGGAGTGCTCGATGAACCGTGGGGCGTCCTTCCGGGCCCCGATGGCGGCGGCGTGGTTCTCCGGGTAGACCACCGTCAGGCCCATGGCCTCCATCAGCTCCTGGGGGGCGATGGAGGTGGACCAGACCACCGGCCGGCCCGCCTTCTTGGCCTCCATGGCGCTGGCGTAGTGGTTTTTTAAGATCTCGCCAAGCATCTGCTTGGACGTCATTTTTTCCACGCTCAATTCCCCTCACTTCTCCGTGTAGTCGTAAAAGCCCCGGCCGGACTTGCGGCCCAGGCGGCCCGCCTCCACCATCCGCCGCAGCAGCGGAGAGGGCCGGTACTTGGAGTCGCCGGTGTCGGCGTAGATGGTCTCCATCACGGCCAGCAGGATGTCGATGCCCGCCATGTCGATGAGCTCGCAGGGACCCATGGGCCAGTTGAGGCCGTATTTACAGCCGGTGTCGATATCCTCCGGCGTGCCCACCCCACGCTCGATGAGGTCGAATGCCTCGTTTATCATGGGGTCCAGCAGGCGGTTGACGATGAAGCCCACGCTGTCGGCGGAGACGATGCAGACCTTCCCCAGCCGCTCGCCCACGGCCCGGGCCGCGGCGATGGTCTCCTCGGCGGTGCTGAGGCCCCGGACGATTTCTAAAAGCTTCATCACGGGCACGGGGTTGAAAAAGTGCATCCCCACGAACCGCTCGGGCTTGGTCACCACGCCGGACAGGGCGGTGATGGAGATGGAGGAGGTGTTGGTGGCCAGGATGGCGTCGTCGGCGCACAGCTCGCACACGCCCTTGAAGATGCTCTTCTTGACCTCCATCTTTTCGGAGGCCGCCTCGATAATCAAATCGGCATCCTTGACGGCCTTCAGCTCCGGGCTGATGGTGAGCCGGGCCAGGGCCGCAGCGCTGTCGGCGGCGGTGAGCCGCCCCTTCTCCACGCTCCGGGCCAGCTGCTTCTCGATGCCCGCCCGGGCCCGGACCAACTGTTCGCCGCTGACGTCCTGGAGGGTCACCTGGAAGCCGGACTGGATGGCGGTCTGGGCGATGCCGGTGCCCATGGCCCCGGAGCCGATGACAAAGATCTTCTGAATGTCTCTCATGTTCTTCCTCCTCAGTCCACGTTTTCCACGATCATGGCGATGCCCTGCCCGCCGCCGATGCACAGCGTGGCCAGGCCGTAGCGGACCCCACGGCGCTTCATCTCGTAGATGAGGGTGGTCAGGATACGGGTGCCGCTGTTGCCCAGGGCGTGGCCGTGGGCGATGGCCCCGCCGTTGACGTTGACCCGCTCGTAGAGGGGGCTTCCGGGGGCCATGCCCAGCTCAATGAGGCAGCCCAGGGACTGGGCGGCGAAGGCCTCGTTGAGCTCGAAGAGGCCAATATCCTCTAGCTTGAGCCCCGCCCGCTGGAGGGCCAGCCGGGTGGCGGGCACCGGACCCAGACCCATAACGTTGGGGTCCACTCCGGCGGTGGCGCTGCTGACGATTCGCACCAGGGGCTTGATGCCCCGGACCTTGGCGATATCCTCGCCCATCACCACCACGGCGGAGGCGCCGTCGTTCATGCCGGAGGCGTTGCCCGCGGTGACCGACCCGGTGCCGTCCCGGAGGAAGGCGGGGCGGAGCTTGGCCAACTTCTCCAGGGTGGTGTCCGGCTTGGGGTGCTCGTCGGTGTCAAACACAAAGGAGGACTTGCGCAGCTGGACCTCCACAGGGAGGAGCTCGTCTTGAAAGAGCCCGGCCTCGTGGGCCTTCTTCCACTTCATCTGGCTGTCATAGGCGAAGGCGTCCTGCTGCTCCCGGGTGATGTTGTAGCGCTTGGCCACGTTCTCCGCCGTCAGGCCCATGTTGAGCCCGTCGTACTTCTCGACGGGATGGGCGTGGGAGGAGGCGTACTCAAAGGCGTCCTCCACCTGGAACTTGTTCATCCGCACGCCCTCATACCGGATGGAGGAGGGCATGAAATAGGGCGCCCGGGACATGCTCTCCGCGCCGCCGGCCAATACGATACCGGCATCCCCGCTCATAATGGCGTGGGTGGCGCTGACCACCGCCTGGAGGGCGGAGCCGCACTGACGGTCCACCGAGAAGCCGGGGACGCTCTCGTCAAAGCCCGCCACCAGCGCCGACACCCGGGCCAGATTGGGGGTCTTGCTGAGCACGTCGCCCATAATGACCTGCTCCACGTCCTTCTTCTCGATGCCGCCCCGCCTGACGGCCTCCTCCAAAACCAGACTGCCCAACTGATAGGCGGGCACCGTCTTCAAGCTGCCCAAATAGGCCCCCACCGGCGTACGGACCGCGCCGGTGATTACACAATTTCCCATGTTACAACTTCCTTTCTTCCCAAAAAGACCGCGTTTTCCGGCTTCCGCCGTTCCCGTTTTCTTGCACACCCAAATTCTATTTGGAAGGCCGTTTTTTGTCCAATATCCCAAATCGAATGAATTTATATCAAATAAATTATGGATTAGGCGATATAAAAAGAGCCGCTCCGAAAGGATCGTCCTTTCAGAGCGGCTCTTTGGTGTCTTTTTTATTTATCGGAGTTTCCTGCCCTCTTTGCTCAGCTGGGAATCCCGCTTCAGCCCTTTGAAAAACTGGGTGGTCATCCCGGTAAACTGGTCGAAAATATCGTCCTGCTTCTTGTCCTTTCGGTAGCTCAGCCCCACGGTTCCATAGCAGGGCGGGTCATTCACCACCTTGTAATTTTCCCGCAGCACCGGGTCGGTAATCAGCGTGGTAAAGCTGCTGAAGGCCAGCCCGCAGCCGGACTTCACCAGTTCCCACATGATGCGGTGATCCGAAACCTCCACGGCATACCGGGGCTCGATGCCAGCCACGGCAAAAAACCGGTCCGACTCTTCCCGCAGGCTGTACCCCTTTTTCAGCCCCACGAAGGTCTCCCCCGCCAGATCCCGCAGCCGCACATGGTCTGCCTTGGCCAGCCAGTGCCCCGGCGGATAGATGATGGGACATTCCTCATTCATCAAAAGCCGGGTCTCCAGGTCCGCCACCTCCAGCAGCGGAGAGCTCAAAACAAAATCCACCGTCTTATTCCGTGCCATCTCAACAAGCTGGTCCCGCCCCACAGTTGAATAGGTGATATGAATATCCGGAGCCTGCTTGCGGAAATAAGACAGCAGCCACGAAATATAAAGGCCCATATTTGAGGCGATTTCGACGGTTTTTCCCGAGTCATGGGACATCTTCTTCAGCTCATCGCAAGTGCTGTCCAGGCTCTTGAGTATTTCCGAAATGCGTTTATAAAAGAAATCCCCATTTTGGTTGAGGCGGATCCCCCGGCCCACATGGTCGAACAGCTCCACGCCCAGCTCCTCTTCCAGCGCGGCGATGGTCTTGCTCAAAAAGGGCTGGGCCACCCCCAGCCGGGTGGCCGCCTTGGTCATATGCTCATATTCCGCCGCGCATTTGAAGTAGGCCAGCTGTTTCAATTCCATGTGTACCCACCTTCCCTCTCAGGTCACGGCTACTTCCATTCCGCTCAATCCGCCCCTTGATTTTTTGGTTAAAACGCTCAATGAAGGGCTCTTTTTTACCCGGTTCATGATATCACACGCCGGGGGAATCTGTCAAAAGATTCCCCCGGCCGCCGGTGTGGATACCCTCGTCGGAGCCCTGACTTATTGCCGGGGATATGGTACACCGCAATGCCGTTAGCGGAGCCCGCCGCTACGCCGAACCGCTCAAGTACATTTCGGGTGGAAAGGAAGCCGGGGCAAGCGACCAAGACCGACCGCCTGCCCCCCGTGGGCACCGACGCCATCTGGTGCAGGAGCAACCACAACCCCTCCCTCCGCCTTCTGCTGGACGAGATGCGGGAATACACCCAGTCGGGCGCCCCGGCCTCCGGCCCGGCGGCGCGAGACTGAAAATCCGCAAAACCGCGCCTGGAATCAGATGATTCCAGGCGCATTTTTGCGGCCGCAGTTCCGCTGGCGGACACAATAGCGGCGATGTACTGAAACGTTCGGCCGCAGTTGGGTTAAACCGCCCATCGAAACTATGATTTTCTCTTTTTGCGGCAAGGAAAGGGGAGCCGCCGGGAATACTAAGGCATTGACACAAGGGCCGCCGGCGTGGTAGGCTTGGTCCGTTCGGCGGGGAACCCCTTTCCACCCCCGCCTCGCCCGTCCCGGGCTTAGAAAGGAATGATCCAAATGTCACAAGCGCTGCTCTGGGCCGCCGGAGGCACCGGCTTCACCTTCCTCATGACCACTCTGGGGGCGGCCCTGGTCTTTTTCTTCCGCAAGACGGTCAATCTGAATTTCCAGCGGGTCTTTCTGGGCTTTGCCGCCGGGGTGATGATCGCCGCCTCGGTGTGGAGCCTTCTCATCCCCGCCATCGAGGAGGCGGAGGCCGCCGGGAAGGTAGGCTGGATCCCCGCGGCGGGCGGCTTTCTGCTGGGCGTGGGGTTCCTGCTGCTGCTGGACAGCCTCATGCCCCACCTCCACGCCGGGGCCGACCGGCCGGAGGGCCTGTCCACCTCCTGCCGCCGGACCACCCTGCTGGTGCTGGCCGTCACCCTGCACAACATCCCCGAGGGGATGGCGGTAGGCCTCTCCTTCGCCCTGGCCGCCCAGCACGGCGACGCCGCCGGCTACACCGCCGCCCTGACCCTGGCCCTCGGCATCGGCATCCAGAACTTCCCCGAGGGGGCCGCCGTCTCCCTCCCCCTGCGGCAGGAGGGGCTGTCCGCCGGACGGGCCTTCCTCCGGGGCTCCCTCTCCGGCATCGTGGAGCCCGTTTTCGGCATCCTTATGGTCCTTCTCTCCGGCTTTCTGGCCCCCTTCATGCCCTGGCTCCTCTCCTTTGCCGCGGGCGCCATGCTCTATGTGGTGGTGGAGGAGCTGGTCCCGGAGGCCCACCTGGGGGAGCACTCCCATATGGGGACCCTCTCGGTGATGGCCGGCTTTCTCCTGATGATGATTCTGGACGTGGCCCTCGGGTAAATAGCCTCCGGGGGCCCGTCCGAAGCAGGGAATTTTTTGCAAAATCAGTCTTGACAAATGCGGTTAGCTGATGTAAACTCATACACAGTCCAGGGGTTAGTAATCGCTAACCCCGTGTTTTACCCCATGTGTTAGTTTTAGCTAACTCTCAGAAGGGGATACGAGGAGGAGGGTAGGATGATGCCGCTGACGTTGGCAAAGCCCGGGGAGACCGTGGTCATCCGCAAGGTCACCGGAAAGGACGAGATCCGCCAGCATTTGGCCGAGCTGGGTTTCGTGGTGGACGGCATGGTCACGGTGGTCAGCGAGCTGGCCGGGAACCTGATCCTGCAAGTAAAGGACAGCCGGGTGGCCCTGGACAAAACCCTGGCCAGCCGGATCATGATTTGAGTGTGTGAGAGGAGGAAGGAGCATGAAAACACTGCGAGAAGCCAAGGTGGGGGACACCGTCACCGTGGTGAAGCTCCATGGCGAGGGCGCGGTGAAGCGCCGTATCATGGATATGGGCATCACCAAGGGTGTGGACCTGCACGTGCGCAAGGTGGCCCCTCTGGGGGACCCCATGGAGCTGAGCGTCCGGGGCTATGAGCTCTCCGTCCGCAGGGCGGACGCCGAGATGATCGAGATCGCCTGAGCCCCCGCGGCGGCGCTGCCCGGCGCCGCCTGTTTTCAGCAAGAGAGTTAGCGAAAGCTAATCCAAGTAGAGAGGAGACCGACCATGGAAATCAAGATCGCGCTGGCGGGCAACCCGAACTGCGGCAAAACCACGCTGTTCAACGCCCTGACCGGCTCCAGCCAATACGTGGGCAACTGGCCCGGCGTGACGGTGGAGAAGAAGGAGGGCAGGCTCAAGGGCCACAAGGACGTGGTCATTCAGGACCTGCCCGGCATCTACTCCCTGTCCCCCTACACCCTGGAGGAGGTGGTGGCCCGGAGCTATCTGGTGGGGGAGAAGCCCGACGCCATCCTCAACATCGTGGACGGCACCAACATCGAGCGCAACCTCTACCTCACCACCCAGCTCATCGAGCTGGGCCTCCCTGTGGTGGTGGCGGTGAACATGATAGACCTGGTGCGCAAAAACGGCGACCAGATCGACCTGAAAAAGCTTGGTGATGCCCTGGGCTGCGCGGTGGTGTCCATGTCCGCGCTGAAAGGCGAGGGGGGCATGGAGGCCGCGGAACAGGCCTTGGCCCTGGCCCGGAACAAGACCCACGGCGACCTCCCCCACGTCTTTACCGGCAGCGTGGAGCACGCCATCGCCCACATCGAGGAATCCATTGAGGGCAAAGTGGACCCCTGGTATCTCCGCTGGTACGCCATCAAGGTCTTTGAGCGGGACGAGAAGGTCATGGCCGAGCTGGGCCTGCCCGCCGATTTGAAGGCCCACCTGGAAGAGCATATCGCCGACTGCGAACGGGAGCTGGACGACGACGCCGAGAGCATCATCACCAACCAGCGCTATTCCTACATCAACGGCGTGGTGGACCGGGCGGTGCGGAAAAAGGCCCCCAAACACAGCCTGTCCGCCTCCGACAAGATCGACCGGGTGGTGACCAACCGGGTCCTGGCCCTGCCCATCTTCGTGGCGGTCATGTTCCTGGTCTACTACATCGCCATCGGCACTGTGGGCACCTGGGCCACCGACTGGACCAACGACGGCCTCTTCGGAGACGGCTGGTTCCTATCCGGCGGTGCCGGCTATGAGGACGCCGCCGGGGCCTATGAGGAGGCCCAGGCCATGATCGCCGGCTACGAAAACGGCGACGCTGAGGTCTACTTTTACGACGACGAGACCGGCGAGACCACCGCTGAGCCCGTGACGGCGGAGGCCTACGCCCAGGCCCTTACGGTAACCGAGCCCGACCCCGCCGACTACGGCGCCTGGGTGAACGGCATCCCCGTGGTGGTGGGCGGCTGGCTGGAGAATCTCCAGGTGGCCGGCTGGCTCCAGGGCCTCATCGTGGACGGCATCATCGGCGGCGTGGGGGCCGTGCTGGGCTTCGTGCCCCAAATGCTGGTCCTCTTCCTCATGCTCTCCATCCTGGAGGACGTGGGCTATATGGCCCGGGTGGCCTTCATCATGGACCGGATCTTCCGCAAGTTCGGCCTCTCGGGCAAGTCCTTTATCCCCATGCTGGTGGGCACCGGCTGCGGCGTCCCCGGCGTCATGGCCTCCCGCACCATTGAAAACGAACGGGACCGGCGCATGACCATCATGACCACCTGTTTCATCCCCTGCGGGGCGAAAATGCCCATCATCGCCCTCTTCGCCGGGGCCCTGTTCGGGGGCAGCGGCCTGGTGGCCACCTCCGCCTACTTTATCGGCGTGGCCGCCATCATTCTCTCCGGCATCATGCTCAAAAAGCTGAAGGCCTTTGCCGGTGACCCCGCCCCCTTCGTTATGGAGCTGCCCGCCTACCACGTGCCCGCCGCCTCCAACGTCCTGCGTTCCACCTGGGAGCGGGGCTGGTCCTTCATCAAGCGGGCGGGCACCATCATCCTGGCTTCCTCCATCATCCTATGGTTCCTCCAGGGCTTCGGCTTCGTGGACGGCGCCTTCGGCCTGGTGGAGGACAACAACCACTCCCTGCTGGCCGCTGTGGGCTCCGCCATCGCCTTCCTCTTCGCCCCCTTGGGCTTTGGAAACTGGCAGGCCGCCGTGGCCACCATTACCGGCCTCATCGCCAAGGAGGAGGTGGTCTCCACCTTCGGCGTCCTCTATCCGGGAAACCTGAGCGCCCAGATCGCCATGGCCTACACCGCCCTCTCCGCCTATTCCTTCATGATCTTCAACCTGCTGTGCGCCCCCTGCTTCGCCGCCATGGGCGCCATCAAGCGGGAGATGAACAACACCAAGTGGACCCTGGCCGCCATCGGCTATATGTGCGGCTTCGCCTATGTTGCCTCCCTTATCATTTACCAGCTGGGCGGGCTCATCCTGGGCGAGGTGGCCTTCGGCGCCGGCACCGTCGCCGCCGTGCTCTGCCTGGCCGGCCTGATCTATCTGCTGGCCCGCAGGAACCGGTATGACGAGAACCACCTTTCCATCAGCTCCGTGGCCGCCGCCACGGCCAAATAAGGAGGTATCCTCTATGAACGCGCCTACCATTCTCATCGGCCTCATCATTTTTGTCCTCTTTGCGGCCATTGTCGCCCGGGGCATCCACAACAAGCGCCAGGGCAAGGGCGGCTGCTCCTGCGGGGGGAGCTGTTCCAGCTGCGGCTGCGGCTGCTCCGCCGCCGGGGCGGGTCACTCAGGGAAATAGAGATCGGCAGCAGCAAAAGAAGGCCGGACCTTTTAGGTCCGGCCTTCTTTTATGCCTTCACCGCAGCACCCAGCGGAGCATGAGCAGCAGCCCGAAGCCCGGCGCCCCCAGCACCCCCAGCACCAGGGCGTTGAGGAGGTTTACCCCCAGCCCGGCCCCCAGGAAGGCCCCCACAGGGGCAAAAAGGGACAGGCAGGCCAGCCCCACCCCCGTCCGGGCCAGGAGCCGCAGCAGCCCGCTCAAAGGCCGCCGCAGAAGGGCCAGGGCCACCACGATGGCCAAACTCCCCAGCAGCCAGGGCAGGCTTTCCATCACCAGTTCCATCCTCACACCGCGGGCAGGGCGGGCTGCACGGCCCCCTGGAGGGCCGCCGGGACCTCCAGGGCCTTGCGCTGCCGGAGGAGGTAGGAGTACCGGGTCTGAAGGGCCTGGATCTCGTAGACGTAGGATTCCACCAGCTCCCCGTCGGCGGCGTAGTTGAATCCGGCATAGGCCTGGGCCAGGAGCACCCTGGTGTGTTCCAGGCTCTCCTCCAAGGTCTGCCTGTCCTCCATCCCCCGGTCCGGCGTCTCCCGCCGCCAGGGCAGCTTCCAACGTTGCGGCATATGCGCCACCTTCCTTTCTAAAACCATTGTATGGAAAGTGTGGACAAATATGCCGGGGGTTATACGGGGCCGGACGGAGACCGCCGCCCGTTTTGCCAAAAAAGGAGCGCCCCGTCTTTGACGGGGCGCTCCCAGAGAGCTTTGATCTTACTTGTACAGCTCCTGCAGTCTCATCAGGTGCTCGTAACGGGCCTTGGCAGACTCCTCGCTCTTGGCGAACAGCTCCTTGGCGCGCTCGGGGAAGGAGCGGGTCAGAGCGGAGTAGCGGGCCTCGTTCATCAGGAAGTCCTGATAGCCGCCCTTGGGCTCCTTGGAGTCCATGATGAAGGGGCTCTTGCCCTCCTTCTTCAGGTCGGGGTTGAACCGGAACATGTTCCAGTAGCCGCACTCGACAGCCTTCTTCATCTCGTCCTGGCAGTGGAGCATGCCGCCCTTGATGGAGTGCATCTCGCAGGGGGAGTAGCCGATGACCAGGGAGGGGCCGTGGTAAGCCTCGGCCTCACGGATGGCGGTCAAGGTCTGAGCCATGTTGGCGCCCATGGCCACCTGGGCCACGTAGACGTAGCCGTAGCTCATGGCGATCTCGGCCAGGGACTTCTTGGCGGTGGACTTGCCGGCCGCGGCGAACTGGGCCACGGCGCCGAAGTTGGTGGACTTGGAGGCCTGGCCGCCGGTGTTGGAATACACCTCGGTGTCGAAGACCATGACGTTCACGTCCTCGCCGGAGGCCAGCACGTGGTCCAGGCCGCCGAAGCCGATGTCGTAGGCCCAGCCGTCGCCGCCGAAGATCCAGATGGACTTCTTGGACAGGAACTCCTTGTGGGAGAGGATCTCAGTCACCAGAGTGCAGGCCTCGCAGTCGCAGAACTCCTTGCCGGCGGCCTTCATCTCCTGGGCGTGGGCCTTCATCTCGGGCAGCTTGTCGCCGAAGACGCCCGCGGCGGCGGGGCTGGAGGTAAAGGCGACGCAGTCGTCCACGGTCATGCGGCACTCTTCCAGCTCGGCAATGTACTTCTTGGCGGCCGCGGCGTTGGCGGTGCCGTCCTCCAAAGTGTCCAGCCAGGCCTGAGCGGCGGCCTTCAACTCGGGATCGGTGTAGGGCACGGCGATGAGGGCCTCGGTCTTCTGGACCAGGCGGTCACGGATGGCCTTCTGGCCGTAGAAGAAGCCCAGGCCGTGCTCGGCGTTGTCCTCAAACAGGGAGTTGGCCCAAGCGGGACCCTTGCCCTCCTTGTCGACGGTGAAGGGGGAGGTGGCGGCGGGACCGCCCCAGATGGAGGAGCAGCCGGTGGCGTTGGAGACGTACATCCGGTCGCCGCACACCTGGGTGATGAGACGGGCGTAAGAGGTCTCGGCGCAGCCGGCGCAGGAGCCGGAGAACTCCAGCAGGGGGGTCTTGAACTGGCTGTCCTTGACGGAGGTGACACCCACCATGTCGGCCTTCTCGGCCACCTGGGCCACGCAGTAGTCGAAGACCTCCTGCTGGGCGGCCTGGCTCTCCTGGGGCTCCATGGTGATGGCCTTGGTGGGGCAGACGCCCACGCACACGCCGCAGCCCATGCAGTCCAGGGGGGAGACGGCCATGGTGTACTGGTACACGCCCTTGCCCTTGCCGGCCTTGATGTCCACGATCTTGGCGGCGGCGGGGGCATTCTTGGCCTCGTCAGCGGTCAGAGCGAAGGGACGGATGGTGGCGTGGGGGCAGACATAGGCGCACTGGTTGCACTGGATGCACTTGTCCTGATCCCAGGCGGGGACGGTGACGGCAACGCCGCGCTTCTCGTAGGCGGCGGCGCCCTGCTGGAAGGTGCCGTCCACGTGGCCGTTGTTGTAGAAGGCGGACACGGGCAGGCTGTCGCCGTCCATGCGGCCCATGGGCTCCATCAGCTCTTCCACCATCTTCACGGTGGCGGGACGGCCGGTGAGGCTGCTGGCCTTGGGGGCGTCCTTGGCGTCCTTCCAGGAGGCGGGGATCTCCACCTTGTGCAGGAGGGAGGCGCCCATGTCGATGGCCTTGTGGTTCATGTCCACCACGTCCTGGCCCTTCTTCAGGTAGGAGTGGGTGGCGGCGTCCTTCATGTACTCCAAAGCCTGCTCGGCGGGGATGATCTTGGCCAGAGCGAAGAAGGCGGACTGGAGGATGGTGTTGGTGCGCTTGCCCATGCCGATCTCGATGGCCGCGTCGATGGCGTTGATGGTGTAGACCTGGATGTTATGCTCGGCGATGTAGCGCTTGGCCACGGCGGGCATGTGGTGATCCAGCTCCTCGTCGGACCACTGGCAGTTGATGAGGAAGATGCCGCCGTCCTTCACGTCACGGACCATGGGGAAGGCCTTGATGATGTAGGAGGGCACGTGGCAGGCCACGAAGTCGGCCTTGTTGATGTAGTAGGGGGCCCGGATGGGCTGATCGCCGAAGCGCAGGTGGCTGATGGTCACGCCGCCGGTCTTCTTGGAGTCGTACTGGAAGTACGCCTGGATGTACTTGTCGGTGTGGTCGCCGATAATCTTGGTGGAGTTCTTGTTGGCGCCCACGGTGCCGTCGCCGCCCAGACCCCAGAACTTGCACTCGATGGTGCCGGGAGCCGCGGTGTTGGGGCAGGCGTGCTCCTCCAGGGACATGTGGGTCACGTCGTCCACGATGCCGATGGTGAACTCACGCTTGGGCTCGGCCTTCTGGAGCTCCTCGTAGACAGCGAACACGCTGGCGGGAGGCGTATCCTTGGAGCCCAGGCCGTAACGGCCGCCGATGACGGTCTTGTCGGTGATGCCGGCCTCGAACAGGGCGGAGATCACGTCCTGGTAGAGGGGCTCGCCCAGGGAGCCGGGCTCCTTGGTGCGGTCCAGCACGGCGATCTTCTTGCAGGTGGCGGGGAGGGCGGCGATGAGCTTGTCGGCCCGGAAGGGGCGGTACAGCCGCACCTTGATGAGGCCCACCTTCTCGCCGTGGGCGTTCATGTAGTCCACCACTTCCTCGGTCACGTCGCAGATGGAGCCCATGGCGATGATGACCCGGTCGGCGTCGGGGGCGCCGTAGTAGTTGAACAGCTGGTAGTTGGTGCCCAGCTTGGCGTTGACCTTGGCCATGTACTCCTCGACGATGCCGGGGACCTCGTCGTAGTACTTGTTGCAGGCCTCGCGGTGCTGGAAGAACACGTCGCCGTTCTCGTGGGAGCCGCGCATGGTGGGATGCTCGGGGTTCAGGGCCCGGGCGCGGAACTCGTTGACGGCGTCCATGTCCACCATGTCCTTGAGATCATCATAGTCCCAGATGGCGATCTTCTGGATCTCGTGGGAGGTCCGGAAACCGTCGAAGAAGTTGATGAAGGGGACACGGCTCTTGATGGCGGCCAGGTGGGCCACGGCGCCCAGGTCCATGACCTCCTGGGGGTTGGACTCGGCCAGCATGCCGAAGCCGGTCTGGCGGCAGGCCATCACGTCGGAGTGGTCGCCGAAGATGTTCAGGGCGTGGGTGGCCACGGTACGGGCGGACACGTGGAACACGCCGGGCAGCAGCTCGCCGGAGATCTTGTACATGTTGGGGATCATCAGCAGAAGGCCCTGGGAAGCGGTGTAAGTAGTGGTCAGAGCGCCCGCGGCCAGAGAGCCGTGGACGGTGCCGGCGGCGCCGGCCTCGGACTGCATCTCGATGACCTTCACGGTGTTGCCGAAGATGTTCTTGCGGCCCGCGGCGGCCCACTGGTCAACATAGTCGGCCATGGGGCTGGACGGAGTGATGGGGTAGATGCCCGCCACTTCGGTGAACGCATAAGATACGTGCGCCGCAGCGGTGTTACCGTCCATGGATTTGAATTGTCTCGCCATTTTGAACGATTCCTCCTTCAGGTATTTCACGGAAAAAATTGAATCGGTTGTTACGCAGCGTCCTTATTCTATCACCTGCTTTTCATTTTGTAAACAGCCTCTTTCCATTCTCGGGACATTTTTTTGTGGAAAGTGCACCTGTTTCTCTCAAAATGGAAAAAGTAAGGATTTTTTAAACCCCTTTGTTTATCACCTGTTGAGAGTTCCTTTTGGGCGTTTTGTTCATAGACTTGACGTTTATATAGTAGACATCCCATGTCGGCGGCTGAGGGCAAAAGGCCCCCGGCGGCGCTCTGCGCCGCCGGGGGCTCCTGATTAGGGGGAGGGGCGCCAGACGGAAGGGCCGTCCCTCTGTTCCCGTGCGTGTCATGTCGGAAAAACGTACTCACAGATCAATTCATCTTGATGATCTTTGTAGTAAGTCCACCACTTGGCACAGCTTTCTTCCAGATCAGCAGCATAATAAAGCTTGTAAAGCACCCCGTTGATTGAAATCCAATCTGATGAAATCAATACTCTATAATTGATCTCATTCTCCAGCACAGAAAAATGATATTGCTGCAAGTCGGAACTACTGGTTAGGATGATTTCAAAGCTCCATTTGGGATCTGCGGCCTTTTTTGCCTCTTCTTGATCATCGGCTGGCGGTTGATATGAATATGATATCAGCCGACCAGCCAAATCATCAAACACAAAGTAGTAACCGCCGCCGGCGTCTTGAAAATTTCGAATGAATCCCATGGGCAAATCATCGCTGCTGCTTGCGCAAAGCTCGGCAAAAGGGTCAGGAGGCTTTTTCGGAAGATAATAATTTGTAAAGAGGACTAATATGACACCAGAAAGCAACAAAATAACAGCCGAACGTTTGGCTTTCATACAAACTCCTCTCCTCAACCGTAATTTCACAGCGAAACTTTTATTTCACACCTTTATTATACGCTTCGTTTTATTGGAGTCAATTTTTCAACTCCGCGTGTCTCCTCCCCACCACCCGGCCGTTTTTACATAGCGGCACCCTGCCGTCCCCATCCCAGCGGCGTGTACCTTCCGGGAAAATCCATTTCTTTTGCCAACTCCCCTCCTCTGTGGTACAATAACCCCAAAACGAAAGGGGGCTTTTTCCATGATGACCCAGGTGCGCTCCCTGGGCCTCCGCGGCGTGGAGGGCTACGAGGTCACCGCCGAGTGCGACCTCTCCGGCGGCCTACCCAATTTTGAGATCGTGGGGCTCCCCGACACGGCTGTGAAGGAAGCCCGGGACCGGGTGCGCGCGGCGGTGAAGAACTGCGGCTTCACCTTTCCCGTCTCCCGCATCACGGTGAACCTGGCCCCCGCCGACCGGCGGAAGGGGGGCACGGTCTACGACCTGCCCATTCTGGTGGGCATCCTCTCCGCCGGGGGCCAGCTGCCCCCGGTCTCCCCCAAGGCCGCCTTTCTGGGGGAGCTGTCCCTCTCCGGGGCGGTGCGGAGCGTGCCGGGGATGCTCCCCATGGCCCTGGCGGCAAAGGCGGCGGGGATCGAGGCCCTCTTCGTCCCCGCCGACGCCGCGGCGGAGGCTACCCTGGCCAAGGGGCCGGCGGTGTACCCCGTGGCCCACGTCTCCCAGCTGGTGGCCCACCTGACGGGGGAGGCGCCCATCTCCCCGGCCCCGCCCTGGAGCCCGGGAGCGGAGGGGGAGGAGGTCCTGGACTTTGCGGAGGTGAAGGGCCAGGAGAACGTAAAGCGGGCCCTGGAGATCGCCGCCGCCGGGGGCCACAACGTGCTGATGATCGGCCCGCCGGGCTCGGGCAAGTCCATGCTGGCGAGAAGGCTGCCCTCCATCCTCCCCGGCCTGTCGGAGCGGGAGGCCTTGGAGGCCACCGCCGTGTGGTCGGTGCTGGGGCTCACCGACAAGGACCGGCCCCTGCTCACCGCCCGGCCCTTCCGCGCCCCCCACCACACCATCTCGGCCATGGGCATGGCCGGGGGCGGCGCCCCCATCCCCCGGCCAGGGGAGATCTCCCTGGCCCACCACGGCGTCCTCTTCCTGGACGAGCTGCCGGAATTTCACAAGGACGTGCTGGAGGTCCTCCGCCAGCCCATGGAGGAGGGGACGGTGCAGATCACCCGGGCCGGCGGCAGCGAGCGCTTCCCCGCCCAATTCATGCTGGTGTGCGCCATGAACCCCTGCAAATGCGGCTGGTACGGCCACGGCGCCCGGTGCAAGTGTTCGCCCAAGGACGTGGAGAAGTACCAGTCCAAGCTCTCCGGCCCTCTGCTGGACCGGGTGGACCTGACGGTGGAGGTGGACGCCCCCGACTTCGACACTCTCTCGGAAAAACCGGCGGGGGAGACCTCCGCCGCCATCAAAGGGCGGGTGGATGCCGCCCGCTCGGTCCAGGCCGCTCGCTTCGGGGCGGAGGGCGTGCCCTGCAACGCCCAGATGGGCCGGGGGGAGCTGGAGGCCTTCTGCCCCCTGGACGGCCCCTGCCAGGCCCTTTTGAAGGGGGCTTTCGAGCGCATGGGCCTCACCGCCCGCAGCTATGACCGCATCCTCCGGGTGGCGCGGACCATCGCCGACCTGGACCACAGCGAGGCCATCCAGGTCCCCCACCTGGCGGAGGCCCTCCAGTACCGGGCCAGCGGCTGGCTGGCGAAATAGCGTTCCCGTCAAAACGGGGAGACGCCGTTTGAAAAGACGGTTTTCCTTCTCTTGATTCCACTGCCCCGTGGTCGGATCGGGGCCCCCTTTCAACATCAGATATTTAAAGTGAGGTCATTCCATTGAACGAAATCATTCTCCTGAAGCTGGGCGAGCTGGTCCTGAAGGGCCTGAACCGCCGCACCTTTGAAGAAAAGCTCATGTCCAACGCCCGCCGGAGGCTCCATTCCTACGGCTCCTTCCAGGTGACCACCAAGCAGTCCATCACCTACGTGGAGCCCCAGAGCGACGACTGCGATATGGACGGGGCCTTCGAGGCCATGAAACGGGTTTTCGGCGCCGTGGGCGTCTGCCGGTGCCGGGCCTGCGCCAAGGACAAGGAGGTCATGCTGACCACCATCCGGGAGTTTCTGGCCCCCCAACTGGCCGCCGCCGGGACCTTCAAGGTGGAGTGCAAGCGTTCGGACAAGGCCTTCCCCCTCAACTCCATCCAGCTGGCCCAATACCTGGGCGGGGAGCTGGATGATCTTTACCCCCACCTCACCGCCGACATGCACCACCCCGACCTCACTGTCTACGTGGAGGTCCGGGACGACGCCGCCTTCGTCCACGGCAACACCGAGCCGGGGGCGGGCGGCCTGCCCGTGGGCATGGGCGGACGGGCCGTGAGCCTTCTCTCCGGCGGCATCGACTCCCCCGTGGCCTCCTGGATGATGGCCAAGCGGGGGCTGTGCCTGGAGATGGTCCACTTCTTCTCCTACCCCTACACCTCCGAGGAGGCCAAGCAGAAGGTGCTGGACCTGGCCAAGATCCTGACCCCCTGGACAGGGCGGCTGGTGGTCCACGTGGTGCCCTTCACCGCCATCCAGGAGGAACTGCGCCGCTCCTGCCCTGAGGAACTCTTCACCATCCTCATGCGCCGGTTCATGATGCGCATTTCCGCCGAGGTGGCCCGCCGCACCGGGGCGGGGTGCCTGGTCACCGGCGAGAGCCTGGGCCAGGTGGCCAGCCAGACCATGGAGGCCATGCAGTGCACCGGCGCCGTCACCTCCCTGCCGGTTTTCCGCCCGGTGGTGGGCATGGACAAGGAGGAGATCATCCGTATCTCCCGGCGCATCGACACCTTTGAGACCTCCATCCTCCCCTATGAGGACTGCTGCACCGTCTTTACCCCTAAGCACCCCAAGCTCCGGCCCACCGTGGCCGAGTGCGAGGCCGCCGAGGAAAAGCTGGACGTGGACGCCATGGTGAAGGACGCCGCGGACCATATCGAGCGCATCCATATCAGCGTGGAATGAGGGGTCGGCGGATACTGTTTGGTTGGTGCCTGGTTGTACGTCGGGACGTGGATAAATCTGGGGAACATTTCTTTTCGGTCTTAGGGAAGCGTGACCTGGCCGGCATAGCCGGCCAGGCTCCGCTAAAAATGCGCCGCCGGCGCATTTTCTAAACGCTGCTGCCTCAGACCCCCAAAGAAAAATCTTTGGTGCTAACCTGCACGCAGACTCCCTTTTTAGTAGAAGGTCTACTGCCCGAAGCTAGGGGTATAAGCACAGGAGCGTCTGTGCGACACGTAGCCCCTTTCGCGCCGCTGCCACTGACGTGCTCTTGATCGATAAGTGCCCCATTCGCACATGTCCTTAGCCTTCCCCCTGGGGGAAGGTGGCAGCCCGAAGGGCTGACGGATGAGGGAAACTGGGGATAATAGAAAAGGTTTTACTAAGCCGATAAGTTCCCCTCATCAGTCTCGCTGCGCTCGACAGCTTCCCCCAAGGGAAGCCTAAGACCTGTCGAACCCCGGACCCGTTACGAGGCAAGTGGACGGGGTCTTCCCACACTCTTGCGGACAGCCCCGGGGGATGAATCCAAACAAGGGGGCCGAGGCCCCGCAGCGTTAAGAAAACTTGCCAGTGGCAAGTTTTTAGCGTAGGCCGCCCGGCTATGCCGGGCGGATCTCTCTTCCACGGGGAGCACAGCAGGGGGTACCACCGTTCAAGGCGGACAAACAAATTTGGAAAGGAAGTCCTGTCAAATGTCCCACACCGCTGAACTTATCGCCGTCGGCACCGAGTTGCTTCTGGGCAACATCGCCAACACCGACGCCCAGACCTTGTCCAAGGAGCTCTCCGCCCTGGGCATCAACGTCTTTTACCACACCGTGGTGGGGGATAACCCCGACCGCCTGCGCCAGGCTGTGGACATCGCCAAGGGCCGGGCCGACATCCTCATCACCACCGGCGGCCTGGGCCCCACCTGCGACGACCTGACCAAAAACGTCCTGGCCGAGGCCTTCGGCAAAAAGCTGGTCTACAACCCTGAGGCCGCCCAGCGGATGGAGGCCTACTTCCAAAAGCTCCACCCCGAGGCGGGCCAAAAGATGACCGAGAATAACTACCAGCAGGCTTATCTTCCCGAGGGCTGCACCCCCTTCCAAAACGACTGGGGCACCGCCCCCGGGTGCGGGTTCGAGGCCGGGGGCGTCCACGTGGTGATGCTCCCCGGCCCCCCCTCCGAGTGCGGACCCATGTTTCGGGCCCGGGCCGTGCCCTACCTCCGGGACCTCACCGACGGGGTCATCGCCAGCCGGTCCCTGCGCATTTTCGGCATGGGGGAGTCGGCGGTGGAACACCAGCTCCGGGAGCAAATGAATTCCCTCCAGAACCCCACCCTGGCCCCCTACGCCAAGGAGGGGGAGGTGGAGCTGCGCATCACCGCCAAGGCGGAGGATGACCACGCCGCCCAGGCCCTCATCGCCCCGGTGGAGCGGGAGCTGCGGGAACGGTTCGGCCCCCTCATCTACGGCGCAGACGTGCCCTCTTTGGAGTCTGTGTGCCTGTCCCTGCTCCGGGAACAGGGCCTCACCCTCTCCGCCGCCGAGAGCTGCACCGGCGGGCTCATCGCCAAGCGGTTCACCGACCTGTCCGGGGCCTCCGCCGCCTTCCGGGGGGGGGTGGTGAGCTATACCAACGAGGTGAAGCACTGCGTTCTGGGCGTTCCCCAAGACCTGCTGGACCAGTACGGCGCCGTCTCCGAGCCGGTGGCGAGGGCCATGGCGGAGGGCGCCCGCCGGGCGCTGGGGGCCGATTTGGCGGTGTCCGCCACCGGGGTGGCCGGGCCGGACGCCGACGACCGGGGCAACCCGGTGGGGCTCGTGTACGTGGCCCTGGCCTGGGAGGGGGGCGTCCACGTCCGCGCCATCCACGCCGCCGGGCCCCGGGAACGAGTGCGCACCGTGGCGGCCAGCCACGCCTTCGACCTGGTCCGCCGGAGGCTGACGGGGCTGGATCTGTGAGCCTGCGTCCTCATCCGGCAGGGGAGAGGCCTGCTTCCATGGATAATCGGAAACACCTCTCCCGCCGCCGGCCGATTCCCCCGCGCCGTGAAAGGAGGCGAACTTCTCCGTGAAACTCTGCCTTGTCTCTCCTCTATGCAAAGCCTGACGGGCGGCCTGCATAGAGGATATTCTTTCTGACTCATCGCCCCGACAGGCTTTGCTTTTGTTTTATTAATACAAACAAAAGGAGCAAAGTCTGTATGAAACGTCATTTGAACACCCACGCCATGGGGCCCTTCCTGCTCCTGTGGCTCACCCAGTCCTTTTCCACCCTTGGCAGCTCCATGACCAGCTTCGCTCTGGTGGTCTGGTCCTATCAAAATTCCGGGTCCGCCCTGACCACCGCCCTGCTCTCCGTCTGCTCTTACGCCCCGTACATCCTTATGAGCGTCTTTGCCGGCGCCCTCAGCGACCGGTGGGACAAGAAGCGGGTCATGCTTTTCAGCGACACCTTCGCCGCCTGCTGCACCGCGGCGGTGCTGATCCTGCTAGAGGGCGGCGGCCTGCGGATCTGGCACCTCTACCTGCTCAACTCCCTCAGCGGGCTGATGAACACCTTTCAGCAGCCCGCCTCCGAGGTGGCGGTCAGCCTGCTGGCCCCTCAGGACCAGTACCAGAAGGTGGGCGCCCTGCGCTCCCTCTCCAACTCCCTCAACAGCATCCTGGCTCCGGCGCTGGCCTCCGCTCTCTTTGCCCTGGCCGGGCTCCGGGTGGTCATCCTTTTCGACCTGGCCACTTTTCTCGTCGCCTTCGGCACCCTTTTGTTCCGAATCGCCATTCCCCCGGCGCCCGGGGCGGCGGGGGAGGGGGAGCGTCTTTTCCGCGCCGCCGGGGCGGGGCTTCGGTACCTGCGGGAAAACCGGGGCATCCTCCACCTGATCCTGTTCCTGGCGGCCATCAATTTCACCGCCTCGGTCTACAACGCCGCCCTGCCCGCCCTTCTGCTCTCCCCGAGAGGGGGCGGGGAACAGGTCTACGGCATCGTGAACACGGTCTCGGGGGCCGCCATGCTGGCGGGGAGCCTTCTGGCCGCCATACTGCCGCCCCCCAGGAGCCGGGTGCGGGTCATCTGCAACGCCCTGCTGCTGACCATGGGCACGGAAAATCTGCTCCTCGCCCTGGGCCGTGACCTCCCCGTCTGGTGCCTGGGGGCCATCCTGGGCTGGGTGGGCATCCCGATCATGAATACCAATCTGGACGCCCTGATGCGCGGCGTCATCCCCATTCCCATGCAGGGGCGGGTCTACTCCGCCCGGAACACCCTCCAGTTTTTCACCATCCCCCTGGGCTACACCCTGGGCGGGCTTCTGGTGGACAAGCTCTTCGAGCCTCTCATGGCCGCCCAGGGCCCCGGCGCCCTCCTTGCCCGCCTTTTCGGCACGGGGAAAGGGGCGGGCGCCGCCCTGCTGTTTTTCCTTCTAAGCCTGCTGGGGACGGTCACCTGCCTGGTCTTTCGGGCCGACCGCCGCATCTGGGATCTGGAGCGGGGAAGGGAGGGAGAATGAGGCCGCCTTGACATTTCCCTGGAAATCGTTTACTCTTAGTAATAAATTGGAGTAAAAACAGGAAACGAGGGGTCGCTATGTCAGATTACGCCAGCCGCCGGATTTCGGAGGCCGAGCTCTCCGTGATGGAGGCCTTGTGGGATGCCGGAACGCCGATGACCGCCAAGGAGCTCCAGGAGACGCTGAAGGTGACCCGGGGGTGGGAGCGCACCACCGTCCGCTCCCTGCTGACCCGGCTGGCCGAAAAGGGCTCCGTCTCGGTGGACAAGACCGCCGACGTGGCCGCCTATGCCGCGGGCTTTACCCGGGACGAGTACGGCTGGGACCTGACCGAGGTGCTGGTCTCCCGCCTCTACGACGGGGACGCCAAGGCCCTCACCGCCGCCCTGTGCCGGCACGGCTGCCTTGACCAGCGGGACCTGTCCGACCTGGAATTTCATATGTGACCGGAATCAAATACCACATGCCGCATTTTTCCAAGAAAAAATGCGGCATGTTTTCTTTTTTTAACTCCCAATTCGATTATGTGTTCCCACCAATGAGCGGCGGATAACAGCGTGAATATCCTCGTTGCCTTGTGAAAACAGAGAAATATTGTATGATGTAAAAGGATTTTGACTGTGGAGTTTAGAAGACGTAAAATATATCTGATAGACTAAAGGTTTCTTTAGCGGTATGATTTCAATAGAAAAGGTGGTGTGGTTAATGGATATTGGTTCTAAAATTAAAAATGCACGACTTAACGCAAACCTTACACAAGAGCAGGTAGCAGAAGTCCTTGGTGTGAGCCGTCAGACAGTTTCAAACTGGGAAAATGAAAAAACCTACCCGGACATTATAAGCGTAGTGAAAATGAGTGACTTATACCACATCAGCCTTGACCACTTGCTAAAGGAGGAAAAGACTATGCCGAATTACTTAGACTATCTGGAAGAAAGTACAAACACAGTTAAGAGCAATGACCGTAAAGCAAAAATCACATTTATTTCCGTTTACCTTGCAATCTGGGCTTTTGCAATTATTGTTTTCTGGTTCTTCACAAGCGGATCTGATGCAATGGGATATAGCTTGATGTTCCTATGGGTATTGCTCCCGGTTTCGACTTTCATCTTCTCTTTAATGATTGGAAGGAATAACTACTGGGGTAATCAAAAATGGGTATCTGCCATTGTTTTTGGTGTTATGTATATGTTGGCAGAGTACGCAACCTTCAGCGTGGCCAACATGGTAGCGTTCCACAAGTTCAATATGCCTGAATTTGGGATGATCGTGGGCGGTGCAGTGATATCTGCTATAGGAATTGCAATAGGTTCTGCCGCAAGACGAATGAAGCAAAGCAGATAAATCGGAAGCAGTAATTCCTGCCCTCAGTGTATAGGGGGCAATACGCTGTGGTAAGGGAACACAAAAGGAAATTGGGAGTTTTTTAAAGCAAAACAGTTGCTTTTCTGCCTTTCCCAGGATATAATAGATGTTCGTATGTAAAAAAGTATGATTATTTGAAGCACGAAAGATTTGAGGTGCAGGAAGTTGCAGAATCAGCATTTGAGAAACGTCGCCATCATCGCCCACGTCGACCACGGCAAGACCACTCTGGTGGATGAGATGCTCAAGCAGGGCGGCATCTACCGGGAGAACCAGGCCACCGTGGACCGCGTCATGGACTCCGGCGATCTGGAGCGGGAGCGGGGCATCACCATCCTCGCCAAAAATACCGCCGTGCACTATAAAGACACCAAGATCAACATCGTGGACACCCCGGGCCACGCCGACTTCGGCGGCGAGGTGGAGCGTATCCTGAAGATGGTCAACGGCGTCATCCTCCTGGTGGACGCCGCCGAGGGCCCCATGCCCCAGACCCGGTTTGTCCTGTCCAAGGCCCTGGAGCTGGGCCACCGGGTCATCGTGGTGGTGAACAAGATCGACCGGCCCGACCAGCGCATCCACGAGGTGTGCGACGAGGTGCTGGAGCTGCTGATGGAGCTCAACGCCACCGAGGAGCAGTTCGACTCCCCCACCCTGTTCTGCTCCGGCCGGCAGGGCACCGCCTCCTACTCCCCCGAGGTGGCGGGCACCGACCTGACCCCCCTCTTTGACACCATTTTGAACTATATCCCCGCCCCCGAGGCCGACGACACCAAGCCATTCCAGATGTTGGTGTCCTCCATCGACTACAACGAGTTTGTGGGCCGCATCGCCATCGGACGCATCGAGCGGGGCTCCATCAAGCAGAATGAGGAAATTGCCGTGTGCAACTTCCACACCCCCGACGAGGCCCCCAAGAAGGCCAAGGCCACCGCCATCTATGAATTCGACGGCCTGGCCAAGGTCCCCGTGGAGTCCTCCTCCGCCGGCAGCATCATCGCCATGAGCGGCATCGGCGACATCACCATCGGTGACACCATCTGCTCCCCCGCCGCGGTGGAGCCCATCGAGTTCGTGAAGATCTCCGCCCCCACCATGGAGATGACCTTCTCGGTCAACGACTCCCCCTTCGCCGGCCGGGAGGGCAAGTTCGTCACCTCCCGCCAGATCCGAGAGCGGCTCCAGCGGGAGACGCTGAAGGACGTGTCTTTGAAGGTCACCGAGACCGACAACACCGACTCCTTCAACGTGGCGGGCCGGGGAGAGATGAGCCTTTCCATCCTCATCGAGACCATGCGCCGGGAGGGCTACGAGTTCCAGGTCTCTCCCCCCAGGGTCCTCTTCCAGGAGATCGACGGCAAGCAGTGCGAGCCCATCGAGCGGCTGGTGGTGGACGTCCCCGCCGACGCCATCGGCTCCTGCATCGAGGCCATCGGCCGCCGCAAGGGCGACCTCATCGACATGACCCCCATCGGCGACCGGATGAAGGCCCAGTTCCTGGTGCCCTCCCGGGGCCTCTTCGGCTACCGCAACGAGTTTTTGACCGCCACCAAGGGCGAGGGCATCATGGCCTCCGTCTTCGAGGAGTACGCCCCCATGAAGGGGGAGATCGCCCGGCGGAGCACCGGCAGCCTGGTGGCCTTCGAGACCGGGGAGGCCGTGACCTACGGCCTCTTTAACGCCCAGGAGCGGGGCGTCCTCTTCATCGGCGCGGGCACCCCGGTATACGCCGGGATGATCGTGGGCGAGTGCCCCAAGCAGGAGGATATCTCGGTCAACGTCTGCAAGAAGAAGCAGCTGACCAACATGCGGGCCTCCGGCTCCGACGACGCCCTGCGGCTGACCAGCCCCCGCATCATGTCCCTGGAGCAGGACCTGGAGTTCCTGGCCGACGACGAGCTGCTGGAGGTCACCCCGGAGAACCTGCGGCTTCGCAAGCGCATCCTGGACCACGGCGAGCGGATGAAGCAGGCCTCCCGAAAGAAATAACGCAAAACCGGGCCGCCATCGTGGGCGGCCCGGCTTTTTCTCTTTGCCTGGCCGCCGGGCTAAGAAATTTTCTCTCTCCATGGCAGAGTTCCTCTAACTTATGGAAAAAAACAGAGTGACCGCTTGTTTTTTTCTTCAGTTTCGCTATAATGGAACCAGCGTGTTTGCGAAAGCACCTTAATCATTAACAAGGAGGAACTTTGAAATGAACAAGACGATTGCTTCTCCCGCCGCTCCCGCCGCCGTGGGCCCCTACTGCCAGGCCAAGCTGTGCGGCGACACCCTGTACACCTCCGGCCAGCTGGGCCTGGACCCCGCCGCCGGCAAGCTGGCCGAGGGCGGCATCGAGGGTCAGGCCCACCAGTCCTTGAAGAACCTGGGCGCCATCCTCAAGGAGTCCGGCATGGATTACTCCGACGTGGTCAAGACCACCTGCTTCCTGGCCGACATCAAGGACTTCGCCGCCTTCAACGCCATCTACGCCGAGTACTTCAAGGGCGAGGTTCCCGCCCGCTCCTGCTTCCAGGTCGGCGCCCTGCCCATGGGCGCTCTGGTTGAGGTCGAGGCCGTCGCCGTAAAGTAAGCATCCCCCCGCTTTTGTTCCAAAAAGGCTGGCACCTGCCTTTTCAAAAAAACGCCCCGTCCAATGGACGGGGCGTTTTGTCTATTTTGTACAAAATACCAACTGGTTTTTCTATCCCGCCGGTTCCCCCAGCCCCTTGCATTTCTTCCAGGATTCGGGTATGATAGTTCAAGTGCAAAATATATTTTAGTCCAAAAAAAATTAGTGTGTGAGGCGAGTGTTTATGTCAAAGGAGACAAACAAGCAGCCGGCCAGTGTGTTCCAAATGGAGGGCATCCCCCCCATGGGGAAGGTAATCCCTCTTGGTATGCAGCACGTGGTGGCGGCCATCGTGGGCGTCATCACCCCAGCCATCATCATCTGCAACACCTGCAACATCACGGGCAGCGACCGCACCCTGATGATCCAGGTTTCTCTCATCCTGACGGCCCTGGCCACCCTTCTCCAGCTCTTCCCCATCTTTGGACGTCTGGGCTCCGGCCTGCCTGTGGTGATGGGCGTCAGCTTTGCCTATGTCCCCACCCTCACCGCCATCGGCGGCGAGTTCGGTTTGGCCACCATCCTGGGCGCCGAGCTGGTGGGCGGCGTCGTGGCCATCCTTTTCGGCATCTTCGTCAAGCCCATCCGCAAGTTCTTCCCGCCCCTGGTCACCGGCACCGTCATCTTCACCATCGGCCTGTCCCTCTATCCCACCGCCGTGAAATACATGGCCGGCGGGGCGGGGAGCGCCGAGTTCGGCTCCATGAAGAACTGGCTGGTGGCCATCGTCACCCTGGCTGTGGTCTTTGCCCTCAACAACTTCGGCAAGGGCATCCTCAAGCTGGGCAGCCTTTTGTGGGGCATGATCGTGGGCTACATCCTGGCCGTGGTCCTCAATATGGTGGACTTCTCCGGCATCGCCGCCGCCCCCATGGTCCAGATCGCCGTGCCCTTCCATTTCCCCATCGAGTTCAATATCAGCGCCTGCGTGTCCATGGCCATCATGTACATCGTCAACTCGGTGCAGACCATCGGCGACCTCTCCTCCACCACTCTGGGCGGCCTGGACCGTCTGCCCACTGACAAGGAGCTCTCCGGCGGCATCGTGGGCCAGGGCTTTATGAGCATCCTGGGTTCCATCTTCGGCGGCCTGCCCACCGCCTCTTACAGCCAGAACGTGGGCATCGTCACCGTGAACAAAGTCGTCAACAAGGCGGTCTTTGCCTTTGCCTCCCTGGTTCTGCTGGTGGCCGGCTTCCTGCCCAAGTTCGCCGGCATCCTCACCACCATCCCCCAGTGCGTCATCGGCGGCGCCACCATCTCGGTGTTCGCCACCATCACCATGACCGGCATCCGCATGATCACCTCCCAGACCTTCACCATGCGCAACTCCACCGTGGTAGGCCTGGCGGTGGCCCTGGGCGTGGGCGTCACCACTGTGGGCTCCAGCGCCCTGGCGGGCTTCCCCGGCTGGGTCACCACCGTGTTCGGCTCCTCCAGCGTGGTCATTTCCACCATCGTGGCCATCGCCCTCAACCTCATCCTGCCCGCCGACCCCCCCGAGGACGTGGAGAAGGTGGCCGTGGCCTTCGAGACCGACGACGTGATGGAGCGCCTCAGCGACGACGATCCCACCAACGACCCCACCGACGCCGAGTTCCAGCGGTAAGCAAACCAAAAAAGGCCCGGACCGTCAGGTCCGGGCCTTTTCTCGCGCCGCGCTGCTCAGCCTTCCTTGGCCTCGTCGATGTAGCTGTACAGGGTGTACTTGGAGATGCCGAAGAACTTGCACACCTTGTCCCCGGACTTGGTGATGAGGAAGGCCCCCGTGTCGTTCAAAAAACGGATGGCCTTCACCTTGTCGTCCTTGGTCATCAGCGGCACCGGCTTGCCCACCAGCTTCACGCTCTGGCCGATGAGCTCATCCAGCAGGTCGGAGACGTTGCGTGCGATGGGCTCCGGCTCCCTCTGCTGATCCTCGGTGGCGGTGAACTGGTTCAGCGTCTCCTCCATGGAGAGGAGCAGGGTGATGTCGTAGTTAATGGCAAAAATGCCCACAGGCTTGCCGTCGTCGTCCCGGATAAAGATGGTGCTGGACTTCAGGATCTTCCCGTCCTTGGTCTTGGTCAGGTAGCCGAAGTGGTCCTTCAGCACCGAAGAATCCCCCCGGAGAGCCTCCAGGACGATGTGGGAGGGGCCGTCCCCCACCTTCCGGCCGGAGACATGGCCGTTTTCGATGGCGACGATAGAGCTGTCCGGATCGTTGGAGGCCAAGTCGTGGACCACAACCTCACAGTTGGGCCCGAACTGTTTGGCCAGGCCCTTGGCCAGCTGGAACAAAAACTCCATGGATGTGGCTTCCGACATGCGGTTCCCCTCCTCTGGGCGTCGATTCCTGTTATTTTTTCATTATATCATATGAACTGGGGATTTCAAGAAAAATTGTTAGGCTAAAAAATTTTTAGGTATTCACGAAAAAGCATTGCTTTTTTTACAATCCTGTGGTAGGATGGAGCCAGATAAGGGGTCTTCCCTGTGAAAAACAACCAAATACCCGGTCATAGCTGCAAAGAAGTGCTTCGCGCACGGGCTGAATGAGGTCTTGTCCCCATCGGCCCCGGTCAGCAAGGGCCAGACGGACGCTCATTCCACGCCGGAATGGGCGTTTTTTGACGTTGGAAGCCGGAACGCATTTATGATGAGATGAAAAGGAGGAAATCGCCATGCTGCTGATCGGCAACGGAAGACTGATGACCCGGGACCCGGAGCATCCCTACCTCAAGGACGGCGCCGTGGTCACAGACGGGGAGGTCATCAAGGAGGTGGGCTCCACCGCCGAGATGAAGGCCAAGTATCCCCAGGCCCAGTTTGTGGACGCCAAGGGCGGGGTCATCATGCCCGGCCTCATCAACGCCCACACCCACATTTACTCCGGCCTGGCCCGGGGCTTGTCCATCGAGGGCAACAACCCCACCAACTTCCTGGAGGTGCTGGAGGGGACCTGGTGGAACATTGACCGCCACCTGGCCATGGACGGCACCCGGGCCTGCGCCGCCATCACCATCCTGGAGAGCATCCGGGACGGCGTCACCACCCTCTTTGACCACCACGCCAGCTTCTGCGAGATCCCCGGCTCCCTCTTCGCCATCGAGGAGGAGTGCAAAAAGCTGGGGATGCGGGCCTGCCTGTGCTACGAGGTCAGTGAGCGGGACGGGGCGGAAAAGACCCGCCAGGCCATCCGGGAAAACGCGGACTTTGCCCGCCACTGCAAGGAAAATCCCTCCGATATGATGAAGGCCATGTTCGGCGGCCACGCCCTCTTCACCATCTCGGACCGGACCTTTGAGGAGATGGTGAAGGCCAACGACGGCATGACCGGCTTCCACATCCACGTCTCCGAGGGGATGAACGACGTCATCGACTCCCGGGAGAACTACGGCTGCCGTTCGGTGAACCGCCTCTACTACAACGGCATCCTGGGCCCCAAGACCATCCTGGGCCACTGCATCCACCTCTCCCCGGCGGAGATGGACCTCATCAAGGAGACCGACACCATGGTGGTCAACAACCCGGAGAGCAACATGGGCAACGCCGTGGGCTGCGCCCCCGTGCTCCAGATGTTCGAGAAGGGCATCCTCATCGGCCTGGGCACCGACGCCTACACCCACGACATGCTGGAGAGCCTGAAGGTGGAGCTGACCATCCAGCGCCACAACGCCTGCAAGCCCAACGTGGGCTGGGGCGAGGCCACCACCATGCTCTTCCAGAACAACGCGAAGATGGCCGCCCGCTATTTTGAAAAGCCTCTGGGCATCCTGAAACCCGGGGCCGCCGCCGACGTTATCGTCATGGACTACCATGACTTCACCCCCTTCTCCGACGAGAACCTGGACGGACATATGCTCTTCGGCATGCAGGGGCACGACTGCACCACCACCGTCATCAACGGCAGGCTCCTCTACCAGGACCGGAAGTTCGTGGACATCGACGAGGAGGCCGTGAACGCCTTCTGCCTGGAGCAGTCCAAGAAGCTCTGGGGGGAGTTGAACCACCGGGTGTATTGAGCGTTGACTGACTGCACGTCGGGATGTGCGGCCTTCTGGGGGATGTTTCTTTTCCCGAGGAAAAGAAACATCCCCCAAGCCCCCAAAGAAAAGTCTCTGGTGCGGCCTTGCGCGCAGGTTCCCTTTTCAGTAGTAGGTCTACTGCTCATTGATAGGGGGAAAAGCACGGGAGCGTCTGTGCGACCCGTGGTCCCACTAGCGCCGCTCGGCCGCTGACGTGTTCTTGACAGAAAACTGGTCTTTAGCCTTCCCCTCGGGGGAAGGTGGCAGCCCGAAGGGCTGACGGATGAGGGGAACTGGGGATACGGGAAAGGCCCTGCTAAAGAGATAAGTTCCCCTCATCAGTCTCGCTTCGCTCGACAGCTTCCCCCCAGGGGAAGCCTAATTTCCGCGTACCTAGGCGCGCCAATGAGCTGGAAACGCTGTCTGTACAGCGGTACCCTGCGGCAGCGGCGCTAAGAAGAATACGAGTTGACAGACGTGAGCGCCAGTCGTTAGAAGCTACCACTTGTATATTTAGTTAGCGCTTTTCTTTGGCATCCACCGCAGCGTTCAGAAAACTTGCCGATGGCAAGTTTTCTGCGTAGGCTGGCCGGCTATGTCGGCCAGGGGCCGCCCTGCCCCTATCCCCACCCAACCACGAACCAAATTAGAACGGAGGTACATACCCCATGAGTGACATCATGCGCCCCATTTCCTTCCCCCACCTGATGAACTGGGTCCTCACCGAATACAAGGACCACGGCACCATCTTCGGCGTCCAGGCCGCGAAAATGCCCCGGCATACCGACGGCCAGGCCCTTCCCCTTTTCGCCGAGAAGATCGAGTCCCCCTTCGGCCCCGCCGCCGGCCCCAACACCCAGCTGTGCCAGAACATCGTGGCCTCCTACGTCTCCGGCGCCCGGTTCTTTGAGCTGAAGACCGTCCAGATCATGGACGGGGAAGAGCTGTCCAAGTGCGTCAACAAGCCCTGCATCACCGCCGCGGACGAGTGCTACAACTGCGAGTGGTCCACCGAGCTCACCGTCCCCCAGGCCATGGATGAGTACATCAAGGCCTGGTTTGCCTGCAAGCTGCTGGCCAAGGAGCTGGGCCTGGGCGACCCCGACGGCTTTATCTTCAATATGTCCGTGGGCTATGACCTGGCGGGCATCCAGTCCCCCAAGATCGACGCCTACATCGAGGGCATGAAGGACGCCTCCCACACCGCCATCTGGAAGGAGTGCGTGGCCTGGGCCCAGGCCAACCTGGACAAATTCCAGCGGGTGGACGGGACCTTCGTGGCCTCCATCTCCCCGGCGGTCTCCCGCTCCATCACCGAGTCCACCCTCCACGGCTGCCCCCCCGACGAGATCGAGCGCATCGCCACCTATCTCATCACGGAAAAGGGCCTCAACACCTACGTCAAGTGCAACCCCACCCTCCTGGGCTACGAGTTCGCCCGCAAGCGACTGGACTCCCTGGGCTTTGACTACATCGTCTTTGACGACCACCACTTCCTGGAGGACCTCCAGATGGCGGACGCCCTGCCCATGTTCCGCCGCCTCCAAGCCCTGTGCGACGAACGGGGGCTGGAGTTCGGCGTGAAGATTACCAACACCTTCCCCGTGGACGTGGCGGCGGGAGAGCTGCCCAGCGCCGAGATGTATATGTCCGGCCGCTCCCTCTACCCTCTGTCCCTCTCCCTGGCCGGGATTTTGGCCAAGGAGTTCGGCGGCAGGCTGCGCATCTCCTACTCCGGCGGCGCCGACGCCCGGAACATCAAAGGCCTCTTCGACTCCGGCATCTGGCCCGTCACCATGGCCACCAACGTGCTGAAGCCCGGCGGCTACGAGCGGTTCTGCCAGATCGGCCGGGTCCTGGCCGGCGCCGGCTCCAACCGCTGGTCCGGGGTGGACGTGGCCAAGGTGGAAGCCCTGGTGGACGCCATCCCCGCCGACCCCATGTACCACAAGGCCCTCAAGCCCATGCCCAGCAAAAAGCTGGAGGCCAAGGTGCCCCTCATCGACTGCTTCACCGCCCCCTGCCACCAGCAGTGCCCCATCCGCCAGGATATCCCCGCCTACCTGAAGCTGGCGGGGGAAGGCAAGTACAAGGAGGCCCTGGAGGTCATCACCCAAAGAAACGCCCTGCCCTTCATCACCGGCACCATCTGCCCCCACCACTGCGCCGACAAGTGTATGCGGGGGAACTATGAGGAGTCCATCCACATCCGGGAGGTGAAGCTGGAGGCCGCCCAGAAGGGCTTTGACGCCCTCCTGCCCACCCTGAAGCCCAAGGCGGCGGTCCCCGGCAAGAAGGTGGCCGTGGTGGGCGGCGGTCCCGCCGGCCTGGCGGCGGCCTACTACCTGGCCCGGGAGGGCGTGTCCGTCACCATCTTCGAGCAGCGGGACAGCCTGGGCGGCATCGTCCGCCACGTCATCCCCGAGTTCCGCATCTCCAAGGACGCCATCGACTCCGACGTGGCTCTGGTGAAGGCCATGGGCGTGGAGGTAAAGCTGAACGCCCAGGTCTCCTCCGCCGGGGAGCTCAAGGCCCAGGGCTACACCCACGTGATCTTCGCCACCGGCGCCTGGAAGCACGGCGCCCTCAAGCTGGAGCAGGGCCAGGCCGGGGACGTGCTGGAGTTCCTCCTGGCCGCCAAGGCCGACGGCTCCAAGGTCTCCCTGGGAAAGAACGTGGCCATCGTGGGCGGCGGCAACACCGCCATGGACGCCGCCCGGGCGGCCAAGCGCGTCCCCGGGGTGGAGAACGTGTACCTGGTCTACCGCCGGGATAAGCGCAATATGCCCGCCGACGAGGAGGAGCTGGAGCTGGCCGAGGCCGACGGCGTCCTCTTCCGCCCCCTGCTGGCCCCCATCAGCCACGAAAACGGCCGGCTCCTCTGCCACAAGATGGTGCTGGGGGACCGGGACGCCTCCGGCCGCCGGGCCCCGGTGGACACCGGCGAGGTGGAAGCCATCCCCGCCGACACCGTCATCGCCGCCGTGGGGGAGCGGGTGGACGGCGACTTCTTCCGGGCCAACGGGGTGGCCCTGGACGACAAGGGCCGGGTCACCGTCAACGCAGACACCGCCGAGAGCGCCAATCCCGGCGTCTTTGTGGTGGGCGACGCCCACACCGGCCCCAAGACGGTGGTGGAGGCCATGGCCGACGCCATGAAGGCCGCCCAGGCCATTCTGGGCCACAAGGGCGGGCTGGAGAAGTTCGAGGGTCTCAACGCCGACTTTGACAAGGACGCCCTTCACGCCAAGCGGGGCGACCTGTGCGCCGACTGCTCTGAGTGTACGGAAGGGGACCGCTGCCTGGGCTGCGCCGCCGTGTGCGAGACCTGCGCCTCCGTCTGCCCCAACCGGGCCAACATCGCCGTGGCCGACCCCGGTATGGCTATGGCCCAGATCGTCCACGTGGACGGGATGTGCAACGAGTGCGGCAACTGCGCCACCTTCTGCCCCTACGACTCCCGCCCCTACAAGGACAAATTCACCCTCTACTGGTCCGAGGAGGACTTTGAAAACAGCGAGAACGAGGGCTACCTCCCCGCCGGGGACGGCTCTGGCCGCTGCAAGGTCCGCCTGGGCGGACAGGTGAAGGAGTACGACGTCACCGACCCCGCCTGCGGCCTCTACGAGCCCCTGCGCCAGCTCATCCTGGCGGTGCGGGATTCCTACGGCTACCTGATCCGGTAAGTTTCCCACTAAAATACGAAAAAACCCCCAAAAGAGCAGCGGCAAGTGCCGCTGCTCTTTTTAAAAGGGTTGCATATTGGAAAAAATACGGTAAAATAGAAGTATAAAAGTTGCTGGAAGAGGGACAAAAATATGATCGCCAGCCCGAACGCCCAGATTCATACCGCTACCAGTTACAGCGGCTTCGTCACGGAAGCCGCTGCCCTGATCGCGTCTGCGGGCCAGGACAGGGCCTTCACAGTCAGCTACATCGACATTACCGGTTTCAAAAAATTTAACGACCACTACGGTTTTTCCGCCGGGGACCGGCTCCTCTCCGATCTGAGCGCCCAGCTGAAGACCATGCGCCGCACCGTACTGTGCAGCCGGGTCTTTTCCGACCATTTTCTCCGCCTGGCCCAGTATGACCCGGCCGCCGACACCATGGCCCAGCTGGTGGAAAACATGGAGCAGACGCTGTGCGCCCTGGAGGACCGGATCGCCAGGCAGTACCCCGACTGCTCCATCAGCTTTTCCTGCGGCTACTGCAGGATCGAGGGCGGGCAGACGGGGCTCATCCAGGCCATGGATGACGCCAACCTGGCCCGGAAAGAGGCCAAGGCCCTGGGCCGCACCCGGGCGGTCTGGTTCGACCTGAGCCTGCGGGAAAAGCTGGCGGAACGGGAACGGCTGGAGGTGGAGATCCGCTCCGGCCTGCGCAATGAACAGTTCACTTTCTTCCTCCAGCCCAAGGTGGACCTCCACACCGGCGCCATCGTGGGGGCGGAGGCTCTAGCCCGCTGGGACCGCCCCGACGGAAAGCAGGTGCTCCCCGACCAGTTTATCCCCCTCATGGAGGAGAGCGACCTCATCCTCTCCCTGGACCAGCTCATCTTCCGGCTGGTATGCGACTATCTCCGCACCCGGCTGACCCAGGAGAAGCCGGTGGTGCCCATCTCGGTGAATATGTCCCGCCGCCATCTTCACCACGCTGACTTCGCCGATATCCTCAACCGCCTGGCCCGGGACCGGAACATCCCGCCCTATCTCCTGGAGATCGAGCTCACCGAGACCGTCCTGCTCAATGACCCGGCCGAGGCCAAAGACGCCGTGGCCAAGCTGCGGGCCTATGGCTACCGGGTCTCCATCGACGACTTCGGCTCAGGCTACACCAGCATGAATCTGTGGCGGGACCTGGATTTCGACGTAGTAAAGCTGGACAAGTCCTACATCCTGGACCGCCCCGACCGGGGAGAGGCCCTGCGCAATGACATCGTGGTCACCTCCATCTCTTACATCAGCCGCCAATTCAACACCCCCCTGCTCTGCGAGGGTCCCGAGACGGCGGAGCAATGCGCCCATATGGAAGCCCTGGGCTGCGACATCGCCCAGGGGTACTTCTTCTCCCCACCGGTGGAACCCGCCCGCTTTGACCTGCTTTTGGAGGCGGGCAGCTTTGCCCTGCCCTACCAGTCGGGCTGGGACCGCCTGCCCCAGTACTCCCACCAGGAGATCACCGCCCTCCAGGGGGGCCGGGAGGTCCTGGATCTGGCGGGCTGCGCCATGCTGGTCATCCGCCTCGATTCCCGGCGGTCCGGCGCCTGGCACTGGGCCGACCTCAATCAGGCCGCGGCGGAGCTCTACGGTTTTCCCGACCGGGATACCGTCCTCCGCCAGAACTTCGACCCCATTAACGACTTTGTGGATCCTCAAGACCTGCCCCGGGTGAACGCCCTGCTCACCGCCGCCCCCACGGGGGAGCCCTCCCCCGTCTCTTTCCGCATGACCTCGGCCAGCCGCACCGTCCACTATGTCACCGGCACGGTCCGCTGGGCCTCCAGCGAGCGCGGCGGCCCCTTCTGCCTGATCACCCTGCTGGACGACACCCTCCGCCACGAGACTTTGGGGGCCAAGCTGGAGCTGGCCGACACCGTGGAGGCCTTGCCCACCAGCGTATTCCACCTTACCATCGGCCCGGACCGGGCCCTCTCCTTCCAGCTGCTCTCCTTCCGCCTGCAAAACCTGCTGCGCTTTACTCCCCTGGAGTACAAGCTGCTGTACAAGGCCCATCAGGAGTGGCGGCTCCTCCCGGAAGAAGAGCGTGAGCCGGTGGAGCGGCAGATCCTCTCCGCCGCCCGGGAACACGCCCCCATCAGCCTGGTTTTCCACGCCATCTCCAAACACGGCCCCCTTTACCGGCTCTCCCTGCTGGCCTCCTACCTCCAGACCGACCCATCCGGGGCCTGCGTCTACGCGGGCACCCTCACCGACGTCACCCCGGCGGAGGAGAGGGACCTCCCATCCCCCTTCCCCCCGCCCGACCTTTGGAGCTATGACTACGAGGTGAACACCTTGTTCCTGCCCTCGTCGGAACACGCCTCCGGCCTGGCCCTGGGAGGGCTCACCCAGCTCTCCCTGGAGGATTTCCTGGCCCGGGGCATGATCGCCCCGGAGGACCAGGGGGCCTATCTGGATATGTACCGCCGGATCGCCGCCGGGGCCCCGGTGGCCGAGAGCCAGGTCCGCGCCAGGCAGGCCGGCGGCGGCTACGCCCCTTTCCGCCTGACCTGCCGCCCCTCCGCCTGGAACGCCGACGGCGTCCCCGTGGAGTTGGTGGGCGTGGCCACCCCCTTGTAATGCCGTCATTGACGGGCGTCCCCCTCCGGTCCAAAACATGAAAAACAAGGCCCCGGAAACCGACAGGTTTCCGGGGCCTTTTCTTTCGCTCACAGCACCTTGGACAAGAAGTCGATGGTGCGCTGTTCCCTGGGGTTGGCGAAAAACTCCGCCGGGGTGTTCTGCTCCAGGATGTGGCCGCCGTCCATGAAGAGGACCCGGGACCCCACCTCCCGGGCAAAGCCCATCTCGTGGGTGACCACAACCATGGTCATGCCCTCATGGGCCAGCTCCTTCATCACGTCCAGCACCTCGCCCACCATCTCGGGGTCCAGGGCGGAGGTGGGCTCGTCGAAGAGCATGACCTTGGGCTTCATGGCCAGGGCCCGGACGATGGCGATGCGCTGTTTCTGGCCGCCGGAGAGCTGGGCGGGATAGGAGTCCGCCCGGTCGGCCAGCCCCACCCGCTCCAGGAGCTTGACGGCCTCGGCGTCGGCCTCCTCCTGCTTCATCAGCCCCGTGCGGACGGGGGCCAGGGTGATGTTTTTGCGGATGGTCATGTTAGGAAAGAGGTTGAAGTGCTGAAAGACCATGCCCATCTGCCGCCGGACGGCGTTGATGTCGGTCTTGGGGTCAGTGACCACGGTGCCGTCGAAGGTGATGGTGCCGGCGGTGGGCTCCTCCAGCAGGTTGAGGCAGCGCAGGAAGGTGGACTTGCCCGAGCCGGAGGGGCCGATGACAACCACCTTTTCCCCCGGGGAGATATGCTCGGAGATATTGTCCAGCACCAGATGGTCCCCGAAGGATTTGGAGAGGTTTTTAACGTCGATCACTTTCCCGCAGCCTCCTTTCCAGCTTGCCCAGCAGCCAGGTGAAGAGCATTACCAGCACCAGATAAATGACGGCTGCTCCAAAAAGGGGAAACATCTGCTCATAGTTGCGGTTGGCGATACCCCGGGCGGCGTAGAGCAGTTCCTTGCCGCCGATGACGGTCAGCAGGGAAGTGTCCTTTAAAAGCATAATGAACTCGTTGCCCAGAGAGGGTAAAATGGCCTTAATGGCCTGGGGGATGACGATAAAGCGCATGGTGTCACCGTAATTGAGGCCCAAGGAGCGACCCGCCTCCGCCTGTCCTCCGTCCACGCTCATAAGCCCACCGCGAATGATCTCGGAAACATAGGCCCCTGAATTGATACCCAGGCCAAAAATACCAACCATAGTGGCGTTCCGGCTCCAGGTAAAGACCACGAACATCCAGATCATCAGTTGGAGCATCATGGGGGTGCCGCGAATCACGGTGACATAGACTTTTGTCACGGCATTGATAAAACCAAGCACCGGATTACGGTGTCCGGGACGCTGCTGGTCGTGGGCAGTGCGGATCATCGCCACGATCAGCCCCAGCAGGACGCCCAGCAGCAGAGCCAGGGCCGTAGCCGCCAGTGTGGTCCCAACCCCTTTGATATATTGCTGCCAACGGTTCTCCATAATGAAGGCCCGATAGAACTTCAAGAAAAAGTCCTGCCAGAAGGTTAAATCCTTCACCGCGGATAACTGCAGATAAAGCGCCTCCATGGGCGTTCCCCCTTCCTCAAACAGAGGAAAAAGGGCGGCTTGCGCCGTCCCTCTCTCCATTTTCTGTCCAGTTGCGCCGTATCTCTTTTACTCCGCAACAATGTACTTGTCAAGAATGGACTGGACAGTACCATCGGCGGTGAGCTCCGCCAACGCGCCGTTGACGGCCTCCAGCAGGGCGGTATTGCCCTTGGCAAAGCCGATGGCATAATCCTCGTTGGTATACTCGGTGTCCAGAATGACCAGGCCGGGGTTGGCGGCCACAAACTCGCTGGCAGGGGCGCTGTCAATAACCACACAGTCCACCTGATCATTCATCAAGGCCTGGACGGCGGTGATGCCATTGTCATAGGGGACCACGTGATCGGCGCCGTAGTCATCGGTGCAGTAGGTCTCGCCGGTGGTGCCCCGCTGGGTGCCGATGAGTTGATCGCCCAGAGTGTCCAGGGTCACGTCGGAGCCCTCTTTCACGATGATGACCTGAATGCCGGTGGCGTAGGTATCGGAGAAGTCCATAACGGCTTTCCGCTCCTCATTTACGGTAAGGCCGGCCATACAGATATCGCTCTTGCCCTGCTGAACGGCGACTTGGGCGGCGTCGAAGTCCATGTCGTCCACCACCAGTTCCAGGCCCAGCTTTTTGGCGATGGCCTCGGCCACCTCCACGTCGATACCCTCGAAACCGCCGTTGTCGGTGGTCATCTCATAGGGAGGGAAGGCGGCGTTGGTGGACATGTGCAACTTGCCGGCCTCCACGGTCTTCAGCTCGGCGGGGGCGGCGCTCTCGGCGCCCTGGCTCTCCACAGCCTGGCTCTCGGCCGGGGCGGAGGGTGCGGCGCTCTCGGTTGTGGCACCGCCGCCGCAGGAGGCCAGCAGGGACAGGCTCAGGGCGGCGCTGAGGCCCAGGCCTAAAATCTTCTTCCAATTTTTCATTTTCATTCGCTCCTTTTGTCTTTCCTTAAGACTGTGCATAATTATACAGCCAATACAGGAATAATGCAAGCCCTATTCACTTGTATTTTTCACCAAAAAAGGGAAAAGGGCCGCCTAAAAAGGCGGCCCTTTTCCCAATAGAAAGGATGAAAATGAAGGAATACTCACTGGTCAGGCGGCGGGGCGCTCCTCTGAGCGGAGCAGTCCGGCCACGGTGTCCACGTCGGCGATATGGTAAAAGACCAGGCCGGTGACCTGCCGCTGGTCCTGGATCCCCAGCACCGCGTCGGCCCGGTCGTCGGGGGAGTCGGAGCCGACGGCGGCGCCGAAACGGATGTTGCCGCAGGTCCCGCTGCGGCCGGTAATGACAAAGTCCAGCCCCTCCAGAGGGAGGACATACACGTTGCTCTTCACCACGGCGATGACCCGGCGGTCGGTGACGGCGTAGAGGGTCTTTCCCTCCAGCAGCATCTTGTCCAGGGCGGGCCGACTGGCCAGTAGCAGGGGGACGAAGTTGATGACCACAAAGGCGATGGCCAACACCTGGGCGGGGCGGCCGATCCCGGCCATATAAGGCAGCACAAAGGCCACGGTGGCGATGAGGAACACCGCGGCCACACACCACAGCGCGATCTGGCGGCGGCGGTCGGGGGCGTCGAGCAGCCTGCTCTTCTCCACGCGGCCAAACCAGAGGACCTTCTCATTTTGCTCCAGCAGTTCATTCAGCGTATTTTCCATCTTGGAACGCTCCTTTCGCTTCTCGGATACGGGGCGGGGGAGGCGTCTCCCTCTCTCTGGTGCCATCATAATCCAAAAGGCTGTTAAAAGGCTGTAAACCAGCCGGGTCGGGCCGTAAAGAAACCGTTAAACCTCCGGCAGGGCCCGCCCCGCTTTACAAACCCGCCGGACGGTGCTATGCTGGATTCAGCCCGTCCACCGGACGGGACTCAAAAAAATCACAGGAGGGAATGTGACATGAAAGCACCGTGGAAGCAGGTCTTGAGCCTGGCGCTGTGCGGCGCCGTGCTCACCGGCGCGCTGGCCCTGGGGGCCGGGGCGGCGGACGCCGGCAGTTTTACCGACGCCAAAAGCGTCACTCACTGGCAGGCTGTGGCAACCCTGGCCAAGCTGGACGTCATTAGCGGCAAGGAAGACGGCTCCTTCGATCCCGGCGGGGCGGTGACCCGGGCCGAGGCGGCCAAAATGGCGGCCCTGCTGGTCACCGGCGGCGAGACGCCCTGGACCGACCCGGATTTTCTGCCCTCCCTCGGCGCCGGGTCCAGCTACCCCGATATCGCCGGCCACTGGGCCCAGCCCTATATCGAATACGCCACCGTCCTGGGCCTGTTCTCCGGCCGGGAGGACGGCTCCTTTGACCCCGACGGCCTGGTCACCGGGTCGGAGCTGGCCAGGGTAGTCCTGGTGGGCCTGGGCTACGACAGCGAGGTCTGGGGCCTCGTCGGCCCCGACTGGGAGATCAACACCAACGCCTTCGCCAACGCCCCGGAGGCCAACCTCTTCGCCGGGCTGGACGCCGCCGACCCCAGTCTGCCCTATAACCGGGAAAACACCGCCCAGCTCCTCTACAACGCCCTGGGGGCCACGGTGATGGAAAAGACCCGGGACGGCGTCCTCTCCACCGGAGAGGTCACCTACAAGTATGTTCTGGCCACTGACGGGGCGGGGGCCCCGGTCACGCTGCTGCAAAGCCGCTTCCATCTGGATGCAGTCACCGATCTTCCCGCCCAGCCCGTCTGAGGGCGGGGACGCAAAACAGCGGGGACAGGCAAACTTGCCTGTCCCCGCTGTTTTGTTATCTCTACCCGTCCTCCAGCAGCCGGTAGCCGATGCCCAGCTCGGTGACGATATACTTGGGTTCGGAGGGATTCTCCCCCAGCTTACGGCGGATGTTGGCCATATTGACCCGCAGGATTTGGTTTCCCCCCGCCACATAGGGCCCCCAGACCTGCTTGAGGATAAAGTCGTAGGTGAGCACCTTCCCGGCGTGGAGGCAGAGCAGCTCCATGAGCTTGAATTCGTTCTGGGTCAGGTGAACCTCCTGATCCCCCACAAAAACCTGGTGGCTGGCGGTGTCCACCACCAGATCCTTCACCTGGTAGCGCTCCTTTTTCTCCCCCTGGGCCGCGTCCCGGACCCGCTGGGCGTGGCGGAGGGTGGTGCGGATCCGGGCCAGCACCTCGGGGACCCCGAAGGGCTTGACGATATAGTCGTCCGCCCCCATGTCCAGGGCCTTCACCTTCTCGCTCTCCCGGTCCCGGGCGGAGAGGATGATGACAGGGGTATCCTTCTGGGGGTCGGCGGCCACCTGCTCCAGCACCTCCAGCCCGTCCATGTCGGGCAGGCCCAGATCCAGCAGGACCAGATCCGGCCGGTGGGAGAAAAAGAGGGTGAGGGCCTCTTTCCCCGTGACGGCGGGGAGGGCCCGGTACCCGGCGGAGGCCATGGCCCGGCAGATAAAGTTGCTGATGGTGCGCTCGTCCTCCACCACCAGGATCAACGGCTGTTCCATCACGCTGTCTCCTCCTCTTCCAGGGGCAGTCCGAAGCGGAACAGCGCGCCCCCCTGGGGCAGGTTTTCCGCCTCAAAAAATCCGCCGTGGGCGGTGATGATGCTCCGGCACACTGAAAGGCCGATGCCCATGCCCCGGGAGGCGTCCCCCGACGTGGCGGCGGAGAGGGGGCGGCCCGTCCGCACCGCCTCCAGCGCCTCGGGGGAGAGGCCCCTGCCCCGGTCGGTCACCTCGGTCACCGCCCAGTTCTCCCGGCGGAAAAGCCCCAGGGTGATCCCCTCCGGCGCTCCCGAGTGGCGCACGGCGTTTTCCAGCAGGTTGAAGATGACCTGCCGGATGAGCAGGGGGTCCATGGGCACCAGCAGCACATCCTCCGGCAGCGCCAGGGCCACCCGGGCCTCGGGAAACCGGCGGCGGATCTTCTGCACCGCGTCCCCCGCCACCTCCTCCAGCACCTCACTCTGCTTTTTGATCTGGGCCCCCTCCCCCTGGATGCGGGTCACGGAGAGAAGGTTCTCCACCATGGTGATAAGGGCGTCCGCGTCGCTTTTGATGTCGGAGAGGAGGGACACATCCCGCTCCGGCCGCCCCTCTTCCTCCAGCAGCACCGCCGCCGCCCCGGAGATGGCGGTGAGAGGGGTACGCAGGTCGTGGGACACCGCCCGGAGGATGTTGCCCCGGATGGTCTCCCGCTCCTTTTCCAGCTGGATGGCGGTCTTTTCCCGGTCCAGCCGCTCGTTGAGCTCGAAGAGGGCCTTGGCGTTGCGCTCCCGCTCCACCGCCTCCGCCGCCTGGATCTTCAGCCGGGTGGTGAGGGTGCACACCACCAGCGACACGGCCACCATGCTCAGCATAGCCACCGGGTAACCCGCCAGATCCAGGGTAAATGTGGCAAAGGGGTACATGAAGTAATAGTTGAGGAAAAATCCCGCCACCAGGGAGGCCGCCACGGCATAGGTGTACCCTGTGGTGAAAATGGAGATGAGGACCACCGCCAGCACATACACCAGGGCGGAGTTGTTCTCCACGCCGGTGTGCTGAAGGAGGAGCCAGCTCCCCAGGGAGGCCGCCGCCAGCAGCGCCACGGTGACGGCCCCGTCCCGCAAGATCCGGGGGAGGGCCCTCAGAACCGAACGCCCCCTGGCCCGCAGATTGCCCATGGTGTCCGCCGCCCTTTCCGTCAGGCCCGGCCCTTACCGCCGGACAAAGTCCAAAATCAGCTCCGCCGTGGCCTCGATGCCCTTCCGGGAGGAGTTGATGCACAGGTCGTAGGTCTCCGCCGCGCTCCACTTCCGGTCGGTGTGGAAGGTGTAGTAGGCGCCCCGGGTCTTGTCCATCCGGCGCATCTTCTCCTCCGCCTCCTTGGGGGTGACCCCGTCCCGCTGGCACACCCGCTCCACCCGCTTGTCCCAGTCTGCGGAGATATACACCCGCAGAAGGCCGGGCTTATCCCGCAGCAGGTAGTCGGCGCACCGGCCCACGATGACGCAGCTGCCCTTCTCGGCCACGGAGAGCACCGCCTCCCGCTGGGCCTTGGCGGCCAGCTGCTCCACCGTCACCCCGTGGGCGCCGGAGAGGAGGTTCTGCTGTCCCATGACCAGGGAGTAAAAGAAGCTGTTGGTCGGCTTTTCGTCATAGCTCTCCAAGAACTGATGGCTCAGGCCGCTCTCCTTGGCGGCCACCGCCAGCAACTCCTTGTCGTAATAAGGGATGCCCAGGGCCTGGGCCACCCTTTTGCCGACCTCCCGGCCTCCGCTGCCAAACTGGCGGCCAATCGTGATATAATAGGTCCCTTCCATCTCAGTCACACTCCTTTTTTTCGTCCAGCCGGCCCCAGACCCGGGCCAGCAAAACAACGGCTACTATCCATGATACCACATCCGCGGCCGGAGCGGAATAGAGAGCACCCTCCACGCCCCAAATTTTTGGCAAAAAGATGGCCAGAGGCACGCTCAGCACGAACTCCCGCAGCAGGGACAGGGCCATGGCCTGCACCGGCTTGCCCAGGGATTGAAGAAAAATACTCGCCGCCTTCTGGATACAGCACAGGGGGATGGCGGCGAGAAAAATTCGAAAAGCCTTCACCGCGAACTCGTTATAGAGCCCGCTCTCGCTGCCAAAGAGGGCGGTGATCTGAAGAGGGAATACCTGGAAACAAAAGAGGGAGAAAAACCCTACCGCCGCCTCGGCGGCCAGCATGATCTTGAGGATCTCCCTCACCCGGCCGGTCTGTCCGGCGCCGTAATTATACCCCACCAAGGGCTGGCAGCCGGCGGCGACCCCCACCACCACGGATACCACGATCTGAAACATTTTCATAACGATGCCCACCACCGTCAGTGGGATGTCAGAGCCGTATTTGGACTGGGCGCCGTAAAACACCAGCACGTTGTTCATAACGGCCATGATGACCACGATGGACACCTGGGTAATGAAGCTGCTCACCCCCAGAGGGAGAAATTTTTTCAGCAGGCGGCCGCTGGGCCGGAAGCTGTCCCCCCTCAGCCGGAAGGTCCGGGCGTGGGCGAGATACCACACCGCCAGCAGGGCCGTGACGATCTGGCCCAGGATGGTGGCCAGGGCGGCCCCCATCATGCCCCACCCCAGCACGAAGATGGCCACGGGGTCCAGAATCACGTTGATGATACACCCTGCCAGGGTGGAGAGCATGGCGAATTTAGGCGCCCCATCGGCCCTGATGACGGAATTCATGGCGTTTCCGAACATAAAGAAGGGAAGTCCGGGGAGAAGGAAGGCAAAATACTCCCTGGCATAGGAGACATTGGCCTCGGTGGCTCCGAAGGCCCCCAGGATGGGCTCCCGGAAGAGGGCGAAGAGGAGGGTGAGCCCCACCCCGCACAGCACGGTGACGGTGACGGCGCTCCCCACGCTCCGATGGGCGCTCTCGGTGTCCCCCTGGCCCTGGCAGAGGGAGAGATAAGCGGCGCAGCCGTCCCCCACAAAGAGTGCCAGGGCCAAGGTGATGACGGTAATGGGGAAGACCACGTTGGTGGCCCCGTTGCCCAGATAGCCCACCCCGCGGCCGATAAAGATCTGATCCACGATATTGTAAAGTGCGGACACCAGCAGGGACAGGATGCAGGGGATGGAAAACCGGAGCATGAGCCGCCCCACCGGGGTCCGGGCCAGCTCTTGATTCACGGTTTCGTTCATATCAAACACCTCCAAAATAAAAAACAGTATGGCTGCGGCTCTCCCGTGAAACGGCCTTCACAGAAAAGTTACAACCATACTGTTTTCTTATAGTTTAGTATACCACAGCTCTCCCGGGCGGTGTGCCCAAAAACAGCGGGGAAAAATCCCCCTCTTCCGAGGGCATTTCCAACAAAAAAGGAGCGGCCGCCAAAAGGCGGCCGCTCCCCGGTCCTGCGCTGGTTTCCGTCTCAGCCCTTCTGGGTGCAGTACTTGAAGAAGACCTGGCCGGTGGGCTTGTAGTACAAGCCCTGGATGTTGTCGTTGAGCATGAACTTGTAGGTGTAGAAGTAGATGGGGGCCAGCACCCAATCCTGCCCGATGAGGATGTCCTCCGCCCTGTGCATGGCGGCGGCGCGCTCCGCGGGGTCGGAGGTGGACTTGGCCTGCTTGATGGCCTCGTCAAACTCGGCGCTGGAATACTGGGCGTCGTTGTTGCCGCCGCCGGTGACCCACATGTCCAGGAAGGTGATGGGGTCGTTGTAGTCGGCGTTCCAGCCGTTGCGGGCGACCTGGTAGTTGCCCTGCTTACGGTTGTCCAGGAATACGTTCCAGTCCTGGTTTTCCAGCTTCACGTTGACGTTCAGGACGTCCTTCCACTGCTGCTGAAGGGCCTCGCCGATCTTCTTGTGGTTGTCGCTGGTGTTGTAGATATAGGTGATGGTGGGCAGGCCCTCGCCGTTGGGATAGCCGGCGTCGGCCAGAAGCTGGCGGGCCTGCTCGCAGTTCTTCTGATACTGCTCGTCGGTGGTGGGGGCGGTCCAGTAGTCGCCGCCCTCGGCCCGGAAGTCGGTGGTGGTGCCGCTGACGGTCACGCCGGCGGGCACGTAGCCGGTGGCGGGCACCTGACCGGTCTGGGTGATGTTGTCCACGATATACTGGCTGTTGATGGCCAGGGTGAAGGCCTGACGGACCAGGGGGTTATCGAAGGGGGCCTTCTCCACGTTGTAGGAGGCGTAGTAGATGCTGATCTGGGGAACGATGTTCAGCCGGCCCTCGTTCATGAGGGTGGGGATCTCGTCCACGGGCATATCCATGATATAGTCCAGGTCACCGGCGTTGAAGGCGGTGAGCATGGCGTTGTTGTTGTCCATCAGCTTGAAGGTGATGGTGTCGGGGCCAAGCTCCTCCACGCCGTAGTACTCAGGATTCTGCTCCATGACGATCTCGGCGTTGTGCTCCCACTTGGCGAGCTTGTAGGCGCCGTTGGAGATATAGGTCTCGGGGCTCTGGGTCCACTGGTCGCCGTTGGCCTCGATCACGTCCTGGCGGACGGGATAGGTGGAGGGATAGGCGCACATCTCCAGGAAATAGGGGCAGTCATAGGTCAGGTCGATCTGCAGGGTCTTGTCGTCCAGAGCCTTGATGCCCAGGGTGTCCAGGGGGGCGAAGCTGGCGGCTTCCACGCCGTTGGCCAGCTCGGTGGCGGTGAGAGGCACGCCGTTCTCGTTCAGGCCGCCGTTGACGCCGTCATAGCCCACGACCATGTCGATCATGTAGCAGTAGTCGGCAATGGTCTCGGGGTTGGCCAGGCGCTGCCAGGCGTAGACGAAGTCGCCGGCGGTGACGTCCTTGCCGTCGGACCACTTGATATCGTCCCGCAGGTGGAAGATATAGGTGGTGGTGCCGTCGTCGTTGACGGTCTTCTCAAAGCCAGTGATCTGGCCGTTTTCCAGACCGGCCAGGTTGGCATTCTCGGTGCCCTCCACGGCCTCGCCGCTGTCCTTCCAGGTCATCAGACCCTCGAACATGTGCTGGATCATGACGTTGCCGTCGGAGGCGGTGTTCTTGGCGGGATCCAGGCTCTCGGGCTCGGAGGCGATGTTGACGTTCATGTTGAACGCCTCGCCGGCGACCGCCTTGGATTCCTCAGCGGGGGCCTGGGAGGGAGTGGGCTTTTCGCCGCCGCAGCCGGCCAGGAGAGACAGGCTCATAGCGGAGACGAGGGCAAGAGAGACAAGTTTCTTCATGCAATGGAACCTCCATTTCGTATTTGTATCGCGTTCGCCCCGGAGGGGCCGGATACACATAGGATCATCATATCATGTCCAGAGGACATGATATGGGGCTTTTTGCCGCTGAAAGCGGCAAACCAGGTTCTTTGCGCCTTTGTGCGGCATTCTCGTGATTGCCGGCGCACCGTTATTGTATCATGGGACAGGGGTCCTGTAAAGAAAATTGTTTCAAAAGTGTTAAATCCAGGGCAGGATCGTCCCAAAAGCAGGCCTTGCCGTTTACTTATCCAGCAGGTGGCAGGCGGCCCAGTGGCCAGGCTCGTGTTCCAGGAAGGCCGGGGTCTCCTCCCGGCAGCGGTCGGTGGCGTAGGGGCAGCGGGTGTGGAACCGGCAGCCAGTGGGCGGATTCATGGGGGAGGGGATGTCCCCCTCCAGCACGATGCGCTGGCGGGTGCGGCTCACCTCCGGGTCGGGAACCGGCACGGCGGAGAGGAGGGTCTGGGTGTAGGGGTGGAGGGGGTTCTTGTTGAGCTCGTAGCTCTCGGCCAGCTCCACCAGGGAGCCCAGGTACATGACGCCGATGCGGTTGGAGATATGGCGCACCACGGAGATGTCGTGGGCGATGAAGAGATAGGTCAGCCCCAGCTCGGCCTGCATGTCCTCCAGCATATTCACCACCTGAGACTGGATGGACACGTCCAGGGCGGAGATGGGCTCGTCACAGACGATGAATTCCGGCTCCACCGCCAGGGCCCGGGCAATGCCCACCCGCTGCTGCTGGCCGCCGGAGAACTCGTGGGGGAAGCGGTTGGCGTGCTCGGTGTTCAGCCCCACCCGGCCCAGCAGTTCCTTGATGCGGGCGGTGCGGGCGGCCTTGCTGTCCGCCAGGTGGTGGATGTCGATGGCCTCGCCGATGATGTCGCCCACCGTCATCCGGGGGTCCAGGGAGGCGGCGGGGTCCTGGAAGATGATCTGCATCTTCCGCCGCAGGGGGAACATGTCCACCTCTTTGGCCTTGGCCACGTTCTTTTTCACCAGGACGGTGCGGGAATGCTCCTGGCCCTCCGAATCCTTTTCCATAACGGTCTGGGCGTCAAAGGGGTACTCGTGCTGATAGATGGTCTTTCCATCATAGATGATCTGGCCGGAGGTGGGCTCGTGGAGCCGGAGGATGGTCCGGCCCAGGGTGGTCTTGCCGCAGCCCGACTCTCCCACCAGACCCAGGGTCTCCCCCTTGTTGATGAAGAGGGAGACGTTCTCCACGGCCTGGACGCCGGGGCCCTTCATGCCCTTGACGGGAAAGTATTTCGTGAGGTTCTTGACCTCCAGAAGCTTCTCAGCCATTCTCGGCGCCCCCTTTCTGCTCCAGGGCTTCCTGCACCCTCAGCCAGCAGGCGGAGCGGTGGCCTTCGCCCACCTCCACATAGGGAGGCATTTTCTGAAGGCAGATCTTCATGCAGTGCTCGCACCGGGGGGCGAAGGGGCAGCCCTCGGGGGGATTGAGCATGTCCACGGGGGTGCCCTCGATGGGGATGAGCCGCTCGTGGCTCTCGGCGTCCACCCGGGGCATGGACCGGAGGAGGCCCTCGGTGTAGGGGTGGGCGGGGGAGTAGAAGATGTCGTCCACCGGGCCCTGCTCCACCATCTTGCCGGCGTACATGACGCAGACCTTGTCGCAGATCTCGGCCACCACGCCCAGGTTGTGGGTAATGAAGATGATGCCCATGTGGGTCTTGGCCTGGAGGGACTTCATCAGTTCCAGGATCTGGGCCTGGATGGTCACGTCCAGGGCGGTGGTGGGCTCGTCGGCGATGAGGAGCTTGGGGTGGCAGATGAGGCCCATGGCAATCATCACCCGCTGGCGCATGCCGCCGGAGAGCTCGTGGGGGTACTGCTTCATCCGCTGCTGGACGTTGTTGATGCCCACCATGGTGAGCATGTCCATGGCCCGCTTGGCGGCCTCCTCCTTGGGGATGGACCTGTCGTGGGCCCGGAGGGCCTCGATAAGCTGGTTTCCGATGGTATAGACGGGGTTGAGGCTGGTCATGGGGTTCTGGAAGATCATGGCCGCCCGGCTGCCCCGGAAGGCCGTCATCTCCTTCTTGTCCTTGGCCAGCACGTCCTCCCCCTCAAAGGTGATGGAGCCGCCGATGACCTTGCCGGGGGATTGGAGGAGGCCCATGATGGAGTAGGCCTCCACGCTCTTGCCCGAGCCGGACTCGCCCACGATGCCCATGACCTCGTCCTCGTCCAGGGTATAGGTGATTCCGCCCACCGCCTTGACTTCGCCCGCGGGGGTAAAGAAGGAGACGTGCAGGTCGTTCACTTCCAAAAGGTGTTCATATTCGCTCATTGGTCTTGTCTCCTCCTTTCTTATTTCTTCAGCTTGGGGTCAAGGGCGTCCCGCAGGCCGTCGCCCACCAGGTTCAGGCACAGGATGGTGACGCTCAGCAGGGCGGCGGGGATGAGCAGCCGCTCCGGGTAGGTGTACATGCCGCCCAGGGCGTCGGAGCACATGGAGCCCAGGCTGGTCATGGGGGTGTCCACGCCCACGCCCAGGAAGGAGAGGAAGCTCTCCAGGAAGATGGCGGACGGGATCTGCAGGAAGGTGGTGGTGACGATCTGTCCCACGCAGTTGGGGAGCAGGTGGCGCTTGATGATGCGCCCCTGCTTGGCGCCCAGGGCCCGGGCGGCGGTGACGTACTCCTGCTGCTTGAGCTGGAGGATCTGCCCCCGGATGATGCGGGACATGGTCACCCAATAGAGCAGGCCGAAGGCGATGAACATGGCGATGATGTTGGCCCCCAGCACGTTCAGCAGGCTGGCAAAGGCCCCCGTGTGGGTGCTGACGTAGTCGTTGAGGGAGGCCCGCAGCACCGTGGACATGAGGAGGATGACCAGCACCTCGGGCACCGACTGGATGACCTCCACGATCCGCTGCATCACCGCGTCCACCATCCCGCCGCAGTAGCCGGAGATGGAGCCGTAGAGGGCGCCGATGCACAGCACCAGCAGGGCGGCGCAGATGCCCACCAGCATGGAGACCCGGGCGCCCATCATGACCCGGACCATGATGTCACGGCCGAAGCCGTCGGTGCCGAAAATGTGGGGGAAGACATTCTCCCCGGCGGCCTTCCGCTCCAGCTCGGCCCGGGAATAGCCGAAGGGCTTGTACTTGATGCCCAACTCCTGAATCACCGTCTCCCGGTCCCCGGCGGCCTTGGCCTTGGCCCGGATCTGGGCGATCTGGATGGGGGTGAGGGTCCTGCCCTCGGCCTCGGCTTCCGCCTTGGCCTGCTCCACCGCCTGCTCCGGGGTGACCATGGCCGCCTCGATGGCCAGCTGGTCCTCCAGGGAGTAGTGCCAGGGGTGGAGGTTCTCCGCCCCGGAGTTGAACTCATCGTAGCCGTAGGGCACCACCACGGGGCCCACGAAGGCAAAGAGCACGATGCACACCAGGATCACCAGGGCCACCATGGCCACGGTGTTCTTGCGCATCCGCCGCCAGGCGTCCTTCCAATAGGAGGTGGCGGGGCGGTCCTGGATGAAGTTCTCCTTCTCCTGGTTGGTTGCGGGGGCAAAGTCCGCGCCGGTAAGGCCGCCGAAGTCGAAGGCCTCCTCATTGAGATGGAGGGAGAAGGGCTTTCGGAGGGGTTTCTTCTCTGCCATATCAGCCATTCTCCTTTCCAAGGTTGATGCGGGGATCCACCACTTTGTAGAGCAGGTCCACCAGCAGGTTCATCAGGATGACGAAGGCGGCCAGGAAGATGGTGGTCCCCATGATGACCGGGTAGTCCCGGGCGGTGATGGACTGGACGAAATACCGGCCCAGGCCGGGGATGGTGAACACCGTCTCCACCACGAAGCCGCCGCAGAGGGTAAAGGCGATCTGGGGGCCCAGGTAGGTGAGGACGGGGATAAGGGCGTTACGAAGCGCGTGCTTCAAAACGATGCGGGGGGTGGCCAGGCCCTTGGCCCGGGCGGTCTTGATGTACTCCTGGTTCAGCGCGTCCAGCATGGAGGTTCTGGTCTGCCGGGCGATGTAGCACATGGGATAAAGCCCCAGGGCCCCGCAGGGCAGCACGTAGGACTGCCATAGCTCCGCGTCAAAGAGGGTTGGGAAGGGCTTGCCCGCCCCGCACAGCAGCAGGAGCAGTAAGGTGGCCACCACGAAGGAGGGCATGGAGATGCCCACGGTGCACACCACCCGGAGGGCGGAGTCCGCCGCCTTGCCCCGGTTGTAGGCCGAGACACAGCCCAGCAGCACGCCCACCACCACCGCCCAGCTCAGGGCGATGGCGCCGATCTTGGCGGAGGTGGGGAACATGGTGGTGATGATGTCGATGACCGGACGGCCCTTACCCAGCTTCACCGACTCGCCCAGGTCGCCCTTGAGCAGGTTGCCCATGTAGATGCCGTACTGCTCAATTTTAGGCCTGTCCAGGCCGTACTTGGCGGTGATGGCCGCCACCACGGAGGGCGGGGGGGATTTTTCTCCGATGTACGGATTGCCGGGAACGGCTTTCATCAGAAAGAAGGTGAGCGAGGCCACCACGAAGACCGTGACGAGAGCCATGAGCACACGCTTCAAAATGTATTTTGCCATTTTGTCACTCCCTAAGATTCACTTTGCGGGAATGACAAGGTTTCCTGCCTTCCCGCGCCAAACGGTTCGTTTATTTTATCGCATAGAGGCTGTCCCGTCAAGGATTTCCCGGCCTCAAAATTATTCCTGGCTTCGTTATTCTTGACATTTGTCCGCCCGCCACGGACAATCGTTCCGCAAGTTGTCCGCCCCATACCGTCATTTTTCTCCATTTTGTCCGTCATATAAAGACAAATGCAGGCGGTAAAAATCCCGCCTGCATTTGCGTCTCCCGCCTGTTTCCGACCCGCTCAGTCGAAGGCCAGGCCCATATAACAGTTGGTGTCCGCCCCCCAGGCCTCCTGTTTGGCCCGGTCATACCACTTCATCATGGCAAAGGGCTGGATATAGCTCCCCGGCAGGCCGGTCCAGGGGGCTGGCGTGCGGAAGTGGTAGCGGACGGCCGGCAGCGCCTTGGCAATCTGGGCCGCGGCGTGGGCCATGGCTTCGGGGGCGATGATGAGCTCCTTCACCAGCACGGTCTCCTCATTGAGGTACTCGGCGGCGGCGCAGCCCTGGACCCCGGCGGCGGAGATCAGGTAGATGTCCGCCCCCTCCATCCGGGAGAGCCCCTTCTGGTACTCCACCAGCTCATCGGCGCAGGCCAGGTGGGGGATCCCCCGCAGGAGCCCACAGCGCAGGGCGTTGTACTCCGCCGGGGCGGCGGGGGAGATGGAGTCCCCCTCTCCGGCCTTGGGCAGCTTTTGGCGCAGGAACTCCACCTTCCGGGTGGAAAAGCACTCGTGAAAGCCCACGGTGCCGAAAAACCGGTGGAGGCTGGGCTCGGCGGGGACGGTGGAGATGCAGTCCGCCCCACCCTGCCGGGCGTAGTGGTCGGCGTAGTTGAGGAGCTGGCGGCCGTAGCCCTTCAGCCGGGCCTCCGGCGCGGTGGCCAGGGCGTAGATATAGGACATGCGGGCGGGCTCCCCGTCCCGGTTGGAAAAGGTCATGGGCAGGAGGGCCAGCATGGTCATGGGCACCCCGTCCTCCGCCAGCAGCACCATCCGCTCAGGGGTATAGAGCCGCTCAAAAAAGAAGTCGATATAGCTGTCTTCATCCCCAAAGGCCAGCTTCCAAAGCTCTTTGAGCCGGGGGACCTCCTCCCGCCGGGAGGCGCGCAGTTCCACCATGCAGGTCACTTCCTTTCAAGAACATCACAGGCGGTTCTATATTTAAGGTAGGGGCGCGGCTTCATTTCCGCGCCGCGCTGTGTTTTTCCACCATCCGGTCGGGGTAGTAGGACTCCTTGGCCCTCCGCAGGCCCTCGATGCCCATGTCGTCCTCCCGGTTGAGGTATTTGATCTCGGGGTGCTTTTCCCGCACCCGGCGGGCAAAGCACTGGTTGATCATGGCGAAGGCCCCCTGGAGCTCCCCGTAGGCCTTCTCGAAGTGGACGTCAAAGGTGTCGGAGGACAGCACGTCCCCCATGCAGAAGGCCACCACCTCGCCGTAGACCCGGAGGACGCCGCCCTCCAGCTTCAGCTCTTGGAAGTGGTCGGCGGCCAGGAGAAGGGCCTTTTTCTCGTTGGTCATGTCCTGGGCCTCTTCCGCCCCTTCCCGCTCCCGGCTGCGGCGGTCCCACTCGGCGTCCATCTCGATGCACTCGGCCAGGGCGCCGGGGGTCATGTCCTCGTAGGTCCAGGTGGGGTTGTTCTCCTGGAAGCGCTTGCAGTGGTTGCGCTTGGAGTGGAGCTTCCGCCCGCCCAGGTCGGCCAGCTTGTCGATCTCGTAGAGGTAGTCGAAGCCGTCCCGGTCGGCGGTGACGGCAAACTGTCCGGGGCGGAGGGCCTCCAGCTCCTCCACCTGCCGGGGGGTGAGGCACACCAGGCGGAAGGGCTCTCCCCGGTCCTGGGCGTCCCGCTCCAGCTGGGCCAGGACACCATCCAGGTCCCCGGACCCGGCGGGCCACAGGTAGCCGTAGCCCAGGGCGCCCCGAACCCGGGCGGCCAGGAACCCGTCCACGTCGGCAATTTGCTGGTCGTAGGCGGGGGCCCAGGCAAAGAGGTTGGTAAAGCTGTACTCGCAGCCCCGGTAATTCCCCTTGGCCAGACGGGCGTCCACCCAGGCTTTATCGGCGGGGAGGGGGGTATGAAATTCGATCATAAAATGAATTAGCTCCTTACTTTTCGCTGAGTTCTTCCAACGTGCCCTTCTCATAACGAAGCCGCTTGACCTCGTTGCGGGTGCCCTTGACGATCTCGTCCATCCGCAGCCCCTCGTGGATGCCGGAGACGAAGGTGTAGGCCACCCCGTGGCGCTTGGCCCGGCCGGTGCGGCCGATGCGGTGGACGTAGTACTCATTCTCGTCGGGCACGTCGTAGTTGAACACGGCGTCCACGTCGTCGATGTCCAGGCCCCGGGCGGCCACGTCGGTGGCCACAAGCACCTGGAGCCGGCCCTGGCGGAATTTGCCCAGGGTCTTTTCCCGGGTCACCTGCTGGATGTCGCCGTGGATGGCCTCGCAGGTGACGCCCCCCATGCGCAGAAGCCCGGTGAGCCGGTCGGTCATGTTCTTGGTGTTGCAGAAGGCGATGGCCCGCTCGTAGCCCCCATGGGCCAGGAGTTGGAGCATCAGCTCTGCCTTGGCCCCCCGGTCCACCTCGATGCGGTACTGGTCGATGTCCGGCTTGTTGTCCAGGTCGGCCTGGACGGTGATCTCCACGGGGTCGCGCTGGTAGACCCAGGAGATGTCCATGACTTCCCGGGAAATGGTGGCGGAGAACATGCCGATGTTCTTCCGGGACTTGATCTGGTCCAGGATGTGGGTCACGTCCCGGATAAAGCCCATGTCCAGCATCCGGTCGGCCTCGTCCAGCACCACGGTCTCCACGTGGTCCAGGCGGACGGTGCGCCGCTTCATGTGGTCCATCAGCCGCCCCGGCGTGGCCACCACGATCTGGGGGTGCTTCTTTAATTGGGTGATCTGCTTGTCGATGGGCTGGCCGCCGTAGAGGCAGACGGTGCGCACGCCCTCCTTGAAGGCGCACAGGTCCCGGATCTCCTCCTGGATCTGGATGGCCAGCTCCCGGGTGGGGGCCAGCACCAGAGAGGTGACGTCGGTCCCCTCGGGGTCGGTGTGCTCCACCATGGGGATGCCGAAGGCGAAGGTCTTGCCCGTGCCCGTGGGGGCCTTGGCGATGACGTCCTTCCACTCCATAAAGTAGGGGATGGCCCCGGCCTGGACCGGGGTGGCCTGGACGTAGCCCTTCTTGTCCACCGCCTTCAATATTTCCGCCGATAAGCCCAGCTCATCGTAGCGTTTGATTTCGTTTACCTGTTCACCATTGATTTCCATATGGGCACAAACCCTTTCTGACAGCGTTTTTCGCCTTACAGTGTAGCATACTCCGTTCCCCGACGCAAGGGTAGTCCCTCCGGCCGCACATTTCTTTTTCATCATTTTGGTAATGTGACCACAATGTAACCGAAGAAAGTTATTCTATGAGTACAGACAACAACCACCCCCCCAACAGGAGGTTTTCCGATATGAAGAAAGAACAAACTCACAAGGGCCGCAATACCGCCGTTGCCATCCTGCTCCTTCTGGCCCTGCTGGGCGGCACCGCCGCCCTGAGCGGCCGCAACGCCGGCCGGACCGCCGCCGTGGAGCCCTCCGCCACCCCCATGGCCGCCGTCCTTTCCGCTGAGACCGTCCGGCCCGAGGCCGCCGCGCCCAGCGTCCGGCCCAGCGAGGCCCCCGCCGCCGTGGCCGCGCCCCTCCCCGTGGAGAGCGCCGCCCCCAAGGCCCTGCCTCTCTCTCAGCCCGTCCGCCGGGAGGCTGCCCCCGCCGTCACCGCCGCTCCCGCCGTGGAGCCCGAAAACACCGCCGAGCCCGAGATGGAGCTCACCGTGGACGACACTCTCGTGCCTCTGGCCGCCCTGCCCCAGAACGACATCCCGGCCCCCGAGCTCCCCGTCCGGGAGCTCCCCACCCCGCCGGCGGCCCCCTCCGCCCGGCCCGAGACCGGCCGGAACGACAGCAGTGACCGGGACGACAGCGATTTCACTCCTCCCGTGGTCTCCTCCACTCCCGCTCCTTCCGAGTCCGCCGAGGTAAGCCCTGTCCCCACGCCCTCTGAGTCCGTTGAGGTAAGCCCCTCCCCCGTGCCTACCGAGCCCGTCGAGGAGGACACCCGCACCAACCTCCAAAAGACCGTGGACTTCGCCCAGGCCATCGTGGACGGGTACAACGCCTGTGAGGACGACAACGCCCGCAGAGAGTATCTGGGCGTCACCAACAGCAACTTCTCCAACGACACCTTCCGGGCTCTGATGGCCGACCGCATGGACGACACGGCCCTGGAGCTGGACGACGAGACCGTCCTGGCCGCCGCGGTCCAGGCCGGCGCCCCCGACACTCAGTATATCCACGCTTACTTCCTGAAAAACACCGCGGGTGCCGCCAGCCCCATGGACTTTGTCATCTACACCACCTCCAACCAGTCCATCAGCGGCGGCAGCAAGTGGGCCGCCTGGCTGGTGTGGCTCCCCCAGGCCGAGACCTATGAGGACGGCTGGTTCATCACCACCCAGACCCACTCCCACACCGGGGCCCTCCAGACCAATACCGTCAGCGGCTTCCGGAACGCCTCCGCCGACGTCATGGCGGAAGAAGTCCTCACCTCCGACAACGCCTGGGCCCCTCTCTTCGGCCAGCCCGCCCCCGAGTATCCCGACTACACCGACGAGGCCGCCATCCAGTGGCTTCTGGCCCAGCTGGACGACACCGAGAGCAAGGTCTATGAGTTCTATCACCGTGACAGCGTCTACACCGCCGCCCTCAACTCCACCGGCGTCAACTTCGGGGAGTCCGTCAACACCGCGCTCCGGGCCTTCTTCGGCCTGGACGAGGACGCTTCCTTCACCTGGCGCATTTACCGGGCCAAGAACGGCAGCGAGCTCAACGTTTTCTTCACCCGGAGCGTCATCGAGGACGAGGACACCGTGCTGGAGAATGTCACCGCTCACTTCAGCAAGGCCCCCGGCGAGTACCTTCAGGGCACCGCCTCCGTCATTTATGACGACGAGAACAATCTGGTCCTCTACGGCAACAGCTTCACCGCCTACGGCGCCGAGCCCATGGTCATGACCGCCGAGCTGCTCCCCATCCCCCAGGAGCCCCCCATCCAGGTGGAAGAGGAAGTCCCCGCCCAGACCGAGACCCTCCCTGAGGATCAGGACACCGAGGAGGAGACCCCCGCAGAGGAAGAGCCCGCCGAAGAGTCCCCCGTGGAAGAAGAGCCCGCCGCCGGCACCGAAGACGAGATCATTCCCGACGAGGACGAGGATCTGACCGAGGACAGCGAAGAGGCCGAGACGCCCGAGACCGATACCGTCGAAGCCCCTGAGACCGGCGCCGCCGAGAGCACCGACGGGACTGTTGAGAACACCGAGGCCCCCACCGTCGACACTGAGACTGTGGAAGAGATCTAACTTCAAAAAGCCCCCGCTTTCCGAATTGGAAAGCGGGGGCTTTTTTATCGCTTGGCACAGGTCAGCCCAGCATCTCGGCCACCACCGCCATCACGGGCAGGGTGGCGATGGACAGGAGGGTGGACAGGCTCACCAGCTGGGCCGCCCGGGCGGCGTCCCGGCCGAAGCGCTCGGAGAACATGCTGGTGATGCCCGCCGCCGGGGCGGCGGAGAGGATGACCGTGGCGGCGTAAAACATGGGGTCCAGCCGGAGGGGGAGGAGGAGCAGGGCGGTGAGGGTGGGCATCAGCAGGAGCTTTACCGCCGAGGCGGCGTACAGCTCCCCCGCCCGGAAGGTGCTCAAAAGGTCGGCCCGGGCCATCTGGGCCCCGATGACCACCATGGCCAGCGGGGTGTTCAGCTCCCCCAGGAACCCCACGGTGCTGTACACCGGCCCCGGCAGCCGCAGCCGCAGGAGGAAGAGGGGCAGCCCTACCGTGACGGCGATGACGCCGGGGTTGAGGAACAGCTTCTTCACGGAGAAGGCCCGCCGCCCGCCCATGAGCATCACCCCGTGGGTCCAGGAAAAGAGGTTGAAAACCACCATGGAGATGACGGCAAAGATCAGCGCCTCCTCCCCCAGCACCGCCCGCACCAGGGGCAGGCCCATAAAGCCGGTGTTGCCGTAGATCATCCCGAACCGGAGGGGGGCCTGGAGGTCGGGCTTTTTTTTGCGGAAAAAGAGGAGGGAGACCAGGATGTACACCACGTAGCACCCCGCCAGGGCGGCGGTGCCCACCGCCAGGGTGCGCAGGGTGGATTCCTCCCACTCGGTCTGGAAGGAGTCGATGATGACGCAGGGAGTGACCACATACATCAGCAGGAAGGACATCTCAGAGGTCCCAACCAGCGTCAGCTTTTCTCTCTTGGCCAGCACGAACCCCACTCCCATCAGGAGAAAGAGGGTCGTCACCTGCCCCAGCACCACCAGAAAATGTTCCAGCATACCCGCACACGACCTTTGGTAAAAGTAAGGTATTATACCACATCCTTCCCAAAAATGCTATAATGGAAAAAAGCGGAAGGGGGGTGCCCGGTATGCTGGCCTTCTATCTCTCCCTCATCGACGGGGAGGACAACAAATCGCTGTTCACGGAGTTTTACCGCCGGTATGAGCGCAAGCTCTACGCCGTGGCGCTGAGCCTCCTCAAAAATCCCGCCCTGGCGGAGGAGGCGGTCAGCGGGGCTTTTGAGCGGGCCGCGCGGCATTTTGAAACTTTTTTGAAAATATATCAAAATAATTGTCACGAAATCGAACCCTGGGCCGTTACCATAGTGAAGAACCTCTCCCTGGACATCCTGGAAAAGGAAGGCCGGAGCGGCGGCCTTCCCGAGGACTGGGACGCCCCCGCTCCCGAGGACACCGAGGGGGAGGACGCCTACCGGCGCCTGGTGGGGCTGATCCGCTCCATGCCCCAGCGCTACCGCCGGGTCCTGGAGCTGAAATTCGTCTGCGAGTGGTCCACAAAGGAGATCGCCCACCATCTGGGCCTCAAGGAGGACGCCGTCAAGCAGCGGGTGAGCCGGGGCCGGGAGCTGCTCATGGAAAAACTCAGGGAGGAGGGATACGAGCGTGAATCAGTCTGAACGTTTTGACGCCCTCCTCCGCGCCGCCCTCCTGGAGGCCCAGCGGTTGGACTGGGCCGGCGTGCTGGAGGGGCCGCTCCCCGAGCCCGCGTTTTCCCGCCGGTACCTCCGCCGCCGGGAGGCCCTGCTCCAAAACCCCTTCCCGGTCCTCCGCCCCCTGTGGCAAAGGGCCCTGCGGGCGGCGGTCTGGATGCTGGTGGCCGCCGGGATCGCCCTGGGCGGGCTGTGGCTCAACCCCTCCACCCGGGCCTGGGTGGAGCAGGTTATTTTCCACCGCTACCCGGAGGTGGACGAGTACCGCTTCAGCGGGGACCCGGAGGACGTCGGAGACCTGGGGAACATCCGGCCCAGCTATGTACCGGATGGGTTTGTGGAAACGGAAGCCTTGGAGCTTATGGGAAATTGGTATATCACCTATCAAAATGAAGCTGGGGTTTATATCGACTTTTCTGTTATAGCCGCTGCCGACGGCAGTTTTCTCGGCTTTGACAATGAGCATTCCACTCATTCCGAGATTACAGTGAATGGTATGAAAGGCGAACTCTACACCGCCGTCTCCTCTGAATACGAAAACTACCTTCTTCTATCAGACGAAAATAAGGGCTGTATCTATTTCTTTTCCTCTAAGGCTGGAACGGAAACATTGATACAAATAGCCGAAAGCCTTGGGGCCGTAAGCTAATAAATTTTTTAAATATTTTCAAAAATTTTGTCACCTTTTTGAGAGCTGAGCCGTTATATGAGTGAAGGGCAAAACAGCGGGCCCTATCACAAATGAGAGAAGGCTTGGTCCCCATGCAGAAAAAAATTCGTATTGTTTCCTTGTCGCTTATCCTGGCCTTGTGCATGTCCCTGTGCGCCAACGCCGCGGCCCCCCGCACGAAGAACAACTTTACCTATGGAGGAAACTTGTCTGTGTCTGGTCAGACCGCTAACTGCTCTCTGCACGTAGACGCCAGCAACGCCGGGCCTAACGCATCGATTACAGTGGACATCGACGTACAGGTCAGAACCAGCTCGGGCGGCTGGTCCAGCATCACCGGCTGGGGCTGGAGCGGCACCGGCACCCTCTCCCGCAGCAAATCCCACACCGATTCCCGCGTGTCCAAGGGCAACACCCGCATGGCCTATACCATCACCGTGGTGGGTTCTAACGGCACCGATATCGTGAGCGGATTTGTAGATGGGTGAGGGGCGCAAAGAAATCCGTCACACTGTCTATTCGGTTTATCAGTGACTAGAAAAAATTTATTTGCCTTTCTACCAAGCTATAAGAACTGTTTTGGTGGTTTTTAGTTGATTTTTATAATCCTTTTTGACTATATAAAGGAGGTTATTATGAAACGTAAAATGTCTGCTTTACTACTCTTGGTATCTATGTGTTTGAGTCTGACCTCTTCTGCCCTTGCTGCCAATGATATTTCCACCACCAAGCTGGATGTGACCAATGGAAGGTTCGTCTCTATGGAAGCCGCTCCTGCTCAGGCAGCATTGAATACATTCTTTGAAACACGGAACTATGCTTCCGGAGAAGTACTGTCTATACCTAACGCAGACGGCCTCTCCGCCATATCCGACGAGGTTGCCGACGACATAAGTGCCCGGACGCTTTCCCTGAAAGAATTTTGGGCTGATGAGGATGTTGAAATTGTCTCCACCTCTGTAACAGGCCATGTTCTTTCCGCCGTGCAGAACACCAAGGATGCCAGCATTGACGCAATTGCCTATGAGTGGACGTGGGTTGATTACATCGACAGTAATTGCGGCATTGTAGATCGCATGGGCTTTGGTACCCTGCATGATATGACATTGGCTACCGCTGAGGACGGCGCCTATTCTATCGTACGAGACAGCTATAATGAGGCCGACATCTCCGGCCATGTCTCCAAAGATTATAATGCCGAGGCTTTTGAACTTGCCACTGCGGGCATTGACACCACCGATATCTATATGAGCGAAGTAGCAAAGGAGGAAGGGCTTCTTAAATCTGAAGCCTATTCTGTTGCCGCTGTTGCTGCCACGGAAACCAAGATGCCAGCCCCTCTGGAGTGTATTAAGTACGCTGACGAATGGGTCGAACATGACATATACAGCACCCCATCCGCTGTACCCAAGTACAATCCTGTTTTCAGCTATCACGCTAGTAACGACTGCTGCAATTTTGTCTCTCAGTGCGTCTATACAGGCGGCTTCGAGATGGATCGTAAAAACGGCTGGTACCACGACATGAACAGCACTACCAGCCATGGGGCCGCATGGGGTTCTGTTTCCGCCTTCAGATCCTACTGGATGACCACCCGTGGTTTCCAGGAGGTCACGGCCACTGATACGAGTGTCTTGCCCGGAAACCCCGTTTACTGGATCAAAGAATTGGATCATAAAAATGATCCGAATTACTCTGGCAACCATATTGCCATCTGTGTCGGTTACAATGCTGCTGGAAATCCCATCATCAATGGCCATACCCGGAACGTTTACCACGAAAAACTCAACACCAGTGCATATAAACGTACCTTAAAACTGAACCAGTCCAATCCCTTCATTGTTGCACCCAAGGCTGCCACCGCTGTCCAGATTCCTGGCCTTAATAATCTATATTTACAGGCCGGGAAAGCTGAGTTTTTCAAGTTTACTGCTCCCTCCAATGGATACTTTACAGTGTACACCTCCGGTTCTACGGATACCTATGGGTATCTGTATGAGGGACAATCCGCCGCTGGTTCAGCAGGGACAATTTATCTCAAAGAGATCAGTCATAACGGAGACGCGTGGGGCGGTATCAACTGCCGTTTTGGCGGAAACTTGACAGCAAATAAAACTTACTATATCATGATTTGCGGAGAAGAGGCAACAAGTTCCGGCAGTTACAACCTGATGCTCCAAGCCGGATAGACAGGGAGGTATTTTATGTTCCAACCAAACCCATTTGCCCGTCTCCGCAGCCGACTGCTCCCAAGCGCTCTGGCGGCCGCGTTACTTCTCTCCTCTTCCCTGCCCGCCGCCGGGGTGGAAGAGAGGCGGTTCAGCGACGTACCGACGACACACTGGGCTGCGGCCCCCATTGATAAGATGGCGGAGCGGGGCGTGGTACAGGGCTTGGAAGATGGCAGATTTGCCCCGGAGAGCGTTGTCACTTATGCCGAGTTTCTGGCCATGCTGACCCGGGCGTTTTACTCTGACCGGGTGGGCCCTCAGAAAAGTCCATGGTATGACACCTATGTAATGGCCGCCGATGCTGTCGACATCTTGTCTGGCACCTCGGCCAAGATCACCCCGGAGGCGACCATCACCCGCTATGAGATGGCTCAGCTCATATACAACGTCATCGTCCAGCAGGGTACCGCTCAGTCCGCCGGGATCGGGCAATTGGACATTAAAGACTGGGCTGCTGTCCCCGTCGATTATCAGCAGGCCGTCTCGGCCTGCTACGATCAGGGGCTGCTCACCGGTACCGAGGATGGCAGCTTTAACGGCGGATCAAACATGACTCGGGCCCAGGCTGCCGCTGTGATGGAACGTCTTATTGGAGACCAACCCCTCTATGATCCGGAAAAATTTGTTGCCCTGTGGCAATGTTTTGTGGATAAGACCTTCCAGTACACAGCCCCCCAGGACGCCACCATAGAGGACGCAACACTAGTGTTGACAAAGCAGGTAATGGACAGCCTTCTGCCCTATGATCCCGCCCGGGCATTCCAACTCACTGGCTACGAGATTGTTGGCATTGATGGCCCCCAGTGGAATCCGGACGAGCAGTGCTGGTACGCCATACCACAGGTCAAAATTGCCTATACAGGCAAGTATGGGGCCATCGGTATCCAGCCCGCTGACCAGGACATGGTTCTGGTTGAAGACATCGATGGTTGGTACACCTTTGGTTCGGTCAAGATTACAAAATCAGGCAGCACCTATACACTTGTCCAGGCTGACGGTCAACCCTGAAGAAGTCAAGGGGACCGCGCTTTCGACCCACTGACCCCGCCCCTGAACGCCGCGGTTGACAGGCGGCCCCGCCTGGGATAGAATAAAATCCACATTACCACCCAGGGAGGTCCCGCCATGGGCAAGACCGTCAAGACCGTGCTCCTGATTCTTTTCGCCACCCTTCTGCTGGGGCTCTGGCTCTGGTTTCAGGCGGGCGTGAGCTTTGCCTACAAGGGCTTTTACAATCTCTTCTTCACCCTGATGTACCTGGGCGTGGTCCTGGGCCTTTGGCACAACAGGCAGGGGTGAGCCGGATCTTTTCCCCCGAAGGCTCCAGCCTCCGGAGGCGCGTGCGCGCCTCCGGGGGCTTTCTCTTTTGCCCCGCAAGTTGACACCGTTCCATTCTTTGGGATATACTAAGAAACCGGGCGGATGAGGACATCCGCCCCTACACTACGATCCCAAGGAACGGAGGCACCCCATGACCGCCCAAGAAATGAAGCACCGCGGCCACCTGGCCATTTTTGCGTCCTATTATAAGCCCCACATGAAGCTGTTTTTGCTGGATATGTTCTGCGCGCTGATGATCTGCGTGGTGGATCTGGTTTTCCCCTACGTCTCCCGCCTGTCCATGCAGACCCTCCTGCCCCAGGGGCTGTTCCAGACCTTTTTCACCGTCATGGTCATTATGGCCCTGGCCTACCTCCTGAAGGGCGGCATGTACTTCATCGTCACCTTCTGGGGCCATTTGATGGGGGTGAACATCGAGGCCGACATCCGCCGGGACCTGTTCGCCCATATGCAGACCCTTTCCTTTTCCTTTTTTGACAAGAACCGCACCGGCCAGCTCATGAGCCGGGTCACCGGCGACCTCTTTGAGATCGGCGAGCTGGCCCACCACGGCCCCGAGGACCTGTTCATCTCCACGGTGACCCTCGTGGGCGCCTTCTGCGTCATGCTCACCATCCGCTGGCAGCTGGCCCTGGCCGTGTTCGCCGTGGTGCCCCTCTTCGTGGCCTTCACCATCTTCCAGCGCCGCCGGATGAGCCGGGCCAGCGTGGCGGTGAAGGGCAAGCTGGCCGTCATCAACGGGGAGGTGGAATCCTCCCTCTCCGGCATCCGCACCGCCCAGGCCTTCGCCAACGAGGACGAGGAAAAGCAGAAGTTCGAGTCCTCCAACGACCAGTTCCGCCACGCCAAGCGGGGCTACTACAAGGCCATGGCCCTCTACCAGTCCGGCATGGAGCTGTGCGTGGGCCTCATGTCCGTGCTGGTCATCGCCGTGGGCGGCTACTTCATCATGGTGGGGCAGATGGATTACACCGACCTCATCACCTTCTCCCTCTACGTCACCACCTTCATCACCCCCATCCGCAAGCTCTCCGCCTTCGTGGAGCAGTTCATGCAGGGCATGGCAGGCTTTACCCGCTTTGTGGAGCTGATGCGCACCGAGCCGGAGATCGCCGACGCCCCCGACGCCGTGGAAGCCGGCCAAGTCAAGGGCCGCATCGACGTGGACCACGTCACCTTTTCCTACGGCCCCGGCAAGGCCAACGTGCTGGAGGACATCGACCTCCACGTGGCCCCCGGGGAAACCCTGGCGGTGGTGGGCCCCTCCGGCGGCGGCAAGTCCACCCTGTGCCAGCTCATCCCCCGGTTCTACGACGTCACCGGCGGGGACATCAAACTGGACGGCCAGGACGTGCGGGGGCTGACCCTGGCGTCCCTCAGGAAAAACATCGGCATCGTCCAGCAGGACGTGTTCCTCTTCGCCGGCACCATCTTTGACAACATCGCCTACGGCAAGCCTGGCGCAAGCCCGGAGGAGGTCTACGCCGCCGCCAAAAAGGCGGAGCTCTTCGACGACGTGATAGCCATGCCCGACGGCTTCCAGACCTACGTGGGGGAGCGGGGGGTGATGCTCTCCGGCGGGCAGAAGCAGCGGGTGTCTATCGCCCGGGTCTTTCTGAAGGACCCCCCGGTGCTCATTCTGGACGAGGCCACCTCCGCCCTGGACACTGTGACCGAGCACCGCATCCAGGGGGCCTTCGACGAGCTGGCCAAGGGCCGCACCACCCTCATCATCGCCCACCGGCTGTCCACCATCCGCTCCGCCAGCCGCATCGCCGTCATTGACGACAACCGGGTGGCCGAGCTGGGGACCTGGGAGGAGCTGGTCAAACAGGACGGGGCCTTCGCCGAGCTGTGTAAGGCCCAGGCGTTGTCATGAGGAGCCCCTCAAAATCCAAGAAAGGGCTTGATTCCATGCTGTATTATCTCCTCGCCGCTGTCCTGGTCGTTATTGACCAGCTGGTGAAGCTCTGGGTCCGGGGGAACATCCCTCTGGGGACCGCCATCCCCTTTATCCCCGGCCTGATGGACCTGACCTACTACCAGAACACCGGGGCCGCCTTTTCCAGCTTTTCTGGGATGACGTGGCTGCTGGCCCTGGTGTCCCTGGCCGCCTCCGTGGCGGTGGCGGTGCTGCTGGCGAAGGATTTTTTCCCCGGCAGGCTGGGCCGGCTCACCCTCTCCCTCATCCTGGCCGGGGCGATGGGCAACCTCATCGACCGGGTGTTCCTGCGCTTTGTCACCGACATGTTCCAGACCACCTTCATGAATTTCGCCATCTTCAACGTGGCCGATATCTGCGTGGTGGTGGGGGGCATCCTGATGGTGGTCTACGTCCTCTTTTTCTGGGACAAGGATAAGGAGAAGCTTCATGACGCCTCTTGACCTCACCGCCGACCGGGAAGGGGAGCGGGTGGACCAATTTCTCACCCGGAGCCTTCCCCAGCTCACACGCTCGGCCGCCCAGCGGCTTTTGGAGGAGGGGTCGGTCATCTGCGCCGGGCAGGCGGTGAAGAAGAACCGCAAGACCGTCCCAGGGGAAATTTACACCATCTGTATCCCCGACCCGGCCCCGGTGGACGTCCTGCCCCAGGACATCCCCCTGGAGGTGGCCTACGAGGACGCCGACGTCATCGTGGTCAACAAGCCCGTGGGGCTGGTGGTCCACCCCGCGCCGGGGCACCCGGACGGGACTTTGGTCAACGCGCTGTTATATCACTGCGGAAATAGCCTCTCCGGCATCAACGGCCAGCTCCGCCCTGGCATCGTCCACCGCATCGACCGGGACACCTCGGGGCTCATCATCGCCGCCAAGAACGACGCCGCCCACCTCTCCCTGGCCGCCCAGCTCCAGGACCACTCCCTCTACCGGGAGTATCACGCCGTGGCGGTGGGGACGCTGAGGGAGGACGCGGGCACCGTGGACGCCCCCATCGGCCGCCACGGGGTGGACCGAAAAAAGATGGCCATCGACCCCAAAAACGGCCGGGAGGCCGTCACCCACTGGGAGGTGCTGGGCCGCTACCCCGGCCACACCTACGTAAAGTGCCGTCTGGAGACGGGGCGCACCCACCAGATCCGGGTCCACCTGGCCTCCCTGGGCCACCCCCTGCTGGGGGACACGGTGTACGGGGCCAAAAAACCGGTGCCCGGGCTGGCGGGGCAGTGCCTTCACGCCAAAAAGCTCTCCTTTGTCCACCCCCGGACGGGGGAGCGGGTGACGGTGGAGTGCGGCCTGCCCGACTGGTTCCAGTCCGTGCTGGACAAGCTGGAGCGCCGGACGTGAGCGGGGCCTTCGAGACCATCTGGGCCCTGGCCCGCCAGGTGCCCCACGGGACGGTGGTCACCTACGGCCAGCTGGCCCGGCTGGCGGGAAATCCCCACTGGGCCAGGGTGGCGGGCTACGCCATGCACGCCGCGCCGGAGGACGTGCCCTGGCAGCGGGTGGTGAACCGACTGGGGGAGGTCCACTCTCCCAGGCAGCGGGTTTTGCTGGAGGGGGAGGGCGTGGGTTTTCTCCCCGACGGGCGAGTGGACCTGGCCCGCTTTTCCTGGCTGGGGCCTTGACCGTTCCAGGCTTGACACACCACAACAGAAAGAAGGAGCAGTCTATGAAACGAGTCCTCATCGGCGGGTTTTTGTCTCTCATCGGCACCATTTGGAGCCTTGCGGTCCTCCTTACCGCGATGAACAACCTGGTCTCCGGCTGGTCCACCCCGCCCGGCCGTCTGCTCTCCACGATTATGGAGCTGGGCGTGATGCCCCTTTTCGTGCTGGCCCTCCTCCTGGCGGTATCGGGACTGGTCATTCTGGTAATGGAGCTTTTCCGAAAAGACCGGTGAACCGCCCTTGACAAATTTCTACCCCCGTTATAAAATACCCCCAGACCGCAGGAACAAACTGAATACAGGGGCGCTGGACGCAAGTCCGGCTGAGATGCAGGGGTGTAACGCCACCCCCGGTCCCTTGAACCTGATCCGGGTAATGCCGGCGTAGGAAGCGATTTGGTGACACATCGTCTCTTTTTCGTACCGCAATGCGCCTTCCCCGGTTTGCGCTTGCGGTACTTTTTTCAAGAGGAGAAAGAAACGATGGAAAACACCGCGACACACACCAATGCCCGCTCCAACCAGACCACCCGCATGCTCTGCGAGGGGGCCATCATGATCGCCCTCTCCCTCATCCTGGGCCTCATCAAGCTCTTCGAGCTGCCCCAGGGGGGCTCCATCTCCCTGGAGATGCTCCCCCTGCTCCTGTTCTGCGTCCGCTGGGGCGTGGCCAGGGGCTTCATCACCTGCACCGCCTTCGGCATCCTCCAGGTCTTTGTCCAGGGGGCGGTGAGCTGGGGCTGGCAGTCCATCCTGCTGGACTACGTGGTGGCCTTCGCCGCCATCGGCTTCGCCGGCTTCGGCCGGGGGCACAAGTACGGCATCTTCTGGGGCAGCGTGCTGGGGGGCATCGGCCGGTTCGTGATTCACTTCATCAGCGGCATCACCCTGTACCGCATTGCCGTTCCCACCCCGGTGCTGGGCACCGTCTACGACAACCCCTATCTCTACTCCGCCGCCTATAACGGCAGCTACGTGGCCATCGACCTGGCCATTTCCCTGGTGGTCTTTGCCATCCTCTACAAGCCTTTGAACAAATATCTGACGGGGGGCGACCTCCGGTAAAGGAGGGACCCCTTTGGGCAAATTCGACGGTGTGCTCCTGGCCACCGACTTTGACGACACCTACTACGGCGCCGACAACCGGGTCCACCCCGCCAACCTGGAGGCGGTGGACTACTTCAAGTCCCAGGGCGGGACCTTCACCGTCTCCACCGGCCGGGCCCACCGCACCTTTTTCCCCTTCCTGGCCCTGGCCCCGGTGAACGCCCCCGTGGTCCTCTCCAACGGCGCCCAGCTCTATGATTTTGACGCCGACCGCATGGTGCTGGAGACCACCCTCCCCGTCACCATTGGCCCCGATCTGGAGGAGGTGGCCGCCCGGGTCCCAGAGGTGAGCCTGGAGGCCTACCACGGGGAAGACATCTACATCTGGAACCCCAACCGGTGGACCTGGTTCCACCTGAACAAGGCAGGCACCGGGGCCGACGAGCAGCCCATCGCCGCCATGCCCCAGCCCTGGGGGAAGGCCATCCTTCACCAGGAACACCCCATCCTCCGAAAGGCCCAGGCGGACATCCTGGCCCACTGGCCGGAGCGGTACGAGGCCATCTTCTCCAACCCCCACATGCTGGAGCTCACCGCCAAGGGGAGCACCAAGGGGGGCATGGTGCTGGAGCTGGCCCGGCGGCTTGGCATCCGGCGGGAGCACATCTACTGCGTGGGGGACAACCAAAACGACATCCCCATGCTGGCGGTGTCCGCCATCCCCTTCGCCCCCGCCAACTGCGCCCCCGAGGTCAAGGACTGGGGCGCCACCCTTCTGCCCCCCTGCGAGGAGGGGGCTGTGGCGCGGCTCATCGAGATTTTGGACGACAGGTATTGACGGACGTTCCGTTCCACCACCCACCACAGCGGGGAGGGCTTGCCCTCCCCGCTGCTTTTTGCTATAATGGGAAAGATTTTTGAAAGGGGGTTTTGACATGCGAAACGTCAGTCTTATCGGGATGCCCGGCTCGGGCAAATCCACGGTGGGAGTCCTGCTGGCCAAAGAGCTGGGCTTCTCCTTCGTGGATACCGACCTCCTCATCCAGCGGCAGGAGGGGGCCCTCCTCCAGTCCGTGCTGGACCGGCTGGGCACCGAGCGGTTTTTGGACACCGAGGCCGAGGTCATCGCCGCCCTGGACTGCCAGCGCACCGTCATTGCCCCCGGCGGCTCCGCCGTCCTCCGGGACCTGGGGGCCCGCCGCCTCAAGGAGCTGGGGCCGGTGCTCTATCTGAAGCTGCCCTGCGCCGCTCTGGAGCGGCGGCTGGGCGACCTGGCCTCCCGGGGGGTCACCCTGGCCCCCGGCCAGACCCTTCAGGATCTCTACGACTACCGGGCGCCCTACTACGAAAAGTACGCCGACCTGGTCATCGACGCCGACCAGCCCCGGCTGGAGGACACCGTGGCGCTGGCCCTGGCCGCCCTGCGGCAGCTCTGACCCCGCCGGTAAAAATCAGGGCGGACGGAGGCCCCTTCGGTCACATAGATTGCGGTGGAGATGTTTTGTTCCTTCCATTGTAATTTCCGCCTGAAAATGGTATACTAACTCTATCTGATAGTTTCACGGTCTCCACCGTGTTTGTGCCGCCCTCCAGCGGAAGGGGGGAAGGCCCGGCGCCCTTCGGCGCCGCTATACATTTTTTCCGCTTTCCCGCCGCGGACGTATCGGCAAGATACGCCCTTGTTTTGCTGTGTACGGGACATCTAAAAAAAGGACCAACGCTATGACATTTGAATCCCTGGGGCTCTGCCCCCCCATCCTCTCCGCCCTGGCCGCCCTGGACTACAAGGCCCCCTCTCCCATCCAGGAGAAGGCCATCCCCCCCGCCCTGGCGGGCCGGGACGTGCTGGGCTGCGCCCAGACCGGCACCGGCAAGACCTGCGCCTTCGCCGCTCCCATCCTCCAGCGGCTCAACGACCACCCCGCCAAGGGCCGCCCCGTCCGGGCCCTCATCCTCACCCCCACCCGGGAGCTGGCCCTCCAGATCCAGGAGAGCTTCGAGGCCTACGGCAGGAACCTGCCCCTGCGCTCCGCCGTCATCTTCGGCGGGGTGGGACAGCAGCCCCAGGTGGATAAGCTGAAAGCCGGGGTGGATATCCTGGTGGCCACCCCCGGCCGGCTGGAGGACCTCCACAATCAGGGCTTCATCCACGTGGAAAAGCTGGAGATCTTCGTCCTGGACGAGGCCGACCGGATGCTGGACATGGGCTTCATCCACGACGTGAAGAAGATCCTGACCTGGCTGCCCAAGAAGAAGCAGACCCTCTTCTTCTCCGCCACCATGCCCCCCGAGGTTCAGGGCTTGGTGGACTCCCTGCTTACCGATCCCGTAAAGGTGGCGGTGGACCCGGTGTCCTCCCCGGTGGAGGTCATCGACCAGAGGCTCTACTACGTGGACCGGAGCAACAAGTCCAAGCTCCTGGCCTCCCTCATCCAGCGGCCGGGTGTGAAAAACGCCCTCATTTTCACCCGCACCAAGCACGGGGCCAACAAGGTGGCCGCCGACCTGCTGAAATCCGGGGTCACCTCCGCCGCCATTCACGGCAACAAGAGCCAGACCGCCCGCCAGCAGGCCCTTGCCGACTTCAAGGCCGGGCGGGTGAAGGCCCTGGTGGCCACCGACATCGCCGCCCGGGGCATCGACATTGAAGAGCTCTCCCACGTCTTTAACTATAACCTCCCCGACGTGCCCGAGACCTACGTCCACCGCATCGGCCGGACCGGGCGGGCGGGGAAGGGGGGCACCGCCGTGTCCTTCTGCGAGTTTGGGGAGAAGGAGCTGCTCTCTCCCATTGAAAAGCTCCTCAAGCGGCCCATCCCCGTGGTGGAGGACCACCCCTGGCCCATGGAGGTCTTTGAGGCCCCCAAGCGGGACAAACACGGCAAGATCGTCAACCCCGACGACGCCGAGGCCCGCCAGGCCGCCCGGGAGCGGAAAAAGCTCCGGGACGCCGCCAAGAAGGAGGCCGCCCCGGCGGCGGGGGCCAAGCCTTCCCGGGCTCCCGCCGAGAAGCCCGCCAAGCCCAAGGCCCAGCCCCGGCAGGAAAAGGCCGCCCAGTCCCCCGCCGCGGGCAAGCGCAAGGCGGCGGGCTATAAGCCCAGCCGCACCCTGGACGAGGCCCTCTCCGCCATGGAGCCCAACTACACCCCGGAGGAGCGGGCCGCCCAGGCCCAGTATTACCGGGACCCCCTGGCGGGGGACACCATCATGGACGCCACCGCCCGGCTCCTGGCCCCCCGCCGCGGCGCCAAGGCCCCCGAGCCTCCCCGGCCCCAGCAGGGCAGGGAAGGGGAGCGGCGGAAGAAAAAGCCCGCCCAGACCCAGCAGCCCCCCCGGCAGGCCAAGGCCCAGAGCGGCCAGCAGGCATCTCAGAAGCCCAAGGCCCAGCCCGCCGCCAAGGACGCCCGGCGCAGAAACGGCCGGGGCGGCGGACGGCGGGGCCCCATGGAGGTCACCCTCCGGCTGGGGAACCAGAAGGACTCCACCGAGCGACAGGACAGCCTGATGAAGCCCTATTATTTCAATCCCAACGAGGATTAAGGCTTCACATCCAACAAAAAAAGCGAAAAAAGCGCCGCCGGTGATTCCGGCGGCGCTTTTTCGCTCTCTTCAATTACCGCTTCATGTACTGCCACAGCATGGCCGCGGCCTCTCCACGGGTGCAGGAGCGGCCGGGGGCGAAATTGCCCTGGGCGTCTCCGCCCACGATCCCAAGCCCCTGGGCCAGGGCGGCATAGCCCAGGTCCTCCGCCGGGATGGCGGCGGCGTCGGCAAAGTCACAGCGGAAGATGCCCGGCAGCTTGGCCACGCTGCCGTAGCCCACGCTGTCCAGCAGCAGCCGGACGCACTCCGCACGGGTCAGGACCTTTCCGTCCTCCCGCTCCCCCTTGGCCAGGATGCCCCGGCTGTACGCGTAGCTGTACAGGTCGTCGGCCTTGTCCTCGGCGGGGTCGAAGCGGTAGCCGTCGGCGCTGGCCAGAAGGGCCACGTAGGCCATCTGGGTCAGGGCCCCGTCGGGGTCGGCCCGGCCGCCCTGCCAGCCCACGTCATACTCGGCCAGCTGGTTGAAGATGGCCTCGGACCAGTGGCCGGCCAGATCGTCGTAGCTCAGGCCCCGCCCTTCGCTTCCGCCGGCCTTGACCAGCGCGCCGGTCTTGGCATCCACACCGGTGTACCAAGCGGCCTGCTCCCCCAGGCCATAGCCCAGCTTCAGGGCGTTATAGTAGCTGTACCCGGCGTCCAGCAGGGGCTTGGCCTCGGGCCAGGACAGGTCCAGCTCCACCGGCACCTCCAGGTAGGCCAGAGGCACGGGGAAGCTGGCCGCCCAGGCGTCCAGAGCGGCCTCGGCGGAGATCAGGCCCTCGGCGCTGTCAAAGGACACTTCATCGTCAAAGGTCCGGAACAGGCCCAGGATGGTGCCGTCGGCGGCGTCCACCCGGACGGTGATGGCGTTGGCGGGGAAGAAGTAGCCGTTCACCTTCTGAGCATAGGTAAAGGAGTGGGCGGCGGAGCCCTTCTCGGCGGCGGTGGAGTCATAGAGCTCGGTCTTGCCGAACTGCCCGCCCCAGAGGGCCTTCAGGAAAGCCTCGCCCTTGGCCTGGGCCGCGTCCGCGGTCAGCTTGGGCTGGGCGTCGGTGGCGGGATTGGAGCCGCTGACGGACAGGAGGGCACCCGTCTTGGCGTCCACGGTCACGGCCCGGCGGTAGATGCCCGCCTCTGTGTTGCGGCCATAGGACAGCCGGGCGGACACGTCGCCGGTCTCCCGGTCCACGGACCAGGTGGCGCCGGAGAGCTGGTAGGCGCTGAGGCCCAGCTCCTTCCAGGCCCGGACGGCCTTGTCCAGCTCCTCCTGGGTCTTGACCCCCTCCAGCTTGGCCACCCCGGCCAGCTCGGCCTCGGTAAGGCCGCCCCGGTCCATGGCGGCGGATTCGGCGGTGGCGTAAGTCATATTAGAGCCGCCCGCCCCTCCGGTGTAGCTCTTGGCCAGCTTTTCCCGCAGCTCGGTCAGGTCCACCAGCTTCCCGGCGGCGTCATCCACATAAAACTCGTGGCCGTTCTCCGGCAGGTAGCGGAGGACCGCTTTCTCCCCGCCCTCGTCCAGCACATATTCCAGCCGGAGGGCCAGGGTGCCCTTCAGCAGGGCGGCCGCCTGGGCCTGACTGGTCTTGGAGCCGGCGGCGGGCACCGTGCCCACATACTCGGAGGGATCGTCCCGCCAGAAGTTGATCACCGCCCCGTCGGACAGCCGCACGCGGGCATAGAAGCCCAGGGGGGAGGGCAGGCCGTTCAGAAAGATGCTCCCCCGAAAGCTGTAACTCTCGGCGGAGAGGACGGCGGTGGAATCGTCCTCGTCAAACACGGCCCGCTCACCGCTGGTGAGGACCTTCTCCAGGAAGGCCTGGGCCTTCTCCTGGGCCTGGGCCCGGGTCATGGCGGGAAAGCTGGGGCCAAAGCCGTTTTCCCGCTGGTCGGAGCTCTCCCAGGTGTTCATGGAGAGGACCTTTCCGTCGTCTGCGGCGGTGACGGAGATGCCCTTGTCCTCACCGCCCCACTCCAGTCCCCACTTCGTGCCCAGCGGGGTCTCGGAGGGCTCACCGTAAAATTCAGTGTACTCATCGGAAATGGACAGCGTGGCCTTTACCGCCTGGGTCACTTTGGTGAGCCGGGCGTCGGCGGCGTCGGCCGCCAGGGCGGGGGCGCCCAGGGACATTCCCAGGGCCAGCGCCAGGGCGGCAGTCACGATCCTGCGCACTTTCATAGTTTTCTTCCTCCCTTTTGGGCATTTTCCGCCCATTTGCCCATTTAGACGGAGAAAAATCGGAAAAGTTTCCCCAAAAAAGAAATTTTTGTGGAAGGTCCCTTGACAGAATCGAACAGTTGTTGTATATTCTAAGGGAACAGTTGTTCTAAGGAACATTTGTTTTTGAGTTTGAACAGCAAAGTCCCTCTTATGGGACATTTTATTTGTTACACTGGGGACATCACAGGAAACAGGAGGGAACTGCCATGGATACCACTTATTACCGCCTCAACGCCCGCCGGGTCAAAGTCAGCGGCGGGACCGACCTCGTCACCTTCGTCCCCGCCCCGGCGGCCGCCCCCGCGGGCGAGGTGCTGGATTTTGAGCGCTGCCGCCGGAAGCTGGAGACCAAAGCCGCCCTGGAGCGGTTGGAGGCCGGCCCGGCGGAGGAGGCCTCCCGGGCCCCGGAGCGCCGCCCCCGCCGGGAACGGTGGGCCGGGATCCTGGAGTTGTGCGCCTCGGCGGCGGTGATCGCCGTCAGCCTGGCGGCGGTGTGGGCTTTCCTGCACCTGGCGTGACCCTCACATCTCCTTTTCGTAACGCAGGCGGTAATAGACGGCGCTGCCGCACACGAAGAGGTAGGCGGACACCAGCAGCAGGATAACGGCCACGGGGAGCTTCATGAGCCCCAGGGCCAGGATCAGCGCGCCGAAGAGATAGAGCATCACGTCGTAGGCCTTGGCCTTGGCCCGGTTAACGATGGCCACGTTCCGCTCGTCCTTCTGCTCGATCTCGACCTGCTGCGCCGCCCCCTTGGCCGCCCGGCGGGCCAGAAGCTCCCCCATCCCTTGGCCGAAGGCCCCGCAGCCCAGGCCTACCAGCACATAGGGCAGGGGCTCGTCCACCCCCAGCCGCGTGATCAGGATCAGGCCCAGCGCCAGGACCAGGAGGCCCAGGGCGGCGATGAAACCATTCTTTTTCCCCTTCATTTGTCTTCCTCCTCGTAGATGAAGATGTCCTCGATCCTCACGTCAAAAAAACGGGCCAGCTTGAAGGCCAACAGGATAGAGGGATTGTAGCGTCCGTTTTCCAAGGACCCGATGGTCTGCCGGGAGACCTCCAGCGCGGCGGCCAGCTCTTCCTGCCGGATCCCCCGGCTTTTGCGCAGCTCTTCCAACCGGTTTTTCAAGGGGCACCCCCTTTCTATGGAAAGTTTGCTTTCCATAGACCCATCATAGCACGTTTTTTATAAATGTCAAGCGAACTTTCTATTTTGATGAAAAAAGGCGGCGGCCCGGGGGCCGCCGCCTTTTTTCTATCTTCCTTTGTATTTCTGACGGGTGGCGATGCCGCCCCGGATGTGCCTCTGGGCCTTGTTCTCCTCCAGCACGGCCTTGGCCTGGAGGTAGAGCGGCCGGTTAAAGGTGGGCAGCCGCTCCGACAGGTCCTTATGTACCGTGGACTTGCTCACGCCGAACTTGGTCGCGGCCGCGCGGACGGTGGTCCGGTTCTCTATGATGTACTGAGCCAGGCGGACGGCCCGCTCCTCCATATTGCCTTTCACGCGCAACACTCCCCAATGTGGTCGTCTTGTGAAAGGTATATGAGGGGAGGGGGCAAAATATGAAAGGGGCGGCCAAAAGGCCGCCCCAGGCCGTCGAAAAAGTCCTTTGGACTTTCCCGACAGCCTTCACAATGCCGTTACTTTCCCGGGGCAAAGCCCCGAAAAGTCCTCGCTTCGCTCGCCGAACGCCCGCTGACGCGGGCTTTTCGGGGCATTTGATCCCACACGAGGCGGGCTGCCGCCCCCTCGCGCTCCCCCGCCGCAGACCGGAAGAGATCTCTAACCCGCAGGTTTTTTGACAAGCTGAGGGGCGGCCAAAAGGCCGCCCCTTCTCAGTCCAATTCTCCCGGCTTGCGGATAATGCGGCTGTCCAGCATCATCTTGATGTGCTGGTACCCCAGCCGCCGGGCCAGCTCCTCGTTTCCGTCCCGGATGGCCCCGAAGATGGCCTTGTGCTCCCGGTAGACGTCTTTGTATACGTCTCCGAAATCCTCCGCCGTAAAAATTTTCCCCCGCTCCATCTTCCAGAGCACCAAGTTATGGGCCCGCACCAGATAGGGGTTCTTGGAGGCCGCGAACACCGCCCTGTGGAACGCCGTATCGCTGGCGTAGAGGGCGGATATCTCCGAGGTGTCGCACAGCTCCACATACTTTTCCAGCCGCCGCAGATCCTCCCGGTCCCGGTTCCGGGCCGCCAGGCGGCAGGCGGCGGGTTCGATGACGGTCCGGTACTCCATCAGGTCCAGGTAGTCCTCCCGGAGGATGTTGCTCACCTTGACCCCGTGGCCGTCGTCCTTCTTCAGCCAGCCCTCCTCCAGGAGGGTGTCAAAGGCCTTGCGGATGGTGGTGCGGCTGGCGGCATACTGCTGGGCACACCACTCCTCGTTGAGCCGCGCCCCCGGCTCCAGCCGGCAGGTGAGGATGTCCTCCCGCACCAGGGAGCAGACGATCTGGTTCATGGGCAGAAAGGGATTCTCCCCCTGCATGCGCTCGATGCGCTCCTGAACGCTCAGTTTGTCGTCATCCGCCAGCATCAGGACGCTCACCCCCACCGACTGAAATCGACAATATTATATCCGCAAAACCGCCCGGGGTCAATTTGTTTTCATTGGAAAACAAAAAGGCCCCTCTTTTTCTCATTTCGGAACAAAATTTGCCGCCCGTGTCTGAAATTTGCCCCTTCCCCCGGGTGATGCTATGATAGGCACAGTTGAGGGACCCTTTTTCAGGCCGGCCGGCACAGCGGATGGGCTTCCTCCCAACCACATATTACCGATTTAGGAGGGGGAATTATGGAAGGCCTTTGGACCATTTTTGGCCCGATCCTCACTGTTGTACTGGCCCTGCTGACAAAAAATGTGATCATATCGCTCTTTTTCGGTGTCTGCTACTTCTCCGTGGGCCTGTTCGGCCTTGACTTTTTGAATCATATCGTGGAGTTTTTCGTCGCCGGCGTCAACAGCAATGGCTTCATTCTGGTGACCCTGGTCCCACTGGGCGTGCTGCTGGCCTTCATGCGGGCGGGCGGCGGCTTCAAGGCCTTCGCCGCCTGGGCCAACAAAAAGGTGTCCAGCCGCAAGCAGGTGGGCGTAATGGTCTTTTTCCTGTCCACCGCCCTGGCCTTTGCCCAGGACCTGGTGGCCAACCTGGCCACCGGCCGCATCCTTCGCCCCGTCATCCTGGAAAAGAAGCTGGCCCCGGAAAAATCCGCCTTTATCTCCCTGTCCGCCGCTCCCAACATCGGCGCGCCCATCCCCTACGGCACCTACTTCCTCTTCTGCATCGGCATGATCACCATGCTGGTGCCCGAAGTGGCCCCCATCCCCTTTTTCCTGAAGAGCCTGTGTATGTCCTTCCACACCTGGCTGGCCGTGCTCATCGGCCTCCTTCTGGCGCTGGAGATCATTCCCGACCTGGGCTACATGAAGGAGTGCCAAAAGCGGGCCCTGGAGGCGGAGGAGACCGCCGCCGGAGAGGACGCCGGGGCCGACGAGACCCTGGGGGGCGCGGACGTCAAGCCCGATTTCGGCGCCTTCTTCCTCCCGATCTTTTCCCTGGTGGCCGGCGTGGCCGTGACCTCCCTGGCTGCCGGGGAGCTGACCATGATCCCCGGCTTCTTCATCGGCGCCTTCGTGGCCGTCTTTTACACCCTGGTCCGCAAGTCCGTCAAGCCTAAGGACGTGGGCGATCTGGTGGTGGGCGGCATCATGGAGCAGACCCCCATCCTCATCCTGCTGGCCTTTGCCTTCGCCTTCGGCGCCGCCCTGCAGATGGCCGGCCTGGACCGGTTCATCGTCACCGCCATGAGCGGCACCCTGCCCCCCGCCCTGGTGCCCGTCATCGTGTTCCTCATCGGCTGCCTCATCAGCTACACCACCGGCAGCCTGGGCAGCGGCCTGGTGATCATGCTCCCCATCGCCATGCCCCTGGGCATCGCCACCGGAGCCAATCTGCTGCTCACCTTCGCCGCCACCTTCTCCGGCGCCCAGTGGGGCGACCAGCTCTCCCCCCTGTCCGACATGGTCATCGAAAACGCCGGCGCCAACAGCATCGACCCGGTGGACCTGTTCCGCTGCGCCCTGCCCTACCGCCTGATCGAGGGCGGCATCAGCCTGGCGCTCTTCCTGGTCCTGGGCCTCCTGCTCTGACCCCGGCCCCCGTATCTCTCAATATGAAAAGGAGTGTTTCGTTATGAGTTCCAGCAAGTACGCCGAGCCCTTCCGCATCAAGTCCGTGGAGATGCTGAAGGAGACCACCCCCGAATACCGCCGCAAGGTGCTGGAGGGCGTGGGTTACAACCTCTTTAAGGTCAAGGCCGACGACATCTACATCGACTGCCTCACCGACTCCGGCACCTCCGCCATGAGCGACCGGCAGTGGGCCGCCCTCATGACCGGCGACGAGTCCTACGTGGGCAACCGCTGCTTCTACGACTACGAGAAGGCCATTCAAGACCTGTTCGGCTTCCAGTACGTCATCCCCACCCACCAGGGCCGGGCCGCCGAGCAGCTTCTGGCCCGGATGCTCTACCCCAAGCGCCCCCAGGCCAAATACGTGCTGGCCAACATGGCCTTCGACTCCACCCGGGCCGCCGCCATCATCCACGGGGTCACCGCCATCGACCTGCTGGAGCCCGCCGGCTACGACACCATCCACGAGCATCCCTTCAAGGGCAACCTGAGCACGGAAAAGCTGGAGGCCTTCATCCAGGAGCACGGGGTGGACTCCATCGCCTGGGTGCAGATGATCGTCACCTGCAACTCCAACGGCGGCCAGCCCGTTTCCATGGCCAACATCAAGGCCTGCGGGGAGATCGCCCACAAGTACGGCCTGGCCTACATCGCCGACTGTGCCCGCTGTTTCGAAAACGCCTACTTCATCAAGGAGCGGGAGCCGGGCTATCAGGACAAGACCATTCGGGAGATCTGCCTGGAGATGTTCTCCTACTTCGACTACGCCTTCATGTCCATCAAGAAGGACGGCCTTGTAAATATGGGCGGCTTCTTCTGCTGCCGGGAGCAGTCCATGTACGACGTGGCCTGGGTGGACAACATGAACTACGAGGGCCACGCCACTTACGGCGGCCTGGCGGGCCGGGACCTGGCCGCCATCGCCGTGGGCCTCTACGAGGGCTCCGACTACCGCTACCTGAAGGGCCGCATCGGCCAGGTCCAGTACCTCGGGGAGCGCCTGGACGAGTTCGGCGTGCCCTATGTCCGCCCCGTGGGCGGCAACGGCGTGTACATCGACGCCCGGAAGTTCTACCCCGACATCGCCCCCGAGCATTTCCCCGGCCTGTGCCTGGCCGCGGACCTCTATCTGAAGGAGGGCATCCGGGTCTCCGAGCTGGGAGCCTCCGCCTTCTCCTATAAGGACGACAAGGGCGTCATCCACTACCCGGAGATCGACCTGGTGCGCATCGCCATCTCCCGCCGGGTGTACACCAACAGCCACATGGATCTGATCGCCGAGACCCTGGGCGAACTGTTCAAGAGCGGCTCCCCCAACTTCAAGGGCATGGACAAATCCGACTGGTACGGCGCCACCACCCACTTTACCAGCAGCTACACCCCCATGTTCAAATAAGTCCTCCGCCTCTCTCCACAAAGAAGGGCCCGCCGGAACACTCCGGCGGGCCCTTCTTTCTTTTTCTTATACGTTGAACCGGAACAGTACGATGTCCCCGTCCTTCATCACATATTCCTTGCCCTCGGAGCGGACCAGGCCCTTCTCCTTGGCGGCGGCCATGGAGCCGGTCTTTTGGAGGTCCTCAAAGGAGATGACCTCCGCCCGGATGAAGCCCCGCTCGAAGTCCGTGTGGATCTTGCCCGCCGCCTGGGGGGCCTTGGTTCCCTTGGTGATGGTCCAGGCCCGGCACTCGTCCTCGCCGCCGGTGAGGTAGGAGATAAGCCCCAGCAGGGTGTAGCTGGCCTTGATGAGTCGGTCCAGGCCAGATTCGGGGATCCCCAGATCCTCCAGGAAGGCCTTTTTGTCCCCGTCGTCCAGCTCGGCGATCTCCGACTCCAGCTTAGCGCAGACCGGAATGACCTGGGCCCCCTCCTTGGCGGCCACCTCGGCCACCTGCTGGTAGTAGGGCACGTTCTCGTAGTCGGCGAAGCCGTCCTCGTCCAGGTTGGCGGCGTAGATGATGGGCTTCAGGCTCAGCAGCTCGGCGGTGGCGATGAGGGCTTGGTCGTCGGCGTCGTCACAGGGGAAGCTCCGGGCGGAGTTGCCGTCGTTGAGCCAGTCCTTGAGCCGGGTGAAGAGCTCGGCCTCCCGGAGGAACTTCTTGTCCCCCTTGGCGGCGGTCTCCGCCTTCTTGATGCGCCGCTCCACCATTTCCACGTCGGCCATGATGAGCTCGATGTCGATGATGCCGATGTCCCGCAGGGGGTCGGTGGAGCCCTCCACGTGGATGATGTTCTCGTCGTCGAAGCAGCGCACCACGTGGACAATGGCGCTGCACTCCCGGATGTTGGCCAGGAACTTGTTGCCCAGACCCTCGCCCTTGCTGGCGCCCTTCACAAGCCCGGCGATGTCCACGAATTCGATGACGGCGGGGGTGGTCTTTTTGGGGTGGTAGAACTCGCTGAGCCAGTCCAGCCGGTGGTCGGGCACGGCCACCACGCCCACGTTGGGGTCGATGGTGCAGAAGGGGTAGTTGGCGCTCTCGGCGCCGGCGTTGGTGATGGCGTTGAACAGGGTCGATTTGCCCACGTTGGGCAGGCCCACGATGCCTAATTTCATCCGCTTGTCCCTCTTTCGGAAAAATTCTTCAATATATTATATCGGAAAGCGGGGGAAAAGACAAGGGAAGGTTGACGGCCCTCCGGGGTCCTTTCCAACAGGGGCCGGGCCTCCCTTTGGAAAAACCACGGCAAGACCCCACACCTTTCGGGGCCGAATTGGTCCTCTTGCCCCTTCACAAGCCTTTCGTTTTTCGCTATAATATGGGTTACTTTGAAATCCGAAAGAAAAGGAGGTCTCCCCATGAACAGCAAAACCGCCATCCGCCACCCCGAGCTGGTGGCCATCGATGGCTCCGACGGGAAGATCTATTTCGGCGGCAGGACCGAGTGGTTCCCCTCTCCCGCCCAGCGGCAGCTGCGGGGCGGCGCCGTGGTGGCGGCGGAGGTCCTCTCCTACCTGGCCGCCACCCGCTCCAACCTCTGGGCGCTCTATCCCCCCGGGACCCGGCGCACCCAGGCCGACTTTGAAAAGCTGATGGCCAGGGTGTGGGATTTCCTCATCCCCGAGGGCCGGGAGCAGCTCACCCTCTCCAACTTTGTGGACGGCGTCACCGCCTATACCAACTTTGCGGGGCACCCCCTGGTCTTCAACGTTCTGGACATCCCCGCCGACCGGTCCAAGCGGCCCTCCGCCGACCGGTGCCAGGGCTTTATCGACGACGCCATGGACCGGGACGCCCCGGTGGCCTTTCTGAACCGCAGTTACGGAGAGCGGGAGGGGGAGGTCATCTGCAACTGGTCCCTTATCGTGAGCCAGGTGGGCAACCGGGTCATTTTGGCCGACGATGGGGTCCAGCGCCCCGTGGATTTCCGCCTCTGGCACGACACCACCTCTCTGGGCGGGGCCCTGGTCTTCGTCATCCGGGACCCGCTGTGATCCGGTATGTGGTCCTCTGGTGCCTGGCGCTGAGCCTGGCCGATTTCCTCTTCATGGGCCTGGACAAACGCCGGGCCCGCCGGGGGGAATGGCGGGTACCGGAAAAGTGGTTTTTCCTCCTGGCCCTGCTGGGCGGCGCCCCGGGGGCCATCCTGGGGATGTACGCCTTCCGCCACAAGACCCGGCACTGGTATTTCAAATTCGGCCTGCCCGCCATCCTGCTCCTCCAGGCCGGGGCCTGCGTCTGGCTGGCCCTCCGGGCCCGATGAGCGATCCTTTCCCGGGAAATAAAAACGGGGACTTCTCAAATGAGAAGTCCCCGTTTTTTTACCCCCTCAGTTTCCCCGATAGATGGGGGCTGTGCCCGTCAGGGCCTCGGCCTGAGCCGGGTCGGCCTTGCTCTGGTCCAGAGGAAGGGTAAAGAGGGTCCCGTCCTGCCCGTCCTGGTAGGAGATGGCCCCTTCCCCGTCCACGGCGAAGATCTCGGCGGAGGGGATCTGGTGCTCCCCGGCGTAGACCGCCAGATAGACGGTGTGGTCGGCAAAGACCTCCAGGCTGTCGCACTCGAAGAGGTAGTATACCCGGCCGTCCAGGGCGAAGCTGGAATATCCGCCGCCCAGGGTCCAGGCGTTGACCTGCCAGGGGAGATAGCCCTCCACCAGGGGGCTGGCGGTGAGCCCCACCGCGGCGTCGGTGAGGGGGCTGCCGTCGGCGGCGGCGATGGACAGCACGGCGTAAGTCCGGCCGGTGTCCACCTCCTGGGTCAGGCTGGACAGCCCTTGGCCGCTGACCAGTCCCGCCAGGGTGACGTCATAGTCCCCCACCCGGGCGGCGGCGTCCATGGCTACCGCCCCGTCACTCTGGAAGGCCTGGGCCAGGGCGGGGTCTCCCACCGCCTCGGCCACCTGTTTGGGGCTGAGCAGGGCCACGGCGGCGGAAGCGGTGACGGCCAGGGCGGCCACCAGGGCGGCGGCGATCAGGCCGGTCCTCATATTGAACTTTTTCATCGGCGCGTTCTCCTTTTCTCGGGCCAGGGCGGTCAGGCGCGCCACCGTCCGCTCCTGGAAGTCGGGACGGAACGAAACGGCATCCATTTCGGCACGGTAGGTCCTTCGGTTCATGTGTCGTCCTCCTTCAATAGTTCCCGCAGGCGTTTGCGCCCACGGGCCAGGCGGGTCCCCACGGTGGGGGAGGGGAGCGCCAGCAGCCTGGCGATCTCTTGGATGGAATAGCCCTCGTAATAATAGAGATGGATCACGGCGCTGTACGCCTCGGGCAGGGCGCGGACAGCGGAAAGGAGGGAGCCGTCATTGTCCTCGGCGGATACGGCGAGGGCCTCATCCAGGGGGGCGTCGTCACGCCGGCCCCGGCGCAGGTCGCTGGCCCGGTTCAGGGTGGCGCGCAGCAGCCACGCCTTCTCGTGCTCCCCGTCCCGGAAACGGGGGGCCTTGGTCAGCAGCCGGACAAATACGTCCTGCACCGCGTCTTCCGCGTCGGCTGGGGTGGATACCCGTGTCATCGCGGCCCGGAGGAGCATGGGGCTGTATGCCTCCACCACCCGGCGGATCTCTTGCTCGGACAGCTCCATTTGCTCAACTCCCTTCACCTATAACACGTTTGAGCGGGGCGTATTTTTTCACCCCTCAACTAAAAATCTACCCAATTCTACTCCCCGGCGGTTTTTCTCCCGGGGAAATGGTGGTATGATGAACCAAGGACGCCGGGGCCAGAGCCCGGCCCAAATCCACAGGACAGGAGAACATACAACATGGAACAGCCGACGAAAATGACCATGGGGGCCATGCTGGCGGCCCTGCGCAAAGGCCGGGGCATGACCCAGGCGGAGCTGGCGGAACAAATGGGGGTCACTGACAAAGCGGTGTCCAAGTGGGAGCGGGACATCTCCTGCCCAGACGTGAACGTCCTGCCCCGGCTGGCGGAGCTTTTCGGGGTCTCGGTGGACGAGCTGCTCCAGGCCCGGGCCGTCCCGGCCCAGCGGGGCGGGTGGGCCGAGATAGACCGCGTCCTCGACCTTGTCTTCAAGGCCGCCGCCCTGGCGATGGGGGTCGCCGTCGTCGTACTCTCCGCCCTGCGAAAGCTGGACTTCTACTCCGGCTTCTCCCTGATGGGCCTGGGGCTGACCTGCGCCGGGATCAGCCTCCTGCGGAACAAGAGCTGACTGCCTTGACAAACCGGCGGTCCGGGGCATATAATAATATAAAAGGGAATGAAGTTCTCCCTCGGGCAACCGGAACCGCTGATTGAAAGCTGATGACTTCTGTGATTTTACAGTCGCAGAAAGCATCAGCTTTTTTGCGTCTGAAGGAGGATTTTTTATGCTGACGTCTCTCGCCCTGATCTTTCTGGTGGGGCTGGCCGCGGCCGCGCTCTGCCAGCGGCTCCGGCTGCCCCGGCTCATCGGGATGCTGGTCACAGGCATCGTCCTGGGCCCCTTCGCCCTGGACCTGCTGGACCCGTCCATCCTGGGCATCTCCGCCGACCTGCGGAAAATGGCCCTCATCATCATTCTCATCAAGGCCGGGCTCTCCCTGGACCTGGAGGGACTGAAACAGGTGGGGCGGCCCGCCGCCCTCATGTCCTTTCTCCCGGCCCTGTGTGAGATCGGGGCCTTCACCCTCCTGGCCCCCCGCCTGCTGGGGATCACCACCCTGGAGGCCGGGCTTATGGGCTCCGTCCTGGGGGCGGTCTCTCCCGCCGTGGTGGTGCCCAAGATGGTCCACCTCATGGAGACGGGACAGGGCACGGACAAAAATATCCCTCAGCTCATTCTGGCGGGGGCCTCCATGGACGACATATTTGTGGTGGTCCTCTTCTCCACCTTCCTGGGCATGGCCCAGGGGGGCCCCGCCTCCCTCCTGGATTTTGCCGGGATCCCCCTCTCCATCCTTCTGGGCATCCTGCTGGGGGCCGCCGCCGGCCTGTTCCTGGCCCTGTTTTTTGAGACGGCTTACGTCCACCGTCACCTGGTGCGCAACAGCATGAAGGTCATCGTGGTGCTGGGCACGGCCTTCCTCCTCACGGCGGCGGAAACCTGGCTGACGGGCAAGCTGCCCCTCTCCGGCCTCCTCGCCGTCATGGCCATGGCCTGCGTCCTCCGGCAGAAAAGCGACCCCCGGGTCTCCCGGCGGCTGGCGGAAAAGTTTGGAAAGCTGTGGCTGGCGGCCGAGGTCATCCTTTTCGTCCTGGTGGGCGCCGCGGTGGACGTCCGCTATACCCTGGCCGCCGGCCCAGCCGCCCTGGCCATGATCCTGCTGGCCCTGGCCATCCGCTCCGTGGGGGTGCTCCTCTGCCTTGTGGGGACCGCCCTGTCTGCCCGGGAACGGCTCTTCTGCGTCATCGCCTACCTGCCCAAGGCCACCGTCCAGGCCGCCATCGGGTCCGTGCCGCTGGCCGCCGGCCTGCCCTGCGGAAAGCTGATCCTCTCGGTGGCCGTCCTGGCCATCCTCATCACCGCCCCCCTGGGGGCCATGGGCATGGACCTGGCCGCCCCCCGGCTTCTCCGCCGCCGCGGCTGAACCGGAAGAAAGAGCGGGCCCCCTGGGGGGCCCGCTCTCTGTTCACTCTTTTTTCCCCAGCTTGTGCTTGGTGCCGTCCGGCTCCTGGATGTAGGTGTTCTCCAGGTTGGCCGTCAGGCTCTCCCGCACCGCCGCCACGTACTGCGCCCGGAGGGCGGCCTGTTCTTCCTTCTCGGCCTCGGTCAGGCCCTCGGGGGTCCGGGACTTCCGGGCCAGGGCGTTGATACGGTCGATCTGCTCCTGTGTGATCATACATATCGCTCCAATACTAACATGATACGGCCTTTTTTGGACACGCCGCCCATCTCCTTAAGCAGGCACTTCCCCAGGCCCCGGCAGGTGATCACGTCCCCCTGCTCCACCGCCCGGTCGGGCTTGACGCAGGGGCGGTGGTTCAGCTCCACCTTGCCCGAGGAGATGAGCCCGGCGGCCTTGCCCCGGCCCATGGAGAAGCCGGAGGCCATCACGGCGTCCAGCCGGGGGGAGGACACGGTGTCCCGGTGGGTCCGCACCTCCACCAGGGGCGGCTCCACCTCCTCCAGGCCGATCTCCTCTACCTTTAATTTTGCCCGGCCGGCCCCGTCCCAATTCTGGAGGAGGAAGGGGCACAGCTCCCGGAATACCAGCACGTCGCAGACGCCGGGACGCACCAGGATGTCCCCCACCTTCTCCCGGTCCAGCCCTTGGCCCAGAATGGCCCCCAGGAAATCCCGGTGGGTGAGGGCCTCCCCCGACTGCCAGCGGCACCGGAGGGCGGCAAAGGGCGGCTCCCAGTCCGCCTCCTCCTGCCAGTCGGGGAGGAAGGCGCACACCTTCCGTTCGGCGTCCTCAAATCCGCCGGAGAAGAGGTGGCGGGGATGCCCCGCCGCGGCGATCAGGCGGCCGGCGGCCTCCTGCTGGGCCTCCGAAAGGAAGAAGGTGCAGGCGGGGGCCCCCCGCTGGGCGGTCTCCAGCTTGTCCAGGACCCGGGCCAGGAACAGCCGCTCCTCTCCGGACTGGGCCACCTGATTCAAAAGCTCTGTTTTTGTCACTGGGCGTCAATACCCCTCTTCTAAATATAACTTGCCACACTTCTTGAATTTTGATGCTATCATATCAGGCCTTCTCTGTCAACGCATCTTTCAGACTCTTTACACGCTCATAAATCCGCTGATTGATTCCCCGTGAAGGCCCAGCCTCCGGCGGCTCCCCTCTCTTCGTGAAGAAAGGGGAGGGAAAGAAGCCCAGGGGGAGAGTTTCGACTCTCTCCCCCTGGACCCCCTCTCAACGACCAGCCAAGGGGGCCTCAGCCCCCTTGGCTGGATTATCTCCCGGGGCTGTTCTTGCGGAGGTGGGAAAACCCCGTCTCCTTACTCCGTAACGGGTCCGGGTTTCGGCAGGTTTTAGGCTTCCCCTGGGGGAAGCTGTCGAGCGAAGCGAGACTGATGGGGGGAATGTTCTCCTCACACGGCCCCGGCCAGCATAGCTGGCCGGCCACCGCTAAAAACTTGCCACCGGCAAGTTTTCTTCACGCTATGGCCCCTCATCCGTCAGCGGCTTCGCCGCTGCCACCTTCCCCCAAGGGGAAGGCTAAGGGCGTAGAAAAACGAACCCCGGGGCCGCTGCGAAGTGCGGCCCCGGGGTTTTCACACGCTCTTGTGGACAGCTTGGGGAGGTTTCCAAAGGGAGGGGGACCGCAGTCCCCCTCCTTTGGTCGTTGAGAGGGGGTCTTGGGGGAGAGAGTCGAAACTCTCCCCCAAGCGTCTTTTCTGGGGGGTCTGGGGGTGCCATCTTTTCCACGCGGAAAAGATGGTCCCCCAGGAGGCACCACCTTCCGAAAGGTGGGCACTCACCCCATCTTCCCGACGACCCCCGCGCACCGGGGGCACAGCTCAGGATGCGCCCCATCCTCTCCCACGTGCTCGTCGTGGTTCCAGCACCGCACACACTTGGGGGCCTCGGACAGCTTCACGGCGATGGTGCAGGGCACCAGGCAGTCCTCCGCCTTCTCGCCCTCCACAGCCTCCGTGGTCACGGTGACCTTGGACACGATGCACAGCGCCGCCAAATCGACGCCCCGCAGGAATTCAGCGTCCTTCTCCCCCTCCACCGAGAGGGTGACCTCGGTATCCTGGGCCTTCTTGAAGACCCCGGCGGCCCGGGCGTTCTCCAGGGCCTTATTCACGGCGTCCCGGACGGAGATCAGCAGGCCCCAGCGGACCTCGTCGGCCTCGGACAGGGCCAGCTCGGCGCGGTAGTCGGGCATGTCGTTGAGCACCACGCTCTCGCCGTTGTCGGCCTTGGCGTGGGGCATGGCGGCCCAAATCTCGTCGGAGGTGAAGGCCAGGATGGGGGCGATGAGCCGGGTCATGCCGTCCAGGATGAGATAAAGGGCGGTCTGGGCGGAGCGCCGGTCGGCCTCCTCCCCGCAGTAGAGCCGGTCCTTGATGACGTCCAGATAGAGGTTGGACATGTCGATGACGCAGAAGTTGTACACCGCCCGGTAGACGGCGTGGAACTCGTAGCGGTCGTATGCCTCCCGCACGGTCTTGACCAGGGCGTTGAAGCCGTGGAGGGCGAACTTGTCCAGCTCGGCCAGCTTGTCATAGGCCACCATGTCCCGGTCCGGGTCGAAGCCCGCCAGGTTGCCCAGCATGTACCGGGCGGTGTTCCGGATTTTCAGGTACGCCTGGGAGAGCTGCTTCATGATTTCCCCGGAAATGCGCATGTCCTGGGTGTAGTCGGCGGAGGAGACCCACAGCCGCAGCATGTCCGCGCCGTAGTCCTTGATGACCTCCTCGGGCCCCACGGCGTTGCCCAGGGACTTGTGCATGGCCTTGCCCTCGCCGTCCACGGTCCAGCCGTGGGTGACGATCTGCTTGTAGGGGGCCACGCCGTTGGTGGCGATGGAGGTGAGCATGGAGGACTGGAACCAGCCCCGGTACTGGTCGCCGCCCTCCAGGTAGAGGTCGGCGGGGTACTTCAGATAGTCCCGCTCCTCACAGACGGCGGCCCAGGTGGAGCCGGAGTCGAACCACACGTCCATGATGTCGGTCTCCTTGGAGAAGTGGGCCTTGCCGCACTTGGGGCAGACGAAGCCCTCGGGCAGCAGGTCCTTGGCCTCCCGGTCGAACCACACGTTGGAGCCGTGGGCCCGGAAGAGCTCCGCCACCCGGGCGATGGTCTCGGGGGTGACGATGTCGGCGCCGCAGTCGTCGCAGTAGAAGATGGGGATGGGCACGCCCCACACCCGCTGGCGGGAGATGCACCAGTCGTTGCGCTCGGAAATCATGGAGATCATCCGCTCCTTGCCCCAATCGGGCTTCCAGCGGATGTCCTCGCAGGCGTCCACCGCCGCCTGCTTGATGGCGTCCACGGAGCAGAACCACTGCTCGGTGGCCCGGTAGATGATGGGGTGCTTGCACCGCCAGCAGTGGGGGTAGGAGTGGGTGATGTTCTCCTTGGCCAGAAGGAAGCCCTCTTTCTCCAGGTCCTCCACCACCAGGTCGTTGCCCTTGGCGTAGAACTGGCCGTTGTAGCGCTCGTCGGTCATGACCCCCTTGGCGTTCACCGGCACGGGGGTGCCGATGTGGGTCAGGCCCTCCTGGTCGTACTGGCGGCAGATGTTGAAGTCGTCCGCGCCGAAGCCGGGGGCGGTGTGGACGCAGCCGGTGCCGGCGTCCAGGGTCACGTGGTCGCCGCACAGCAGCACGCTCTCCCGGTCGAAGAGGGGGTGCTTGGCGGTCATCAGCTCGAACTGGTCGCCCTTAAGCTTGGCCAGGACCGTACAGGCGGCGAAGTCGATGCCCGCGGCCTTGCACACGGAGGGGGCCAGCTCCTCGGCTAGAATATAGGTCTCCCCGTTGGGGGCCTTCAGCAGCACGTAGTCGAACCCGGCGTTGACGCAGATGGCCATGTTGCCGGGGATGGTCCAGGGGGTGGTGGTCCAGATGACGAAGAAGGTCTTGGACAGGTCAGCGTACTGGGCCAGCTTGCCCTTATCGTCCCGGACGAGGAACTTGACGAAGAGGGTGGTGCAGGGGTCGTCGGCGTACTCAATCTCCGCCTCGGCCAGGGCGGTCTGGTCGTGGGGGCACCAGTACACCGGCTTCATGCCCTTGTAGATGAGGCCTTTTTCCGCCATTTGGCCAAAGACCTCGATCTGCCGGGCCTCGAACTCCGGCTTGAGGGTCAGGTAGGGGTCGTCCCACTCGCCCAGGACCCCCAAGCGCTGGAACTGCTCGCGCTGCTTGTCCACGAAGGACAGGGCGTATTCCCGGCACTTGTCCCGGAACTCGGCGGTGGTCAGCTCCTCCCGCTTGACCTTCTTGTCCTTCAAAATAGCGGACTCGATGGGCAGGCCGTGGGTGTCCCAGCCGGGGACATAGGGGGCGCAGAAGCCCATCATGTTCTTGGACTTGACGATGATATCCTTCAAGATCTTGTTGAGGGCGGTGCCGATGTGGATGTTGCCGTTGGCGTAGGGGGGGCCGTCGTGGAGGATGAAGGTGGGCTTGCCCTCGTTGCGCTTCACCATCTTGTGGTAGAGATCCTTTTCGTACATGGCGCCCAGCATGTCGGGCTCCCGCTTGGGCAGGCCCGCCCGCATGGGGAAGTCGGTCTCGGGCAGGTGTACGGTCTTGTTGTAGTCCATGGGTGGATTCTCCTTTTATGTGAAAGTTTTTAGTATTCTACAATCGCTTTCCGGCAGTCGTCGCAGAGGTAGGCGGGAACGCCTTTGGCGCTTAGGGAAAAGGGGCTGATGGTGACTCTCTCCGCCGGAAAGCTGGCCGGTTCCTCGGAGATCCAGCGGATCCAATACCCACCCGCCGTCATGCGGCCGGCCCGCATTTCTTTTCCGCATTGGGGACAGATCATAACATCACCTCAACAAAAAGCGCCCTTGTCTCCCGATAAGAGACAAAGGCGCAAACCTCTGCGGTACCACTCTTGTTGCCATGGACAAAGCCATGGCCCCTCGTCGGCGGATAACGGTGCCAGCCGCCGGGGCTTACTGCTGGTTCAGCCCCGTCGCTCGGAGGTGATGTCTTCGCCCCTTTTCCCCTCCGCCTTGCACCACACCGGCGGCTCTCTGGGCGGGATAGGGGGTTACTTGTCCTCGTCACAGCGTTTCACTTCAAGCATTTTATCCGCTTTGGGCAGGGATGTCAAGGGGGAAATGGGGTTACGTTGACTGATTGCACGTCGGGACGTGCGTGCTTCTGGGGGATGTTTCTTTTCCCGAGGAAAAGAAACATCCCCCAGACCCCCAAAGAAAAGTCTCTGGTGCTGACCTGCGCGCAGGCTCCCTTTTTAGTAGCAGGTCTACTGCTCGAAGAAGGGGTATAAACACGGGTGCGTCTGTGCGACTCGTGGTTCTCCTTGCGCCGCTTGGCCGCTGACGTGTTCTTGACAGAAGGTTGGTCTTTAGCCTTCCCCCTGGGGGAAGGTGGCAGCCCGAAGGGCTGACGGATGAGGGGAACTGAGGGTAATAGCAAAAGCCCTGCTAAAGAGATAAGTTCCCCTCATCAGTCTGCTTCGCAGACAGCTTCCCCCAGGGGAAGCCTAAGACCTGCCGCGCCCAGGCGTGCGCACAAAAAGAAGCCCCCGGCCTTACGGCCGGGGGGCTTTCCCTCATTTGATCTCGTAGTCCTTCCCGAACTTCAAATGGTTGAAGTCGATGCGCTGGGTGGGGGACTCGTCCTCCTCCACGGTGTCGTCTTCCTCCGCCTCAGCCTCCGGGGCCTCCTCGGCCCCGGCGTGGCGGGCCGGGCCTTTCTTCAGCTCCTCATAGAGGCTGTCCCCCTCAAGGGGAGCGGTGGGCTCTTCCGCCTCTTCGGGCAGCTCCTTCTCCACAGCCTTCTCCACCGCGTCGCCGATGGCGTCGGCCGCCTGGGCCACAAAGTCGGGCTTGGCGGGGGCGGCGGTGAGCTTGGAAAGGCCGCTCAAATAATCCATCTCGTGCTGGTAGAGGTCCTTCAGCTTGGAGATGTAGGCCGCCGTGGCGTTCTGGGCGGCGGTGAGGCGCAGCTGCTCGTTCTCCACCTCCTGGCGCAGGCCGGCCATTTTCTCGTTGACCTCCCGCTCCGCCTGGTCCAGCAGGGCCGCCTTCTTGTCCTCCGCCTCGGCCACCATCTGGTCGGCCATCTTCTGGGCGGACAGCAGAGCCTTGCGCATGGCGTCCTCCGTGGAGCGGTATTCCTCCACCTTGTCCGCCAGCACCTTCATCTTGGCCTTGAGGGCCGCGTTCTCCTTGTAAAGGGTGGTGTAATCGCCGGTGAGCAAGTCCAGAAACTCGTCCACCATGGCCATATTGTAGCCGCCGAAGGACGCCTTGGCAAAGGCGTGCTCGGCCACTTCCTGCGGAGTCAGCATCGTTCATCCCACGCTTTTTATCTTATTTTTTAGAAGTACAGCCCGTTGTTTTCCAGCTCGTCGATCAAATCCCCCAGAATGTCCACGTTGTAGGGGGTGATAATGTAAGTGGAGATGGCCACCTTCTTGATCTTGCCCTCCTGGGCGTAGGCCACGCCGGAGAGGAAGTCCAGCAGCCGCCGGGCCACGTCCTTGTTGGTGGACTCCAGGTTCAGCACCACCGTGCGCTTCTCCCGCAGGTGGTCGGCGATCTCGGCGGCGTTCTCGAACCGGTCGGGCTTCACCAGCACCACCTGGAGCTGGGTAGTGGTGTGGATGTTGACCACCTTATTGCTCCGCCGCTCGGGGCGCTCGGTGTCGTAGAGGGAGGCCGTCTCCTGCCGGGGGGCGGGCTTTTCCTTCACCGCGGTGCGGTCCAGCCGGCCGGTGCCCATGGCGTCGAAGTCGTCAAAGCCCTCATCCTCGTCCTCATCCTCATAGGGGCGGGCAATTCGTTTCAGTTCATCCAGAAATCCCATGTTCCGGTTCCTCCTAAAAATTCGTGGTTCCTCAATTTGCCTTGACGCCCATGGGCGGCCGGGCCCCGAAGAGGGCCGTGCCCACCCGGACCAGGGTGGCCCCCTCCCGGACGGCGTCGGCGTAATCGCCGCTCATTCCCATGGAAAGGCAGTCAATGTCAGATTTATTATCATCCATTTTTCGTTTTATGTCAACATAAAGCTGGTACATTTCCCGGAAAAATCCACGATTTCCGTCGGGACCCGCGACCGGAGGGATGGCCATAAGGCCTCTCAGGCGCACATGGGGCATCTCCCGCGCCTTCCGGGCCAGGTTTTCCACCTCGCCGGGGGCGATGCCGGATTTGCTCTCCTCGCCCCCCACGTTCACCTCCAGAAGGATGTCCTGGACGATGTTCAGCTTGGCGGCCTCCTTCTCGATGGCCTCCAACAGATGCTCGGAGCCCACCGATTCGATGAGGTCCACCCGGCCCACCACCTTGTTCACCTTATTGGTCTGGAGGTGGCCGATAAAGTGGAGGGCGGCCCCGGCGTAGGCGTCGGCCTCCAGATGGGCGGTCATCTCCTGGACCCGGTTCTCCCCGCAGACGGTGATCCCGGCGGCAATGGCGGCACGGACGGTGTCGTCGGTCTGGACCTTGGTGGCGGCCACCAGGGTGATCTCAGCGGGGTCCCTGCCCACCTCACGGGCGGCCCGGGCAATGGTTTCCTTCACCTGACGGACATTTGCTTCCAGTGACATGACGAATACCTCTCTTTCTATAACTGACAAAGCTCCCCGCGGGACCGGCCCGGCGGGATCAATCCACCACTTTGCCGTCCCAGATCTCCTGGCTGGCCACGATGACCGGGTCCCCCGGCCGGAGGGCCTTTTTCTCTTCCTTTTCCGGGGCATCCACCGCCAGCACCGGCTTCACCAGGTAGTAGTCCTCCCCCTGGGCCAGCACGGACACGGGCTTGAACTCCGCCTTGGCCCCCACCTGAACATACACGCCGGTGACCCCGGCCTCGTCCATGCGGACGGCGGCGGTGGGCACCCGGATGCCGCTTTGGGAGGAGAAGATCAGATCCACCGTCTGGCGGCGGAGCAGGGTGGTGTTGGAGAGAAACCGGGTGGAGGACAGGGTGACGGCCACCCGGCCGTTTTCCGGGGCGCTGATGCGCTCCACCGTCATCTTCACCTCCCCCGACCAGTCCCGGGAGAACCGGGCGGTGACGGTGCCCCCCTCCAGCAGGCGGGAGGCGTCGGCCTCGGACAGGGGGCAGATGAAATACCAGGTGGTATCGGTGATCAGCTTGCACAAGGCGTCGGCCCCGGTGTGGACGCTCTGCCCCTCCAGCTGGTCCAGATAGGAGGGGGAGAGCCCCTCCAGGGCGGCGGGGGTGAGGATGTCCTCATACCCGTCCACCTGGCCGGAAAAAATGCCGCTCTGTCCCACGGTGATCCGGCCCATGTCCTGGGCCGCCTGGGCCCTCAGGACGTCGATCTCCCGCCGGGTGCTGTCCAGGGCGGCGGTAAGGTCGTCGGCGTTGCCGTAGCGCAGGGCCTGCTGGAACACGGCGCTTTTAAAGGAGAGGGTCTCGTTTTCCAGATGGGTGAAGTCCCCCGCCTCCACCGACGAGCGCAGCTCCACCATGGCGTCGATGACGTTCTGGTTGGACTGGTCGCCCTGGCTCCCGGCGGCGGCGATGGCGGCGGACATCTGCTGGGCCTCCTGCTCCAAAGCCTCCAGCCGGTTGGACCGCTCCACCGACGCCTCGTCGGCGTAGAGCACGGCCACGGTGGATCCCGCCGCCACCTTTTCCCCCTCAGAGGGGATGAGGCGGACGATGCCCCCGGTGCCGGAGAGCACGGTCTCCTGCCGCACCAGGTAGCCGGTGGCCTCCACCGCGTCGTCCACGGCGTAGGCGTAGGCCTGGACGGTGGGGTAGGGGTCCCGGAAGCTCCGCCAGGCCGCCCCGCCGAAATAGAGCAGGATGGCCAGCAGAAACAGGAGCATCACGATTCGGTTGAGGATGGTACCCTGCTTCATGGGGCAGGCCTCTCTTTCGAGGACGGCACGCTGGAAAGCAGCCCTTTGGGGCCCCATCGCGGATGGGGCGGCGCCCAATGGCGCCGTGGACCTCCCGGCCGCCAATGGCGGCGGAGGGTCCCCGCAGGGTGGTTTTGCCGGCCGAGGATTTCATTTCTGAAGGGATCCCCGCCCGGCGGAAGCCGGATGGGGGACTTATGTATCGGGGGTCAGGTCAATGGGGTGCTCCGGCACCACGGTGGAAATGGCGTGTTTGTAAATGATCTGCTGCTTTCCATCGGTCACCAGCACCACCACAAAGGGGTCGAAGCCGGCGATCTTACCCCGCATCTGGAAGCCGTTCATGAGGAACAAAGTCACCGGCTCCTGGGCGCGGCGGGCGCGGGAGAGAAACAAATCCTGCAGGTCGTTGGGTCTGGACATAGGGGAAACATCCTTTCTCTATCAGATGTTTCCATAATATACCAAATTCAGGTCGAATCCCGTCGGTTTCTGTCAGACCCGCTTGAACTGCTTTTCCAGCTGGCTCCGGGTCAGCTCTATGGCCACCGGCCGGCCGTGGGGACAGTATTTGACCTCTCCGGCCATGACGGCCTTGGCCACCCGGGCCAGCTCCTCCGGGGCGTTTTTCCAGCCCCCCTTGATGGCGGCCTTGCAGGCCATGGTGTGGAGGATCTCGTCCCGGCGCTGGGCGTCCCCCGCGGCGCCGGTGGCCAGGAGTTTTCCGGCCACCTCGGTGAGGGTGGCCTCGATGTCGCCGGGGTCCACGTAGTCGGGGATCCGCCGGACGGCCAGAGACCCTCCGCCGAAATCGGTGACCTCGAAGCCCAGCCCCTCCAGCTCCTCCAGGTGGTCCAGCAGGGCGGCCCCCTCCTCGGGGGCGGGGGTGAACACCGTGGGGGTCAGAAGCTCCTGGGACATGGGCTGGTAGTCCTGGGCCCGCATCCGGTCAAAGTTCATCCGCTCGTGGGCGGCGTGCTTGTCGATGAGCAGGGCCTTGTCCCCCTGCTCCACCAGAATGTAGGTACGGAACAGCTCCCCGGCCACCCGCCAGGGGATCTCCGGCTCCTCCGCCGGGGGCTCCGGCTCCCTGGGTTCCGGCCTTTGGACGGGCGGGGGAGAGGGCGGGATTTGCCGCTCCGAGGGCGCGGCCTCAGGCCCATCGGCCCCCGGCAACACGGAAGGTCTCTCCTCAGCCCTCTGCCCCATGGCAGGCTGGCTTTCCCCAAGGGAAACCCCCGTCCCTAAAGCCTTCCCCCCGGGGGAAGGTGGCATTTGCGCAGCAAATGACGGATGAGGGGAACCCTTCGTCAAGACAGCGCCCCCCGCCCCTCCCGCGGGCCGTTCCGGCCATGCACGAGGAGCCTTGGGCGCGGTAAAGTCATGAAGCGGCAAGGTGGTCTGCCGCCCGGTCACCGTGTCGTGGGCCTTGGGGGCGGCCACCACCGCCGCCGGGCGGGACTGGTCGGCCCCCAGGGCGGCCAGGACGGCGTAGTACACCGCCGAAAAGACCTGCCGCTCGGCGCCGAACTTCACCTCCTGCTTGGTGGGGTGGACGTTCACGTCCACGGCGTTCAGCTTGGTGGTCAGGTGGAGGACGCAGCCTGGGAACTTGCCCACCATCCGCTGGTTGGCGTAGGCCTGCTCCACGGCGGCGGTCATGGTCTTGGACTTGATGTACCGGCCGTTGACGAAGAAGAACTGATACCCCCTGGTCCCCCGGCAGCAGGCGGGGAGGGAGGTGAAGCCGGACACCGTCATGCCCTCGCCGCTGCCCTCCACCTTGGTAAAGCCCAAGGCCATGTCCCGGCCCAGCACGGCGTAGAGGGCGGAGCGCAGCTGGCTGTCCCCGGGGGTCAGCAGCTCCTGCTTCCCGTCCTTCAAAAACTTGAAGCTCACCTCGGGGTGGGCCAAGGCCTGGCGCTGGACGGCGGCCAGACAGGCCGCCCCCTCGGCGGCGTCTTTTTTCATGAACTTGAGCCGGGCGGGGGTATTGTAGAAGAGGTCCCGCACCAGCAGGGTGGTCCCCGCGGGACAGCCCGCCTCCTCCTTCCCCGTGACCACGCCCCCCTCCAGGGTGAGGGAGGTGCCCAGGGTGTCCTCCAGCCGGCGGGTCAGCAGCTCCACCCGGGCCACCGAGGCGATGGCGGCCAGGGCCTCCCCCCGGAAGCCCAGGGTGCCGATGGCCTCCAGGTCGTACTCGCTGCGGATCTTGGAGGTGGCGTGGCGGAGGAAGGCGGTCTCCACCTCTCCGGGGGCGATGCCGCAGCCGTCGTCGGTGACCCGGATGAGGGACATGCCCCCGTTCTGGATCTCTACCGTGATGGCGTGGGCCTGGGCGTCGATGGCGTTTTCCACCAGTTCCTTCACCACCGAGGCGGGCCGTTCCACCACCTCGCCAGCGGCGATGAGGTCGGCCACGTGGGAATCCAGCTGTTGAATGTGAGGCATGTCGTCACCTTCCTTTCCATCGGTAAACTCGAGGGCGCCGGGCTTTGGTTCAGTGCAGGGCCAGGGCCAGAACAAAGGCGTTGATGGCGGTGTGGAGCCCCACACTGCCCCAGATGGAGCCGCCGTTGTCGTAGCACCAGGTCAGGGCCGCCGACATGGGCAGGTAGCAGATCGTCAGCAGGAGGTACCTGGGGTCCCCCAGGTCAATGGCGTACCGCCACACACAGGCCAGGGCATACCCCAGGATGGTGACCACATAGGCCAGCACCCGGCTGTACCGCCGCAGGGAACCGAAGACCAGCCCCCGGAAGAGGGCCTCCTCGATGACGGGGATGAGCACCAGCACCAGCACGGCGGTGGGGAGGGGGGCCAGGGCGAACTCCGCGGCGTACTGGGCCGGGATCGGGTCGGCCACCGGGAGGGGGAGAAAGTCCACCAGGAAATGGAGGATCTCCGCCCCGGCAAAGCCCGCCAGCAGGCCGAAGAGGTTCTCGGGCAGCCAGTCCAGCAGGTCTACAAAGTCGCTTTTCAAAAAGCTCCAGAACACCATCAGGGCCAGGACGAAGAGGAGGGAGTAATAGACCACGTTGGCCTCGGCGGTGAGGGGCTCCCCCTCGCCCAGCAGCATCCTCTGGGCCCAGCTGTTCAGGTAGGGGAACACCAGCAGGTAAAGCGCGAAGAAGACCCACCCCCGCTGGCGCTCGGAGCTGGTCATTTTCGATTTCCAGGAACGGCGGAACATGGGCGGGCCTCCTTTCTTTTCTGTTTGGGTCATCCGCAGGCTTAAACGGGGAAAACCGCCGCCGCGGGGGAAGGGGGGGACGGCGGCCCGCCCCGTCACAGCTCCTTCTTCATCTCATACAGAAGGTTCATGGCCTCGATGGGCGTCAGGGTATCCACATCCACCGCCCGGAGACGGTCGGCCACGGACTGGGCTCCCAGATCCCCCAGGGAGAACTGTCCGTCCTCCGGGGCGGCGGAGACGGCGGGCAGGGGCACCCCCTCGGTCTCCAGCTGGTCCAGGATCACCTTTGCCCGGGAAATCACCTTGTCGGGCACCCCGGCCAGCTTGGCCACCTCGATGCCGTAGCTGGCGGCGGCGGGGCCCCGGACGATTTTCCGCAGAAACAGGATGTCGTCCTTTTTCTTCTTGGCGGCGATGTTGTAGTTCTTCACCCCGCCGATCTCCCCCTCCAGGTCGGTGAGCTCGTGGTAGTGGGTGGCGAAGAGGGTCTTGGCCCCCAGACGCCTGCGGTCGGCGCAGAACTCCAGCACCGCCCGGGCGATGGCCATGCCGTCGTAAGTGGACGTGCCCCGGCCGATCTCGTCCAAAATGAGGAGGCTTTTGGCCGTGGCGTTTTTCAACAGCTCGGCCACCTCGGTCATCTCCACCATAAAGGTGGACTGGCCGGCGGAGAGGTCGTCGCTGGCCCCGATGCGGGTGAACACCCGGTCCACGATGCCCACCCGGGCGGCCTTGGCGGGGACAAAAGAGCCCATCTGGGCCATGAGGACGATGAGGGCCACTTGCCGCATATAGGTGGATTTACCCGCCATATTGGGGCCGGTGATGATGCTCACCATGTCCTCTTTCCCGTCCATGTGGGTGTCGTTGGGGACGAAAAGCTCCCCCTTCCGGGTCTTTTCCACCACGGGGTGGCGGCCCTCGGAAATGTCGATGACGTCACTGAGATCCACCTGGGGCATGCAGTAGCCGTTCTCGGCGGCCACCCGGGCGAAGGAGCACAGCACGTCCACCTGGGCCACGGCGGCGGCGGAGCGCTGGATGTCGGCCACCCGGTCGGCGGCCGCCTGCCGCACCTGGCAGAAGAGCTGGTACTCCAGGGCGGTAAGCTGGTCCTGGGCGGTGAGAATGGTGTGCTCCATCTCCTTGAGCTCGGGGGTGATGAACCGCTCGCAGTTCACCAAGGTCTGCTTGCGGATATAGGTATCGGGCACCTGGGCATAATTGGCCTTGGACACCTCGATGTAGTAGCCGAACACCTTGTTGAAGCCCACCTTCAGGCTCTTGATGCCCGTCTTTTCCTTCTCCTGGGCCTCCATGGCGGCCACCATGTCCTTGCCGCCGGTGAGAATGCCCCGCAGCCGGTCCACCTCGGCGTCGTAGCCGTCCCGGATGAAGCCGCCCTCCCGGACGGAGAAGGGGGGCTCCTCCACGAAGGCGGCATCGATCTGCCCCCGCAGGTCGGCCAGGTCGTCCAGGCTCTCCCGCAGGACGGAGAGCAGGGAGGATTGAAAGGGGGAGAGGAGGAGCCGCAGGTCGGGCAGCCGCCCCAGACCCCTGGACAGGGACACCAAATCCCGGCCCCCGGCGGTGCCGTAGACCACCCGGCCGATAAGCCGTTCCAGGTCGGTGACCTCCTTCAGCTCCCGGGCGATCTCCTGCCGGGCCACCGAGTCCCCCACGAGGTCGGCCACCGCCCCCTGGCGCTTGCCGATCTGGACGGGGGAGAGGAGGGGCCGCTCCAGCCAGGAGCGGATGAGCCGGTGGCCCATGGGGGTGCAGGTCTTGTCCAGCACCCACAGCAGGCTCCCCTTCTTCTCGCCTCCCCGGAGGGTCTCGGTGAGCTCCAGGTTCCGCCGGGCGGTGAGGTCCAGCTCCATGAACTCCCCGGTGGTGTAGTAATTGACGCTGGACAGGTGGGAGAGGTCGGTTTTCTGGGTGTCGTAGAGATAGCTCATCAGGGCCCCCACGCACCGGGTCACCGGCCCGGCGGGCAGCCCCTCCGCCCCCGGCCCGAACTGCTTTTCCACCGCCCGGGCGGCGGGGCCCGGCGCGAAGGCCTCCTCCCCGCCCCGCTCCCGGCGGCAGTCCAGCCGGGACCGGAGGAAGTCCTGGAGCAGGGGGTCCTCCCAGGCCTCGGAAGAGAGCAGGACCTCCCGGGGGGAAAAGCGGCCCAGCTCGTTTTCCACGTGCTCCCGCCAGCCCGGCCCGGCAAAGCCGGTGGCCGACACCTCTCCGGTGGACAGGTCAGCGAAGCACAACCCCGCCTTCTCCTCCTCTAGGCACAATGCGCACAGGAAGTTGTTCTTCCCCTCCTCCAGCATGGTCTCCTCGATGACCGTGCCGGGGGTGACGATGCGGATGATGTCCCGGTCCACCAGGCCCTTGGCGGTGGCCGGATCCTCCATCTGCTCGCAGATGGCCACCTTGTAGCCCTTGGCGATGAGGCGGGAGATGTAGGCCTCGGCGGCGTGGTAGGGCACCCCGCACATGGGGGTGCGCTCCTCGGGGGGCCGGGTCCGGTCCCGGCTGGTGAGGGTCAGCTCCAGCTCCCGGGAGGCCGTTTTGGCGTCCTCGTTGAACATCTCGTAGAAGTCCCCCAGGCGGAAAAAGAGGATGCAGTCGGGGTGGTCGGCCTTGATCTTGTGATATTGCAGCATCATGGGGGTGCCTTCTGCCATAGGGGGTGCCTCCTTTTTTCTCTGTGTGCGTCTGGGGCCATATCATGCAATATTTGGAAAATCCATTCTTGGCAACCAGGGCCGGAAATACTATAATAGGACTTAACCGACCTTTTGGTTTCAGAACAACTGCGAAATGGAGATGACGTTCCATGTCCGACTTACTCTCGCACCTGATGCAATTTGCCTACGAAGAGCGTTTCGAGCATTACCTCGCCCCCCGGCACGTGGAGTATAACAAAAGCCAAAAAACCGCCGAGGAGGCCCTGGCCCAGCTCCGCGCCCGGCTGGACCAGCCGGAGAGCGCCGTTTTGGAGCGCTACCTGGACAGCGTGGAGCTCTCCCGCTCCATCGAGGAAAAGACCCTCTTCCAGTGCGGACTGTCCATGGGGATCGAGCTTGTCCACCCGGAAACGCAGGAGAAAAGCCGAGAGTAAGCTGTGGACCGGAACGGGCCAAACATCAAGTTTGGCCCGTTTTTTATGTCTTTGCCGCCCGGCGCCGTAACGAACAGCGCTTCCCGCTGTTTTTTATAGCTTGCCTGCGGCAAGCTATAAAAAACGGCATGCGGCCGTCCCGGCCGCGGCCTAAAATCCCAGGCATGGCCCCAGAGGGGCCGTATGCCGTAAAAAATAGCTCAAAGAGCCATTTTTTATTTCCCCCGCGTCCCCGCCGGGGCCAGCTTTCCGAAGAGGGACCAGGTATTGGCCCCCGTGATCTCCACATTCTGATAGGTGCCCACCAGATCCGCCGCCCCGTCCGCCAGCCGCACCAGCCGGTTCCCCGGGGTCCGGGCAGCCAGGGGATACCGGGGGTCGTCCCCGGCGGCATCCACCAGGCACCGCAGGGTTTTCCCCACGTAGGCGGCGTGCTTTTCGGCGGAGATGGCGTTCTGGGCGGCCACCAGCCGGTCGAAGTTGGCGTGCTTCTCGGCGGCGGGCATAGGGTCGTCCATCCCGGCCGCCGGGGTCCCCGCCCGGGGGGAGTAGATGAAGGTGAAGAGGGCGTCGAAGCGGACCTCTTCGATGAGGGAGAGGGTCTCCTCAAATTCCTCGGTGGTCTCCCCGGGGAAGCCCACGATCACGTCGGAGGTGATGACCACGTCTGGGACCTGCTCCCGCAGGCGGCGCACCTTGTCCAGGTAGCCCGCCCGGTCGTAGACCCGGTTCATGGCCTTCAGCACCCGGTCGCTCCCCGCCTGGAAGGGGAGGTGGAACACGGGGGCCACCTTCTCGCACCGGGCCATGGTTTCGAAGAGCTTCTGGGAGGCGTCCTTGGGGTGGCTGGTCATGAAGCGGATGAGGAAGTCGCCGGGGATGGCGTTCACCGCCTCCAGCAGGTCGGCGAAATCCATGTCCAGGCCCAGGTCCTTGCCGTAGGAGTTCACGTTTTGGCCCAAAAGGGTGATGTCCCGGTATCCCGCCCGGGCCAGCTCCTCCACCTCCGCCAGCACGTCCTCCGGCTTCCGGGACCGCTCCCGGCCCCGGACGTAGGGGACGATGCAGTAGGAGCAGAAATTGTTGCAGCCGTACATGATGGACACCCAGGCCTTCACGCCGTTCTGCCGCACCACGGGGATCCCCTCGGCGATGGAGCCGGGCTCGTCGGTGTTTTCAAAGACCCTGCCCCGCCGGGTCAGCACCCGGTAGAGCAGCTCGGGAAATTTCCACAGGGCGTGGGGGCCGAACAGGAGGTCCACGTGCCGGTAGGACTGGCGGATCTTCTCGGCCACCTGGGGCTCCTGGGCCATGCAGCCGCACAGGCAGATGATCTGCCCGGGGTGGCGGCGCTTGGCGTGGACCAGGGCCCCCACGTTGCCAAGCACCCGGTCCTCGGCGTGCTCCCGGATGGCGCAGGTGTTGATGACGATGACGTCCGCGTCCTCCTCAGAGTCCGTGAAGCCGTAGCCCATGGAGCCCAGGTAGCCCCGGATGCGTTCCGAGTCTGCCTCGTTCTGCTGGCAGCCGTAAGTGTCCACAAAAGCCAAGGGCTGGGCCGGCAGGGAGGCCAGCCGCTCGTGTATCTTTTCACAAAATTCCCCCTGGCGGGCGATGTCCTCCGGGGCGATTCGGATGGTCTGTCGGTCCAAGTGCGTTCCTCCGTTTTTCACATACTTTCAACTAAAAATCATACCATTTTTCTTGAGATAATTCAAGGCGGAGACATGGTTTTTTCAAGAAAAAAGCCCGCCTCCAAAAGAGGCCGCCCCCACAGGGGGCAGGCGGGGGAAAGGACCCGGCCGCAAAGCGTTTCGCGGGGCGACCTTTTGCGCGGCGGGAGACACGGCCTTGAAACGAAAGAGGGCCTGTCGGCTTGCCGCCGATAGGCCCTCTTTTGCGATGGGAATGCTGACAAAGACGCATTTTACCAATAAAACGAAGGAAAATTAGCCCGGCAAACCGGAAGTCATTCCTGTTCACTTCCGAGATTTTTCCAGCCATACCTGGCAATAGAAATTCCGATGGAAATTTCGCTTACCGCTTCATCAATTATTCCCGCCCACGCTCCAACAATAATATTATAAATCATCCAAAGCGGTGAATTAATTAGCATAGTCACCAATCGTATTGTTCTCGCATTATAAGTATATGCCCCAATGGTAACTGCTACATTTGCTGCAACAGGTAATATACTAATCCATCCGACCCAGGTAAGTATCAATACAGCAACCTGCATAAAGCAGATAATTATACACATTTTTTTGCTTCTGCCAAAGTCCCACCTGCTGCTTAAGCAAAACGAACGAATGGCGTTTATAATATAACTTATTCCCCCAGTTGTAGCTCCTAAAAGAAGTAAATGAATTGTATATAACAAGTAAGATAGAAATTGAAATCGGAATAATGTCTTATTGTTTCGACACTGGAACGATACAAAGAACAATATAGTTCCCATGAAGCCTATAATTTGAATAACTATGTATGATTTTGTCAACTTAAACTTCTCCCCACAAATCCCAATCTGTCAAGTGCGCCTTATGTGCCCAAGACGTACTTTAAGAGCATTATAATGGATTGCCCTCCACATTGCAAAGAATCCTGCTTCGCCAAAAATAACGCCGCCCCAAATTTTACTTCTCCACCTTTGACCATTTCAACCTGTTCCCTCCAACTCAACCGCGCCGAAAGTCACAGAACCAAACCAGCCCCTTTGTTGACCTTTTTATCCGAAAAGGTTATAATAAAAGTTCAAAAACCTTTCACGGGGGAGGACCTGCGGATGCGCGCGGTGGTAACGAGAGTGAAGAACGCCCGGGTGGATATCGCCGGGGAAACGGTGGGGGAGACCGGCGGCGGCTTCCTCGTCCTGCTGGGCGTGGCCCCCACGGACACCGAGACCCAGGCCGACCGGCTGGCCGACAAGGTCTGCGGCCTTCGGGTCTTTGAGGACGAAAACGGCAAAATGAACCGGAACCTGGAGCAGGTGGGGGGCTCGCTGCTGGTGGTCTCCCAGTTCACCCTCTACGCCGACTGCAAGTCCCGCCGCCCCGGTTTCACCGGCGCCGCCCGTCCCGACGTGGCCATCCCCCTCTACCAGCGCTTTCTGGCCCAGTGCGAGGGGCGGGGCTTCCACGTGGAGCACGGCGAGTTCGGTGCGGATATGCAGGTCTACTCCCAGAACGACGGCCCCGTCACCATCCTGCTGGACACCGACATTTTGTAGGGGCGGATCCGATCCGTCCCCAGGGCAAGGAGAATACAAATGGTAATTAAGCATCTGTTTCTACCCTCCGTATATACAAACTGCTACCTTTTGGGGGATGAGGAGAGCGGCGCCGCCGCCGTCATCGACCCCGGCGCCCCCGCCCCCGAGCTGGTGGACGCCGCCAGGGAGGCGGGGCTCACCATCCGGGCCGTCTTTCTCACCCACGGCCACTACGACCACGTGGGCGGGGTGGCCGACCTGCTGGAGCGGCTGGGCAATATCCCCGTCTACCTCCACCCGGAGGACGCGGGGAAGTCCGACCCCCTCATGCCCACCGCCGCCCTGGGGGACGTGACCCTCTGGCGGGACGGGGACGTGGTAAAGCTGGGGAACCTGAACGTGGAGGTCCTCCACACCCCCGGCCACTCCAAGGGCTCGGTGGTGCTCAAGTGCCGGGACATCCTTTTCACCGGGGACACCCTCTTTGCCGGGTCCATGGGCCGCACCGACCTGCCCGGCGGCAGCTATGAGGAGATCATGGCCTCTTTGAAGCGGCTGGGCGAGCTGGAGGGGGATTTCCAGGTCCTCCCCGGCCACGAGGGCTTTTCCACCCTGGAGGCCGAGCGGAAGGGCAACTACTATATGCGGGAAGCCCTGGCGGACGGGTAAGGTCCCCCTCATCCTCCCCCGCGGGGCACCGTCCTCCAAGGGAAGGCGCCCTCCGGGGGGAAACTCCCATAAAAGGCTTCCCCTGGGGTCTAGCGGCCCTTAGCCATCGCTTAGGGCCGCTTGATGCAAGCAAAGTCGTTGAAGCTGTCGAGCGCAGCGAGACTGATGAGGGGAACCTACCCCCTTTGTGATACCTTTTTATCCCCATCCCCTCTCTTTCCAAAAGGAGGCCCCATGCAGATCACTCTACGCGGCCACGATTACCGCTACGCCGCCGAGCAAATGATGCTCACCCTGTTTCCCAATGAGCGGCCCGGAACGGGGGAAAATACCCTCATCCTCTCCCTCTCCAAGGGGAAAACCTGGCTCTCCGCCGCCGCCAAACTGACCTATGAGGGCAAAACCTATACCGCCGCCCGCCGGGCCAAAACGGCGGAGCTCACCGGCGGGCTCACCGACGACCGGGTGTGCCAGCGCATCTTGAAGCTGGCCTTCTACGACGCCGGGGTCCGGGCCCTGGGAAAGGAGCCCCCCTGGGGGGCTCTCACCGGCGTGCGGCCGGTGAAGATACCGGCCAAGGCTATGCTTCAGGGCACACCTCCCGCCCAGGCGGAGCGGCTTTTGCGGGACACCTACCGGGTCTCCCCCCTCCGCCGCCGCCTGGCCATGGACTGCGCCGGGGAGAGCGTGGCCGCCCAGAGGGCCCTCCGCTCCGACGAAATTTCCCTCTACGTGGGCATTCCGTTTTGCCCCAGCCGGTGCATCTACTGCTCCTTCATCTCCTCCGCCGTGGATAAGTGCCTGCCTTTGGTGGAACCCTTCGTGGACGCCCTGGTCCGGGAAATCCAGGCCGCCGGGGCCCTGCTCCAAGAGACCGGCCGGGCCGTCCGCACCGTCTATGTGGGCGGGGGCACCCCCACCACCCTGACGGCGGAGCAGCTCGACCGGGTCCTCTCCGCTATGGACGCCCATCTGCCCCTGGGGCGGTGCGCGGAATTTACCGTGGAGGCGGGCCGGCCAGACACCATCACGGGGGAAAAGCTGGCCGTTTTGGCCCGCCACGGGGTGGACCGGGTGTCGGTGAACCCTCAGTCCATGTCCCAGGCCGTCCTGGAGCGCATGGGCCGCCCCCACTCCCCGGAGGACATCCGCCGGGCCTATGGGGCCGTCCGCGCCGCCGGCGATTTCGCCGTGAACATGGACCTCATCGCCGGCCTGCCTGGGGACAGCGCCGCCGGCTTCGCGCAAAGCCTGACCGAGGTCATGGCCCTGGCCCCGGAGAACATCACCGTCCACACCCTGGCCCTCAAGAAGGGGTCGCGCCTGATGGAAGAGGGGGGCGACCTGCCCTCTGCCCAGCAGGTGGAACACATGCTGGACGCCGCTTGGGCCGCTCTCCGGGCCGCGGGCTATTCCCCCTACTACCTCTACCGCCAGAAGTATATGTCCGGCTCCTTCGAGAACGTGGGCTGGGCCAAGCCGGGCTTTGCCAGCCTCTACAACATCGCCATGATGGAGGAGCTGCACACCATCCTGGCCCTGGGGGGCGGTGGGGTCACCAAGCTGGTGTGGCCCAAGACCGGCAAAATCGAACGGGCCGCCAATCCAAAATATCCCCAGGAATATCTGCGGGATGTGGACAAAATATGCCGGGAGAAGGCGGCTTTGGCCCCCTTCCTCCTGGAAACGAAGGGAGATTGAACTATGGCCTATCAGCTCAAGGAGATCAACGACCGTATCCTGGCCGACACCCCCGCCTTCCTGGCCGAATGTGACGCCGCCTACCAAAAGCGGGTGGAGGAGGCCGCCGACAAGATCATCGCCCGGCTGGACACCTCTCCCATCGTCCTCCTCTCCGGCCCCTCCGGCTCGGGCAAGACCACCACGGCCCTGAAGATCGAGGAGGAGTTGGAGCGGCGGGGGATGAACTCCCACACCATCTCTCTGGACAACTACTTCAAGACCCTGGACCCCAAAACGGCCCCCCGGACCCCCGAGGGGGATCTGGACTTCGAGTCCCCGGAGTGCCTGGACATGGAGCTGCTGGACGAGACCTTCACCCGCCTGTCCAACGGGGACCAGGTCATCATCCCCAAGTTTGAGTTCACCCGCCAGATGCGCAACGACGCCCGGGGCCGCCCCCTCAAGCTGGAGAAAAACGAGATCGCCATCTTTGAGGGCATCCACGCCCTGGGCCCCGGCATCGCCGGGCCCCACCCGGAGGCCACCAAGCTCTATATCTCCGCCCGCTCCAACGTGCTGGAGGGGGACGCCCTGCGCTTCAAGGGCACCTGGATGCGCTTGACACGCCGGGCCGTCCGGGATTACAATTTCCGGGGCACCGACGTCTCCTCCACCCTGGCCATGTGGGCCAACGTCCGCCGGGGGGAGAAGCTCTATATTTCCCCCTACAAAAATACCGCCGACATCATCGTGGACTCCTCTCTCCCCTACGAGGTCTCCGTGATGAAGCACTACGCCCTTCCCATCCTGAAGGCGGTGCCCCAGGAAAACCAGCGCCGGGCGGAGCTTCTGGACCTCATCGCCGCCTTCGACTGGTTCGAGTCCATCGACCCCGCCCTGGTGGCCAAAAACTCCCTGCTGCGGGAGTTCATCGGCGGGGGAAGCTACCACTACAAATAAAACCGCCTTTCCCCCTTGGGCGAAAGGGCCATCACAATTTCAAAAAGGAGATTTCAAACCATGGCAGAATGCACCCACGACTGCTCCTCCTGCGGCGAGAGCTGCGGCGAGCGCACCGAGGCCTTTGACTTCAAGGCCAAGGCCAACCCCCACTCCAACGTAAAAAAGGTCATCGCCGTCATGTCCGGCAAGGGCGGCGTGGGCAAGAGCCTGGTCACGGCCTCCCTGGCCGCCGCCTGCCAGAAGGCGGGGCGGCAGGCCGCCGTCCTGGACGCCGACATCACCGGCCCCTCCATCCCCAAGGCCTTCGGCGTCCACACCCGGGCCATGGGCAACGAGGAGGGCATCCTCCCCGTCCTCACCAAGACGGGCATCAAGCTTATGAGCTTGAACCTGCTGGTGGAGAACGAGAGCGACCCCGTGGTCTGGCGGGGGAGCCTCATCGCCGGCACCGTGAAGCAGTTTTGGACCGACGTGCAGTGGGGCGATGTGGACTATATGTTCGTCGACATGCCCCCCGGCACCGGGGACGTGCCCCTCACCGTCTTTCAATCCCTGCCCGTGGACGGCATCATCATCGTCACCTCCCCCCAGGAGCTGGTGAGCATGATCGTGGAAAAGGCGGTGAAGATGGCCGAGATGATGGACCTGCCCATCCTGGGCCTGGTGGAAAATTACAGCTACTTCCAGTGCCCCGACTGCGGCAAACAGCACGCCATCTTCGGCGAGAGCCACATCGACGATATCGCCGCCGCCCACGGCCTGAAGGTCCTGGCCCGGCTGCCCATCGACCCCAACCTGGCCGCCGCCTGCGACGCGGGCACGGCGGAGGACTTTGCCCCCAACTATCTGGAGGACGTGGCCAAAGAGCTGTAACGAAAAAGAAAAGCGCGGCCCGGTGAAGGTTCACCGGGCCGCGCTTCTTATTTCTTGTATTTCTGGCTCTGGGCCACCGCCAGCTCGTCGCAGCGGTTGTTGTACTCATTTTCCGCGTGCCCCTTCACCCAGTGGAGGTTCACGGTGTGAAACTCGCACAGCTCCAAAAGCCTTTCCCACAAATCGGGGTTGAGGGCCGGCTTCTTGTCGCTCTTGATCCAGCCCTTGGCCTTCCAGCCCTTGGCCCAGCCCTTCTGGAGCGCGTCAATGACGTATTTGGAGTCGGAGTACAGCTCCACGACGCAGGGTTCCTTCAGCGCCGACAGCGCCGCGATGACCCCGGTGAGCTCCATGCGGTTGTTGGTGGTGTGGGCCTCCCCGCCGGAGAGTTCCTTTTTGAACTTCCCGTACTGGAGGATGGCCCCCCAGCCTCCTGGGCCGGGGTTGCCGGAGCAGGCTCCGTCGGTGTATATGGTAACTGTTTTCATAGTCCTCCCAAAGCCGTGGCAGATGAGGGGAGCCGTTCCCTGATGGACAAATCAATGGTTTGACAGACGCCCTCAAAATTTTGATTGATTTCCAGATTGGTGAAGCGGAGCACTTTGATATGGCAGGTCTTCTCCAGCCACCGGGTCCTGGCCCGGTCGTCCTCCGGCCCGTCTCCCTCATAGTGCTGGCCGCCGTCCAGCTCTATGGCCAGGGCCGCCTTGCGGCAGAAAAAATCCACGATATAGCGGCCAAAGACCTGCTGGCGGCGAAATTGCACCGGATAGCCCTTGAGAAAATCATACCACAGGTGCCGTTCTTCCTTCGTGGCTTCTTTTCGGAGCCGACGGGCGTTGGCGCGCAGGAAAGCGGGGTTATCCATGTCCGAACGCTCCCCTCATCAGTCTCGCTTCGCTCGACAGCTTCCCCCAGGGGAAGCCTTTTTCTTTTTGCATTCCTGTCAGAAGATGCTTCTTGCCCTTTGCCTTCCCTTGGGGGAAGGTGGCACGGCGCAGCCGTGACGGATGAGGGGAACCTGCCAGCATGGCACGGCTCCCCCCTCCTTTACAGCTCTTTCAGGATGTCCTGCCGCTTCTTCTCGTACTCCTCGGTGGTAATGAGCCTTTGATCATAGAGCCCCTGGAGCTTTTTCAGCCGGGCCTCGGCGCTCTCCCCGGCCTCGTCCTCCGTGATCTCAAACCCGCCCATCATCATGGAGCCCTTGGCCTCGTCCTCTTTCCCAAACAGCCACCGGCCGTAAGTCACCGCCTGATAGATGGCGATGCCGGTCCAGGCCACGCCGAACAGGCCGATGGGCCAGATGCCGGAGCCGAAGGTCATGGGGATGACCAGGAACACGCCCACGACGATGAACACCAGGCTGATCCCGAAGCCCATCACGCACATGCCCTTGCTGGGCCGGATGCGAAAATTCCGCCGCATGGGTGGTCACTCCTCCCCCAAAATCTCCTTTTTCCGGGTCTCGTAGTCCTCCTGGCTGATCCAGCCCTTGCCCCGCAGGTAGTCCAACTCCTGGAGCTGGGCGTCCTGGTTGGCGGTCCGGGGCGGGGTGACGGAGAGGGCGGCCAGCTGGGCCTCCAGCTTGGTGATCCGGGCCTCATACTCCTCTTTGTCGATGAGCCGCTGGACGTAGAGCATCTTTTCCTTCTTCATCCGGGCGCGGATGCCCTCCTCGGTGTTGTCCTCCTCGGTGCTGGTGAAGAAACCCATGCTTACTCCCCCTTTTCCTCGCTGGTCTCGGCCCCGTCCTCGGCGGGGGCTTCCTCGGCCTCTTCTTCGTGGTCGGTGCGGGCGATGGAGATGACCTTTGCGCCCTCGTCCAGGTTCATCAGCTTCACGCCCTGGGCGCCCCGGCTGTAACAGTTGATGTCGGCGCAGACCATGCGGATGATGACGCCGGCGTCGTTGATGACCAGCACGTCGTCATCGTCATTGACCACCTTGACCCCCACCAGGGGACCGGTCTTTTCGGTGATCTGGTAGCCCTTCAGGCCGTAGCCGCCCCGCTTCTGGGGCCCGTCGCCCCGGATGTACTCGTCCATCTCGGTGCGCTTGCCGTAGCCGTTTTCAGTGACCATGAGCACGTAGTGGCCGTATTTCGCCCGGGCGGCGCCCACCACGTAGTCCCCCTGCCGCAGGCGGATGCCCATGACGCCGCAGGCGTCACGGCCCATGCACCGCACGTCGTCCTCCTTGAAGCAGATGGTCATGCCGTTGTGGGTGGCAATCAAAATGGCTTGCTCCCCGTCTGTCTCCCGCACGGCGATGAGCTCATCGTCGGGGTCCAGGGTGATACAGCGGATGCCCGCCTTCCGGGCGGTGAAGATGGAGGAGAGCTGGATGCGCTTCACGGTGCCCTTCCGGGTCACCATGACGAGATACCGGTCCTCCGGGAACTCCCGCAGGTGGATCATGGCGGTGACCTTCTCCTCGGCCTCCAGGGGCAGGACGTTGACGATGGCCGTGCCCTTGGCCGTCCGGCCGGACTCGGGGATCTGGTAGCCCTTCTTCCGGTGGACCTTGCCCTTGTTGGTGAAGAACAGGAGGTAGTCGTGGGTGGAGGAGGTAAACACCGTCTCCACGTAGTCCTCCTCCTTGGTGGCCATGGCGGTGATGCCCTTGCCCCCCCGCTTCTGGGTGCGGTAGGTGGAGGCGGGCACCCGCTTGATGTAGCCCCCGGCGGTGAGGGTGAAGACGCACTCCTCCTCCTCGATGAGGTCCTCAATGTCGATCTCGTCCTCCACGTCCTGGATCTCAGTGCGCCGCTCGTCGCCGTACTTGTCGGCAATGGCCTGGAGCTCCTCCTTCAGCACTTGGCGGAGCATGGGCTCGGAGGCCAACAGCTCGTTAAAGTAGGCGATGCGCTCTTGAAGCTCCTTGTACTCGTTCTCCAGCTTCTCCCGGTTGAGGCCCTGGAGGGAGATGAGCCGCATGTCGCAGATGGCCTGGGCCTGCACGTCGGACAGGCCGAAGCGCTCCATCAGGTTTTCCTTGGCGTTGTCGTAGCTGGAGCGGATGATTTTGATGACCTCGTCGATGTGGTCCTGGGCGATGAGCAGGCCTTCCAGCAGGTGGGCCCGCTCCTGGGCCTTCTTCAGGTCGAATTTCGTCCGCCGGACAATGATCTCCTCCTGGAACTTGAGATACTCGTCGATGATGTGCCGCAGGGACAAAATCCGGGGCTGGGACTGGTTCTGCACCAGGGCCAGCATGTTGATGGCGAAGGAGGACTGCAGCTGGGTCTGAGCGAACAGCCGGTTGAGCACCACCTGGGGGTTGGCGTCCCGCTTGAGCTCAATGACGATGCGCATGCCGTTGCGGTCGGTCTCGTCCCGGATGTCGGAGATACCCTCCAGCCGCTTGTCCTCCACCTGCTCGGCCATGGACTTGATGAGCATCCGCTTATTGACCTGGTAGGGAAGCTCCGTGACGATGATGCGGATGCGGTCCTTGCCGAACTCCTCGAACTCGGTCCGGGCCCGGATGACCACCTTGCCCCGTCCGGTGGCGTAGGCGGAGCGGATGCCGGAGCGGCCCATGATGATGCCCTGGGTGGGGAAGTCGGGGCCCTTGATGTGCTCCATCAGGTCGGGCAGGGTGGATTCGGGGTCGTCCAGCACCTGGATGCAGGCCCCGATGACCTCCCGGAGGTTGTGGGGCGGGATGTTGGTGGCCATGCCCACGGCGATGCCGGAAGAGCCGTTCACCAGCAGGTTGGGGAAGCGGCTGGGCAGGACCCGGGGCTCCTTCCTCGTCTCATCGAAGTTGGGGTCCCAGTCCACCGTCTCCTTGTCGATATCCCGGAGCATTTCCTCGGAAATCTTGGACAGCCGGGCCTCGGTGTACCGGTAGGCGGCCGGGGGGTCGCCGTCCACGGAGCCGAAGTTGCCGTGGCCGTCCACCAGCATGTAGCGCATGGAAAAGTCCTGGGCCAGGCGCACCATGGCGTCGTAGACCGACTGGTCCCCGTGGGGATGGTAGCGGCCCAGCACGTCGCCCACGGCGGTGGCGCACTTGCGGAAGGCCTTGTCGTAGGTCAAATTGTCCTCGTACATGGCGTAGAGGATGCGCCGGTGGACGGGCTTCAGGCCGTCCCGCACGTCGGGCAGGGCCCGGCCCACGATGACGGACATGGCGTACTCGATGTAGGATTTTTCCATCTCGGGGACCAGGGGGGAGACCTCGATGGTCTGGTCCGGGTATCGGATCTCCTCCGGATCGTAATTGGGCTTCTTACTCATGTATTGATTTCCTCCTCTATTGAGGTAGCTTCCTTTTATTTCCTTCCGGCGGATGGGTCATTCGGCGCACAATTCGCTCACGGCCTGTTCCTTCCACTGATACTGCAAGGGGTCCAGTTCTTCCTGGGCGAAATGCCGCAGCCCGTATTTCAGGGACGACCCCCGCCCGGCCGTTGCGTCAAACCAGAGCCAATCCCCGTCCAGCAGAGCGATGTTCCACATATGATCCTGCCCCTGGTAGCTGCCGGATACGTTATAACAGCGGATGCCGGCTTTTTCAAACAGCAGCTTCACGGCGTTTGAATAGCCGCCGCAGATGGCGGTCCCGTCTTTCAGGGCGCCCAGCGCCGTCCGGGAGGCGTAGGGCATGTGCTCGAGGTCGCTTTCATAGCGCGGGTCGTAGTGGACCGTCTCCGTCACGAAGCTGAACAGGACCTCGGCCCGCTCCCGTTCCGTCATCGTATCCTCCAGAAGGTCTTCGATAACCTGGTCCGCCAACTGGCCGGCCTGTTCCAGCCCGTCCAGGCACTCGCTCATGGACAGGCCCGCCGCCGGACTGTACTCAATCTGGGTCCCGTCACGGTTCAGCGCGCACAGGATATAACCTCCGCCGCACTGCTGGAGCGCCCGGTTCATCATATCCGGCTCCAGCGCCCGGTTGGTGACCTTGATGGAGACCGGGTCCTTTCCCAGATGGGTGTCCGCCGCATGGATCAACTCATCCAAGGAAGATACCGATATCCCGGAAAATCCGTCTGGAAATTCCCCCGTTTGATAAGGCATGTACGAGAGCTCGCACAACAGCGTGTCCGCTTCCCAAGTAACGGCGATATCATACGCGTATTTCAGCCGTGGTTTGTCCCGCTGAATTTCGTAGTAAATATTAGTGACATCCAGGTCCGGCCGGTCGCTTAGCTCCGCTTCCGCGACGTTCAGTTCCACACGCTTGTGAAGCCCCTCGATGGCCGTCTCCAGTGCCGCACGGATCTCTTCCTTTCCCCTCACCGAAACGGGTCCCTCTTCCTCAGGCTGTTGAAGCGGACCTTCTGAAGGCGGCGGCACCTCTTCCGGGACCACGCTTTCTGTCGGGGAAACTGACTTTGGCGTCTCTTGTGGCTCCATTTGTTTTTCCGGCCCGGCGCCGCAGCTGGAAAGGAAAATCCCAATCATTGCTGTTATTAAAATAGAAACAAGTGCTCTCTTCGCGCCCATTGCTCGCTCCTCCGGGGCAACTCTCAGTAGTCCAGATTCACCGCGTACTTGGCGTTCTTCTCGATGAACTCCTTCCGGGGCTCCACTTTCTCCCCCATAAGGATGGTAAAGGTCTCGTCGGCGGCCACGGCGTCGTCCAGCTCAATGCGCCGCAGGGTCCGCTTCTCCGGGTCCATGGTGGTCTCCCACAGCTCGTGGGGGTCCATCTCGCCCAGGCCCTTATACCGGCTGATGTCGATTTTTGCGTTGGGGTTGTCCCCCCGCAGCTCGGCGGACACCTTGTCCCGCTCCTCGTCGGAGAAGGCCACCCGGGTCTGCTTGCCCCTGGTCAGCTTGTAGAGCGGCGGCACGGCGGAGTAGACGTACCCGTGCTCAATGAGGGGCCGCATGAAGCGGAAGAAGAAGGTCAGCAGGAGGGTGCGGATGTGGGCGCCGTCCACATCGGCATCGGCCATGATGATGATTTTGTGGTACCGGAGCTTGGCTGGGTCGAACTCGTCCCCGATGCCCGCCCCCAGGGCGGTGATGACAGGCTGGAGCTTATCGTTGCCGTAGACCTTGTCCGCCCTGGCCTTCTCCACGTTGAGCATCTTGCCCCACAGGGGGAGGATGGCCTGGAACCGGGAGTCCCGGCCCTGGGTGGCGGAGCCGCCGGCGGAGTCGCCCTCGACGATGTACAGCTCGGTGAGCTCGGGGTTGACCTCGTTGCAGTCCCGCAGCTTGTCGGGCATGGCGGCGCCGCCCAGAGCGGTCTTGCGCCGGATGGACTCCCGGGCCTTCCGGGCGGCCTCCCGGGCCCGGTTGGCGGTGAGGGCCTTGTCCAGGATGGCCCGGCCCGCCGCCGGGTTCTCTTCCAGGAATTCCGCGAATTTCTCCATCACCACGGCGTTGACCAGGGTCCGCATCTCGGAGTTGCCCAGCTTGGCCTTGGTCTGGCCCTCAAACTGGGCGTCGGTGAGCTTCACGGAGATGACGCAGCAAAGGCCCTCCCGGCAGTCCTCGCCAGAGACCTTCTCCTCGTTTTTCAGCATCCCGATCTTCTTGCCGTAGTTGTTCAAAACGGTGGTCAGCGCCCGCTTGAAGCCCTCCTCGTGCATGCCGCCCTCGGGGGTGTGGACGTTGTTGGCGAAGGAGAGGATCATCTCGTTGTAGCTGTCGTTATACTGGAAGGCCACCTCCGCCATGGAGCCGTCCTTCTGGCCGGAGACGTAGACCACGTTCTCGTGGAGGGGGCTCTTGGCCCGGTTGAGCCAGGTGACGAACTCCCGGATACCCCCCTCAAAGCACATGTCGTCCCGCTTCACATCCTCCGGGTCCCGGGCGTCCTCGGTGGAGATGTGGAGCCCGGCGTTGAGGAAGGCCTCCTCCCGCATGCGGGTGTGGAGGATGTCGTAGTCGTATACGGTGGTGTCGGTGAACATCTCCGGGTCGGGCTTGAAAATGACCTCGGTGCCGGTCTTGTCGGTGTCGCCGATGATGGTCATGTTCTGGGTGATGGCCCCCCGGGCGAACTTCACCTCGTAGATTTTCCCATCCTTGCAGACCCGGACCTCCATCCACTCGCTGAGGGCGTTCACGACGCTGCCGCCCACACCGTGGAGGCCGCCGGAGACCTTGTAGCCGCCGCCGCCGAACTTGCCGCCGGCGTGGAGGACGGTGTACACCACCTCCAACGCGGGCTTGCCGGTCTGGGCCTGGATGTCCACAGGGACGCCCCGGCCGTCGTCGGTGACCCGGATCACGTCGCCGGGGAGAATGGTGACGGTGATGTGCTTGCAGTAGCCCGCCAAAGCCTCGTCAATGGCGTTGTCCACGATCTCGTAGACCAGGTGGTGCAGGCCGGAGGAAGAGGTGGAGCCGATGTACATGCCCGGCCGCTTCCGCACGGCCTCCAGGCCCTCCAGGACTTGGATCTCCGACGCGTTGTACTCGTGGTCGGTCTGGGTGACGGAGTCCTCCCAAAGCTCTTCTGTGTCGTTCATGAATTCTTCACTCATAAGAAACCTCCTGGTGATTTGCGAAGCGCGGGAAACCGCTCTTCTTCCATAAAGCGGTTTCCACCGCTTCGCAACGCTGCGTTGTTTCGATCAGACTTTTGCCCTCCAGCGGAGGATCGCTTCCTTGATCTGTGTGACGATGAGCCAAACGAACCAAATGCACAGGTAATACACCGCCCAGTAGATGACCAGCGCGGTCAGACCCACTACCTCCAGCAGATAAACCAGGGACAGCACCACTCCAACCGCGCCCAGGATGGCGGGCAGGAGAAGGATCCACCTTTTTTTACTGAAAATGGAGAAAATCAGCTGAAGCCCCGCGCCCAGGCACAGGGGCACCGTCACCATAAAAAAGGCCGCCGCGCCGAACGCGGCCAGCAGAGGCAGGACCAGCATCACATGAAACAATTTTTTCCCTCCCCCTTACTCAAAACTGCCATTTTCCATCCGCCCCTTCAACGTAGCGGAGGACAGCTGGGACAGATAGACCACCGTCTCGCCCCTCTTGTCCCGGCACAGGGCGAAGGACTTGGGCAGGTCCCCGGTGATGCTCACCACCCGGCCCTCCCGCTCCGCCCGCTCCAGGAATCCCCGGGTCAGATGGGAATAGGAGGCGTTGTCCAGATCAAAGATGCCGATGATGTCCCGGTCGGGCACCACCACCGACTGGCCCAGATGCAGGTACATGGCCTCACCCCTTTCAAAGCTTTGCCTCAGCGCTCCCCATCGCCCCGCCACAGGGTTCTGATCAGCCGGGCCAGCCCGCCCAGCGCCAGACCGGCCCCGGCGGGCAGGATCAGGAACAGGATCGCCAGCCCGTCTCCCATTCCGCAGAACATCACGTCGCTTTTCGCCGCCTGTCCCGCGGCGATCATCCACAAAAACAGTCCCCCCGCCGGCAGGACCGCAAGGCTCTTCCAGCCCCGCTTCAGGCCGCAGAGGGCGTACTCAAGGACGCCGCAGCCGAGGAAAACGGCCCCGCTGAACAAAAAGAGCTCCACAACCGTCACTCCTTCCGCCGGGAAATGCCGTGCCGCCGGCCTCCCCGGAACTCCCCGGTCCCCGACGGCCATGTCCCTACTTCTTTTTCTCCCGGAACACCCTGGGGAACCAGAGTTTTTTCCACAGCCGCCAGCCCAGAAAAAGCCCCACGGCCAATCCCAAAGCGGGCAGGCCGGGGAAAAAGAGCAGTGTTTCGATGGGCGCGCCGCCGCCGCCGTCGTCCCAGCCGTGGTAGCGGAACAGGGTCACCGCCGAAACGGCGATGGCCAGGGCGGCGGGAGGGAGGCAGCGCCAAAACCTCTTTTTGGGGAAGCGGCACAGGATATATTCCACCACGGCCGCCGCCCCCAGGGGGATGAGAAAGAGCATCAGAAAAATGGGCATAGATCCATCCTTGTCACAGTAATTGTCCGTTTTTCACCCGGAACCGCATCCCGTCCCGGGCGATCTGTTTGTCGTCTTCACAGCAGGTGATGAACACCTGCCCGCCGTTGATGCGCTCCAATACGAAGGCCTGCCTCCGGTGGTCCAGCTCGGAGAGCACGTCGTCCAGCAGCAGGACGGGCCACTCCCCCGTGTCCTCCCGGAAGAGCTCCCGGCAGGCCAGCTTCAGGGAGAGGGCGGCGGTGCGGGTCTGCCCCTGGGAGGCGTATTGGCGGGCCGACTGCCCGTCCACTTCCACCGCCAGGTCGTCCTTGTGGGGCCCCGTCAGGCATTGGCGGGAATCCAGCTCCGCCCGCCGGTGGGACTGCTGGTGCTCCAACAACTGGTCCAGCAGGGTTTTCATCCCCGCCTCCGGATCGGTGACGGTGGAGACTGTCTCATACCGCAGCCCCAGCTTTTCCCGCCCGCCGGAAAATTCCAACTGGATGGGCGGGGCCAGATCGGCCAGCCGCCGGATGAAGTGGGCCCGGTAGTGGATGAGCACCGCCCCCACCTGGGCCATGCGGAGGTTGAAGTCGTCCAGGGTATCCAAAAGGGAGGGCTTCTCCTCCCAGTCCCGGAGGATGCGGGTCTTTTGCTCGTAGAGCCGCCGGTACTCGGCCAGAGCGGCGGCGTACTTGGGCCGGAGCTGGCAGATGCCGTCGTCCAGAAACCGCCGCCGGGCCGCCGCCCCCTCCCGGATGAGGGAGAGGTCCTCGGGGCAGAAAAGGATGGTATTGAGGACCTGGGACAGCTCCGCGGCCGTTTTCAGCCGCACCCCGTTGGAAAAGAGCTGCCGCCGCTCCCCCCGGTGGATCCTGGCCTCCAGGGTGAACTCCCGCTCCCTGGCGTGGACCTCCCCCTTTACAAAGGCGTGATCCACCCCGAACTGGATGAGCTCCCGGTCATACCGGGCCCGGTGGCTCTTTGCCGCGGACAGGTAGGCCATCGCCTCCAGCAGATTGGTCTTTCCCTGGGCGTTCTCCCCGCAGATCACGTTGACTCCCGGGGAAAACCGGGCCTCGGCATGGACGTAGTTGCGAAAAAAGTCCAGTTCCAGTCCTTGGACGGTCATTGGACGGTGAGCCTCACATCTCCCAGCTCCACCACGTCGCCGGGGCGCAGCTTCTTGCCCCGCATCTGGCACACCTCGCCGTTCACCTTCACCTCACCGGCCTGGATGCGCTGTTTGGCCTCGCCGCCGGTCTCCGCCGTGCCGGCGAACTTCAATAGCCCCTCCAGCTTGATATACTCCGTGGAGATCTTCACGGTCTCTTCTCTCATGTCCTCTCCTCCCCGGCCGGGCCGGCCCGGCCTCTCTCAGACGTTGGGACCCGGCGGTTTTTGATTGTTTCGTCCCCTTTGAGTATCCCCACCTCAGCCCGCGCTCAGCCGCACGGGGAGCACCATGAAGAGGTAGGGCTCCGCCCCCTCCTCGGCGTCGGTGGGCACGATGATGCAGGGGGAGGAACTGGTGCCCATCTTCAGCAGGGCGGTCTCGGTGGGCACCGCCTTGAGGGCGTCCATCAGCAGCCGGTTATTGAAACCGATCTTCAGCTCCCCGCCGTCCCCGGTGACTGGGCACTGGTCGGAGGCGTCGCCGATGGCGGTGCGGGTGGAGAAATACAGCATCCCGTCCCCCACCGTACACCGCAGGGGGCTCTTGAACTTCTCGCTGATAATCAGGCTCACCCGGTCGATGGAGGCCATGAGCTGGCGCACGTCGGCGGTGAGAAGCACCGTGCTCTTCCGGGAGATGGCCTGGCGGTAATCCAGGAACTCCCCCTCCAGCCGTCTCGTCACCAGGAGGGTGGAGCCCACCTGGAACATGATGTGCCGGGCCCCGGTGGTGATGGAGGCGGTCTCCTCCACGTCGGAGCAGATGCCCCGCACCTCGCTGAGGGCTGCACCGGGGACCACGAAGGAGAAGTCCATATTGGGGGCCTTCTCCAGCGTCTCCCGCCGGATGGCCAGCCGTTGTCCGTCCACCGAGACCACGGACAGGGTGGAACCGTTCACCTCAAAGAGGGAGCCGGTGAGGATGGGGCGGCTCTCGTTGTCGCTGACGGCGAACAGGGTGCGGTTGATCATGTCCGCCAGGGTGGACTGGGCCAGCTCCAGGGCGTTCTGGGGCTCCACAGCGGGGAGCTCGGGGAACTCCTCAGGGTCGATGCCCTGAATGTTGAATTCACTCATGCCGCACTGGATGTGGACGGTGAGGCCCTCGGCGGAAAAGGAAACCATATCGTCGGGCAGGCGGCGGACGATGTCCCCGAAGAGCCGGGCGGACAGCACCAGGGAACCGCCCTCCGCCACCTGGGCGGGGACCACGGTGCGGATGCCGGTCTCTAGGTTATAGCCGGTAAGGCGCAGTTCGCTGTCCGCCTCCAGCAGGATGCCTTCCAGAGCGGGAATAGAGCTCTTGGGCGCGGTAGCCCGGGAAGAGGTGGCGATGGCCGCTTGGAGCAGGGCCTTTTCACAGGAAAACTTCATGGTTGAGACCTCCGTTCGATTCTCTCTTCGCAAGGAGAGGAGAGGGTTTTTTGTCGTATTAGTAAGCCGTAGGGAAATTTCTTGTGGAAACCGGCTGAAAAGGGCTGGGCCTGTAAGGAAAAGTCGTCCACAGTGGGGTGGGGACGGTTTTTTCCCTTATCCACAGGGCGGGCGGGGGAGGACAGGTTATCCACACCCCTCTTTCCACATTCCCACAAAACCGGGTGGAAATGTGGACGGCGCCCAGGGCCGGAACGAGCCCTTATTCATACCGGGCGTTGATGTTGGCGTTGATGTCCTTGATGACCTCGGCCATCTCCGGGGACTGCTTGGTCAGCTTTTCAATCCGTTCGATGGAGTGCATCACCGTGGTGTGGTCCCGGCCGTCGAACTCCCGGCCGATCTCCTTGAGGGAGAGGTTGGTCATCCGCCGGATCTCATACATGGCGATCTGCCGGGCCAGAACGGTGTCCTTGTTCCGGGCCTGTCCCTTGATGTCCCCGGCCTCGATGTTGTAAAACTTCCCAACTTCTTCGATGATGATGTCCGCCGAGGGGAGAAATTCCGTCTTGTCCTTGAACATGTCCCGCACCGCCCGGGTGACGGTGTCCACGTCCACCTGCTCCCCCATCAGCTCTTGAAAAGCAAGGATCTTGTTGACGGTGCCCTCGATCTGCCGGACGTTGGCGGTGATGTTGTCAGCGATGTAGCGCAGCACCGGATCGGGCAGGTTCATGCCCCGGCGGATGGCCTTGTTCTTGATGATGGCCACCCGGGTCTCGTAGTCCGGGGGCTGTACGTCCACGGGCAGGCCCCACTCGAACCGGGTTTTCAGCCGGTCGTCCAGCCGGAGCATCTCCTTCGGGGGGCGGTCGGCGGTAAAGACGATCTGACGGCCCGCCTCGTAGAGGGTGTTGAAGGTGTGGAACATCTCCTCCTGGGTGGACTCCCGCCCGGCGATAAACTGCACGTCGTCCATGAGGAACACGTCGGCGGAGCGGTATTTTTCCCGGAACTCCTGGTTCCGGCCCTCCCGGATGGCGGCGATAAGCTCATTGGTGAAGGTGTCCCCCCGGATGTAGACGATGCGGTAATCGGGGTACTGGCCGTGGATGGCGTGGGCGATGGCGTAGAGCAGGTGGGTCTTGCCAAGGCCCGACTCACCGTAAATGAACAGAGGGTTGTAGCTTTTGGCCGGCTCGTCTGCCACGCTGCGGGCGGCGGCGTAGGCGAACTTGTTGGAGGAGCCCACCACGAACTTGTCGAAGGTGTACTCCTCCGTCCCCGGCAGGAAGGTGGAGGAGCCGGCCTTTTCCAGGCTCTCCCGCTCTCCCTCCCCCAGCACCTTCACGTCGAAGTCGGCGGAAAAAAGCTCCCGCAGGGCCTTTTGGACAGCGGGCAGGTAGCGGGAGACGATGATGTCCCGTTTGAAGTTGGAGGGGGTATAGAGGACAAAGGTGTCCGTGTCCAGAGAGACTGCCTCTGCGTCGTCGAACCAGGTGCTCAGGGTGGTGGCGGTCAGGTCGCCCTCCATCAGTTTGAGGACCCTTGTCCAGATCTCGGCGGCGGAATTCATATCGTAGATCACCCGTTTCTTTTGGTGGGATACCTTTATTATAATGTATCCAACCTATTATAGCAAAAAATCAGGGCCATGGCAACGTGAAACGGTCTTTCAGGGTGAAAAATTTCCACAATTCACGAAGGAAGTTGTGGATAAAAATTCAGAAAACACAAGATATAGGGGAGCGGAAAAAACCGGGACAAAAAAATCCGAAAAAGGTGGTTGACAGGGGAATTCTTTATCAAGTATAATACCATTTGCGCCTTGTAGGCGCGTATTTGTCATCGACGACCGCGTCCGGCTGACCCCGGGCGTTGTGGTAGGCGGGGCTACGGCGCCGCCAGAACGAGTACAGGAGGTGTACCAAAATGGTTCGTACCTATCAGCCCAAGAAGCGTCAGCGCAGCAAGGTCCACGGCTTCCGCAAGCGTATGGCGACCGCCAACGGCCGCAAGGTCCTGGCCCGGCGCCGCCGTGCAGGCCGCGCCCGTCTGACCCACTAAGGTGGAAAAGCAACCAAATAGGGCATTTTGAGCGGGGCGGTGGAACTTTTCTACCGCCCCTGCGGTGCATAGAGCGAATTTTGAGCGGGAGGCGGAGCCGGTGCGCGACACAAGATCCATGAAGGAAAACCATCTGTTCCGCCGCCTCTACGCCAAGGGCAAAAGCGCCGTATCCCCCACCCTGGCGGTGTACGTGCGGAAAAACCGGCTGGGCTATACCCGCCTGGGCCTCACCGTGGGCACCAAGGTGGGCAAGGCGGTGCGCCGCAACAAGGTCCGCCGCCGGATCCGGGAGGCTTACCGCATCCACGAGGGGCAGATGACCCCCGGCTGGGATATGGTGGTGGTGGCCCGGGTGCGGGCCGCCTACGCCCCTTACGCCGAGTTGGAGCGGGACCTGCTTCGCCTGCTGGACAAGCTGGGCGTGCGGAAAGGGGAGGGGAAGCCGTGAAGGCCCTCTTCCTATGGCTCATCCGCTTTTACCAGCGGAACATCTCTCCCGCCCGGCCCTCCTGCTGCCGCTTCATCCCCACCTGCTCGGCCTACGCCCTGGAGGCGGTGGAAAAGTACGGAGCCCTCAAGGGGGGCTTTCTGGCCCTGCGCCGCATCCTCAAATGCCAGCCCTTCCACCGGCAAAAGACCATCGAATACGACCCCGTCCCTTAGGCCTTGTCTGAAACAGGCTGCCCGGCAGGTTCCTATGTTTTTAGATAAGGCCCGGAAGAAGCCTTTCCCAAAAGGGGAGGCCTACCTCAACCAAAGAAAGTGGAGGCCATGTCCATGGATTTCGCCTATTACATCATGACGCCCTTCACCTGGCTGCTGATGTTCTTCTACAATTTCTTCAACAGCTACGGTGTGGCCCTCATCCTCTTCGCCCTGGTGGTGAAGCTCATTTTGTTCCCCCTGTCCCTGAAGGGAAAGCGGAGCATGATCCAGATGAACATGCTCTCGGGGAAAATGCAGAAGCTCCAGAAGCAGTACGGCAAGGACCAGGCCCGGTATAACGAGGAGGTCCAGAAGCTCTACGCCAAGGAGAACGTCAATCCCATGGGGGGCTGCCTGTGGTCCATGCTCCCCCTGCTCATCCTGCTGCCCCTGTACGCCATCATCCGCCAGCCGTTGAAGTACATGATGGGGCTGGACGCCAACCAGATCGCCCAGATCGCCAACACGGTGGACTGGGGCGCGGTGGCCACCAGCATGGGCTGGGCCACCCCCGACGCCATCCAGAAAGCGCTGGAGGCCGCCCAGAAGGCGGTGGAGGCCGGCACCCTCACTGTGGTGAGCGATTTTGCCAACAACGGCTATAACCAGCTGTATCTGGCCTCCCTCATCACCCCGGATAACCTGGCCGCGATCCAGGCCGCCGTGGGAACCACCGCCAAGGAGATCTTCTCCATCAACTTCCACTTCCTGGGCATCGACCTGTCCCAGGTGCCCAATCTGAAGTTCTGGGTGGAGGGCATCGCCGGCTTCGGTCTGTTCCTCATCCCCATCATTTCGGCGGGCTCCAGCGTGTTCATGTCCCTCATCATGAACAAGACCAACAACCTCAATAACACCCAGCAGAATGATCAGGTGGCCAAGACCAACCGGACCATGATGCTCATCTCCCCCCTGATCTCCCTGTGGATCGGCTTTTCCATGCCCGCGGCCCTTTCCGTGTACTGGATCGCCAACAATATCCTGGGCCTGGGGCAGGAGCTGATCTGCGGCAAGCTCCTCAAAAAGGACTACGAGAAGGCCGCCGAGGCCCAGCGCCAGCGGGAGATCGAGGAGAAAGAGGAAGAGAAGCGCCAGCGCCGGGAAAAGGCGGAGGAGCGGGCCCGCCAGGCCGAGGAGGCCCGGAAGAACAAGGGCAAGAAGAAGGCCAAGGAGCCCGACGAGGAGAAGATGACCCCCGAGCAGCGGGAGGCCAGCCGGGTGGGTATCCGCCAGTACGCCCGGGGCCGGGCCTACGATCCCGACCGCTACGGCGGCGTGACCCCCTACCATGAGGATCTGGCCGCTGGGGCTGTCCAGAAGATCCAGGAGGCCGAGGAAGCCGCCGAGGACCGCCGCCTGGAGGAGGCCGAAAAGGCCGCCCAGGAGCGCCCCGACGCCGAGGTGATCGTGACGGATGACGCCGCCCTGGCCGACGCGGTGGGCGAGGACGTTCAGAACGGGGCCGAAGAGGTCGAGGAAGACCTTGTGGAGCGGCTGGAGGCGGAGATCAGCGAAGCCCTGGCCGAGGACGAGGACAAGCCCAAGGAAGACTGACACATTCCCCACGGGAAGGAGATAAAAGTCTATGCAGAAATCCGTTGAATTTACCGGCAAGAATGAGGACGCGGCCATTGCCGCCGCGTTGCAGCAGCTTGGCCTGGCCCGGGAAGAGGTCTCCGTAGAGGTGCTGGAGCTGGCCAAGTCCGGCTTCCTGGGCATCGGCGGCACCCCCGCCAAGGTGAAGGTGACCTACGAGGTCCCTGACGAGCCCCAGGCGGCCCCCCAGCCCGCCCCTGCCCCCGCCGCCCAGGAGGAGGCCCCTGTCTCCGCCGCCCCCGCGGAGGAGCCCTGCCGCCCCGTGGAGGCCGCCTGCCCGGCCGCTGCCGAGGGGGATGAGCGGGCCGAGAAGATCAAGAGCTTCCTCTCCGGCCTTTTGGAGCGCATGGAGATCCAGGCCGATCCCCAGGTGAAGGTGGACGCCGAGGGCAACTACCTGGTGGACCTGGTGGGGGAGGACCTGGGGGCCGTGATCGGCCGCCGGGGAGAGACCCTGGACGCCATTCAGCAGCTCACCGGCTACGCCGTCAACCACGGCCAGGCCAAGCGGGTCCGGGTCCGGGTGGACGCCGAGCACTACCGCTCCAAGCGGGAGGAATCCCTGGAGCGGATGGCCCACCGGGTGGCCGACAAGGTGGTGCGCTACCGCCGGAACGTGACGCTGGAGCCCATGAACGCCTATGAGCGCCACGTCATCCACACCGCCCTCCAGGATCGGCCCGACGTGACTACTTATTCCATCGGCACCGAGCCCAACCGCCGCACGGTGGTGGCTTACAGCCAGGGAGAGCGCCGGGACTAAAATCCCAGCAGGAAACGCAAAAAAGGACCGCTGTCGTATGACAGCGGTCCTTTTTCAACGGTTTGGAAACGGGGAGAGGCGCTCAGGCCTCCTCGTCCAGCGGCTCGGGTGGGGCGGGGGTCCGGTCCAGCTCGTCCAAAAACTGGCTCACCAGCGGCACCGCCAGCCCGGCGGCCAGGAAGGAGCAGGACACCCCGGCCAGCCGCCGGGCGAACCTGCTCTTGAGGGAGAGCCCCGCCAGAGTCCCGGTGGCCAGCAGGCAGATCTTCAGGGCCGCCATGTCCTCCAGGTCCATCTTTTTGATGTACCGCCGTCCCGCGTCGGTCAGCTGTTCCAAGTCGATACTCATAAAAGGCGCTCCTTTCTCAATAGCGGCGGATCACGGCCACCACCCGGCCCAGGAGGGCGGCGCCCTCCCCGTCGATGGGCTCGTAATCCGGGTTTTCCGGCATGAGCCAAATATGCCCGTCGATGCGGCGCAGGGTCTTTACCGTGGCCTCATCCTCAAAGAGGGCCACCACGATGTCCCCGCTGCGGAAATTCTCCTGCCGGTGGACCACCACCAGGTCCCCGGGCAGGATGCCGGCGTTCAGCATGGACTCCCCCCGGACCTTCAGGGCGAAATGCTCCCCGGCCAGCCCGCCGGTGTCAAAGGTGAGGTATTCCTCCACGCACTCCTCGGCCAGGATGGGGCTGCCGGCGGCCACGCTGCCCACCACGGGCACCTGGTCGGGGTGGGCGTCCAGCTCCTCGGCCACCGCCTCCCGGGGGAGGGAGATGGCCCGGGTCTTGCCGTCGGCCTTGAGGATGTATCCCTCGGCCTCCAGCTTTTTCATGTGAAAGTGAACGGTGGAGGGGGACTTCAAATGCACCGCGGCCCCGATCTCCCGCACGGAGGGGGGATAGCCGTGGCTGCGGGTGTACTGGAGGATGAAGTCGTAGATTTCTCCCTGCTTTGGGGTGAGCGGCGCGGCCATAGAGACCCCTCCTTATTTTAGATAGTTGTATCCTATCACAGATTGACCAAAATGTCAAACATCTGTTCTAAGAATTCGTTTACAATTTAGACTTGATTTTCCGGTTTCATCAGCGTATACTACGTAAGCATCCTAATTATCAGGGTACGAACGATTGGAGATGATACCATGTACTGCGCGGACGAACCCAGCGCCTTTTTCCACGGGCTTCATCAGGCCCACCGGAAACGGGTGATGGAGGAACAGGCCCTTCGGGGGCTGGCCGACCTGGGCTCCCCCATGCTGCTGCTGGTCCTGCTCCACGGGGAGCAGCGGGGAGTGGACTTTTCCCAGCGGGAGGTGGCCAGAGCCATGCGGCTGTCCCCGGCCACGGTGGCGGTGTCCCTGCGGTCCCTGGAGCGCTCGGGCTATGTGGGCCGCCGGGCCGATGAGCGGGACGCCCGCCGCAACCGGGTGGCCCTCACCGACAAGGGCCGCCGGGCGGTGGAACAGTGCAACGAGCTGTTCCGGGCGGTGGATGAGCAGATGCTCCAGGGCTTTTCCGACCAGGAAAAGACCCAGCTCACCGGGTTTTTCCACCGTATGATGGAAAACTTGGGCGGCACCCCTGATTTTCCCTGTCCACCCCCAGAAGCAAAGGAGGAATCTTAACTTGCTGCAAATCTTTCTCACCCATCTTCAGGGCTACAAGAAGGTGGCCGTCCGGGCCCCCATCCTGATGGTCCTGGAGGTCATCTGCGAACTGCTGCTGCCCCTGGTCATGGCCCGGATCGTGGATGTGGCCATCCCCTCGGAGAACGTGACCTACATCTTTCAGCTGGGCGGGGCCATGCTGCTGCTGGCCGGCGTCTCCATGGCCTGCGGCGTCCTGGGCTCCAAATACGCCTCTTACGCCAGCCAGGGCTTCGGCGGCAACCTGCGCCAGGCCCTCTTCGATAAGGTCCAGACCTTTTCCTTCGCGGACATCGACCGCTTTTCCTCCGCCTCCCTCATCACCCGGATGACCAACGACGTCAACGCCATGACCATGATGCTGGCCATGGGCCTGCGGATGCTGGTGCGGGCGCCGGTGATGCTGGTGGCGGCGCTGATCATCAGCATCACCCTCAACGCCAAGCTGGCCCTGGTGCTGGCGGTGGTCATCCCCGTCATGGCCGTCATCATCGCCTTCATCATGAAGGTGTGCACCAAGCTCTTCGAGGCCATGCAGAAGAAAATCGACAGCCTCAACAACACCCTCCAGGAAAACCTGGTGGCCATCCGGGTGGTGAAGGCCTTCGTCCGGGCGGGCTACGAGCGCACCAAGTTCAAAAAGGCCAACGACGAGCTGATGGAGGCCGCCCTGAACGTGGGGCTAAAGATCATCGCCATCATGCCCATCATGATGCTGTGCATGAACGGCGCCACCATCGCGGTGGTCTTTTTCGGCGGCCGGATGGTGATGGAGGGCTCCTTCCTGCTGGGGGACCTCCAGGCCTTCATCAACTATATCTTCCAGATTTTGATGAGCGTGATGATGGTGGCCATGTCCCTTCTCCAGCTCTCCCGGGCCCAGGCCTGCGCCCACCGGATCAACGAGGTGCTGAACACCGAGCCCGACATTGAGGATACCGTCGAGTCTCAGACCGCGGCCCTCCCCGCCCCCAAGGGCCAGGTGGAATTCAAGGACGTGTCCTTCAAGTACGTGGCCACCGGCACCGGGGACGACGTGCTCTCCCACATCAGCTTCACCGTGCAGCCCGGCCAGTTTGTCGCCATCGTGGGCGGCACCGGCGTAGGCAAGTCGTCGCTCGTGAACCTCATCCCCCGGTTCTACGACGTCACCGGCGGGGCTATCCTGGTGGACGGCAAGGACGTGCGGGACTACCCCCTGGAGGAGCTGCGCGCCCGCATCGGTATGGTGCTGCAAAACAACGTCCTCTTCTCCGGCACCATCCGGGAAAACCTCCTCTGGGGCAGGCCGGACGCCACCGAGGAGGAGATGATCCAGGCCGCCAAGGACGCCCAGGCCTACGACTTTATCATGGCCCTGCCCAATGGCTTCGACACCCACATGGAGCAGGGCGGCGTCAACGTCTCCGGCGGCCAGAAGCAGCGGTTGTGCATCGCCCGGGCCATGCTGCGCAAGCCCGCCATCCTCATCCTGGACGACTCCACCTCCGCCGTGGACTCGGCCACCGAGGCGGCCATCCGGGAGTCCTTCCAGAAGAACCTGGCGGGGACCACCGTCATCATCATCGCCCAGCGGATCTCCTCGGTGCAGTACGCCGACGAGATCTTGGTGCTGGACGACGACCACATCGCCGGCCAGGGCACCCACGAGGAGCTCCTCGCCAGCAATCCCATCTATCAGGAAATCTACCAATCTCAGCAAGAGGGGGTGGCGGAATAATGCCAGGACCGAACCGCGCCCCCAGAGGGGGCTATCAAAAGCCCAAGAACATGGGCAAGACCATCTCCCGCCTGCTGGGCTACCTGACCCGCAATCCTCTGCCCCTGCTTTTGGTGATCGGGTGCCTGCTGGTGTCGGTGCTGACCAACCTGGGCGGCTCCTACATGATGCGGGGCATCATCAACGACTTCATCTGGTCGGGCTGCACCGACTTCGCCGGGCTGGGCCTGGCCATTCTGAAGCTCATCGGCATCTATGTGGTGGGCTGCCTCGCCACCTACGGCCAGTCGGCCACCATGGTCCGTCTGGCCCAGCGGGGGGTCAACCGGCTGCGCAAGGACCTCTTCGACAAGCTCCAAGACCTGCCCCTGGCCTACTTTGACAACCATCCCCACGGCGAGCTGATGAGCCGCTTCACCAACGACGCCGACAACGTCCAGATGGCCCTGGAGCAGAGCGTGGTCTCCCTCCTGTCCAGCTGCCTCATGTTCGTGGGCCTCGTGGGGCTGATGCTCTTCATCAACTGGAAGCTGTTCCTGGTGACCCTGGTGGTGCTGGCGGTGACCATGCTCCTCTTCAAGTACCTGGGGGGCAAGAGCCGCAGGTTCTACCGGGAGCAGCAGGCCGCCCTGGGCGCCGTCAACGGCAACATCCAGGAGATGATCGAGGGGCTCAAGGTGGTCAAGGCCTTCACCCATGAAAACCAGGCCAAGGCCGACTTTAAGGAACTCAACGACACCTACCGGGACGCGGCCCAGAAGGCCAACTTCTACTCCACCATGATCATGCCGGTCTCGGGCAACCTGATGAACATCAGCTACGCCCTCACCGCGGCGGCGGGGGGCCTCCTCTCCGTGCTCCAGGGCTTCGACCTTGGCGGGCTGGTGGTGTATCTCAACTACTCCAAGCAGGTGGGCCAGCCCTTGAACCAGATCTCCCAGCAGATGACCTCCCTCCTCTCCGCCATGGCGGGGGCCGAGCGTATCTTTGAGGTCATGGACACCCAGCCCGAGGTGGACGAGGGCAAGATCACCCTGGTCCGGGCCAAAAAGGCCGCCGACGGCACCATCACCGAGGCCGCCGAGGGCGAGCGCACCCACTGCTGGGCCTGGAAGGTGCCGGAAAACCCCCGCATGACCCTGGTGCCCTGCGTCAAGGCCGCCGACGGCACCCTCCAAGAGTGCGGCGAGGATACACCGGACCACCTGTGGGCCTGGAAGTACCCCCAGGGGGACCCGGCCCAAGGCCTGCACCGCATCCGGGGCGCGGTGGCCAGGAGAGAGGGCTACGCCCTGGCCGAGCTCACCGGCGCCGTGCGGTTCCAGGACGTGGACTTCTCCTACGTCCCGGGCAAGCAGATTTTGAACGACGTGACGGTGTACGCCAACCCCGGCCAGAAGATCGCCTTCGTGGGCTCTACCGGCGCGGGCAAAACCACCATCACTAACCTCATCAACCGCTTCTATGAGATCCAGAGCGGCGTCATCACCTACGGCGGCATCGACGTGAAAGAGATACGCAAGGACGACCTTCGCAAGTCCCTGGGGGCCGTCCTCCAGGACACCCACCTCTTCACCGGAACGGTGATGGAGAACATCCGCTACGGCCGCCTGGACGCCACCGACGACGAGTGCATCGCCGCGGCCAAGACCGCCGGAGCCCACTCCTTTATCCGCCGCCTTCCCGACGGGTATAACACCCTGGTCACCGGGGACGGGGGCAACCTCTCCCAGGGCCAGCGGCAGCTGTTGGCCATCGCCCGGGCCGCCGTGGCCGACCCCCCGGTGATGATCCTGGACGAGGCCACCTCCTCCATCGACACCCGCACCGAGGCCCTCATCCAAAAGGGCATGGACGCGCTGATGGAGGGGCGGACGGTCTTCGTCATCGCCCACCGGCTCTCCACGGTCCGCAACGCTGACTGCATCGTGGTCATCGAGCACGGCGAGATCCAGGAGAAGGGCAGCCACGCCGAGCTGCTGGAGGAAAAGGGCCGGTATTACCAGCTCTACACCGGCCAGTTCCAGCTGGACTGAGAAACAGTAAGGACCACCCGCCTTCCGGCGGGTGGTCCTTTTTTTGTCTCGCTCCCCCGAAGTTGTCCAAAGAGAACAAGAAACCCCCGTCCTCCTACTCCGCAGCAGTCTCGTAGTTTGGAGGCCCTTAGGCTTCCCCTGGGGGAAGCTGGCTGCGAAGCAGACTGATGAGGGGAACCTAATGTTTAGTAGGGCCTCTTCCCATGTCCCCAGTTTCCCTCATCCGTCAGCCCTCCGGGCTGCCACCTTCTCCCTAGGAGAAGGCCAGGACCACCCTAAATCAAGCACGTGTCAGCGAAAGCGGCGCAAGAGGGACCACGGGTCGCACAGACGCACCCGTGCTTTTCCCCCTATCAACGGGCAGTAGACCTCCAACCAAAAAGGGAATCTGCGCCCAGGTCAACACCAAGACTTTTCTTTGGGGGTCTGGGGGAGGTTTCTTTTTCTCGGGAAAAGAAACCTCCCCCAGAAAACCCACGTCCCAACATGCAGTCAGCAGCCAACCAAACGAAAACATCCCTCATCCCAGCAGATTAAACCCACTGGTTTCCTTGTATTTTCTTCGGTAGTGTGCTACCATAAAACATAACCAAGCAACCCCTCGATTATTTGTTGAAAATTCACAAGGAGGAGAAACACATGGATTACAACATGAAGGGCAAGGTAGCCATCATCACCGGCGGCGGCAAGGGCGGCGGCATCGGCTACGGCCTGTCCACCGCCTTTGCCAAGGAGGGCGTGAACCTGGTGGTCACCGGCCGGAACGTGAAAAAGCTCACCGACGCCAAGGAAGAGCTGGAGCGGCTTTACGGCGTCCAGGTGCTTGCCATGCAGTGCGACGGCGGCGTGGAGGAGCAGGTGGCCCACGTGGTGGAGGAGACCGTCAAGACCTTCGGCCGCATCGACTTCGTGATCAACAACGCCCAGAACTCCGCCTCCGGCGTGCCCCTGGCCGAGCACACCAAGGAGCAGTTCGACCAGGCCGTCTACTCCGGGCTGTACGCCACCTTCTTCTATATGAAGCACTGTTACCCCGAGCTGAAAAAGACCAAGGGCAGCGTGGTGAACTTCGCCTCCGGTGCGGGCCTCTTCGGCAAGCCCGGCCAGAGCAGCTACGCCGCCGCCAAGGAGGGCATCCGGGGGATGACCCGTGTGGCCGCCACCGAGTGGGGCCCCGACGGCATCAACTGCAACATCATCTGCCCCCTGGTGATGACCGACGCCCTGGCCAAGTGGAAGGAGGAGTACCCCGCGGTCTACGAGCAGACCATCAAGGGCATCCCCGCTGGCCGCTTCGGCGACCCCGAGCTGGACATCGGCCGCACGGCGGTGTTCCTGTGCTCCGAGGGGGCCAAGTATATCTCCGGCGAGTGCATCACCATGCAGGGCGGCAGCGGACTGCGCCCCTGAGGAAAAACAAAAAGAGCCCCCGGCCGTAGGCCGGGGGCTCTTTTCTATGGATGCACGTTACACCGCCTTTCGTAGCGTCTTTCAAGGGCGCAGCCTTTTAGGCTTCCCCTGGGGGAAGCTGGCTGCGAAGCAGACTGATGAGGGGAACTTATCTCTTTAGCAGGGCCTTTGTTGTTATCCCCAGTTCCCCTCATCCGTCAGCCCTCCGGGCTGCCACCTTCCCCCGAGGGGAAGGCAAAGTGCATGTGCGAATAGGGCACTTATCAATCAAGAACACGTCAGCGGCAGCGGCGCAAGGAGACCCACGTGTCGCACAGCCGCACCCGCGCTTATCCCCCGATCTTCGGGCAGTAGACCTCCTACCAAAAAGGGAATCTGCCCCCAGGTCAGCACCAATAGCCTTTTCTTTGGGGGTCTGGGGGAGATTTCTTTTCCCGAGGAAAAGAAACCTCCCCCAGAAGTTCCGCACCTCGGGGTGCGCCCTGCCAGCAAACAAAAAAGGCTTCACCCCTCCAGCGACAGATACACCGACCCCGCCGCCCGGGCAAAGAGCCGTGCCCCCGCCAGCGCCTCCTGAAGGGTGTTCCCGTGGCTCCCCACCTCCACCAGCAGGGACCCAGGCGTCAAATTCTGGTTGTACACCGACTGCCGCAGGGTCATGGGCCGGGCCAGGGTGGGGTAGAGGGTGTCCAGGCTCTTCTGGAGCCGGGCGGCCAGGGCCAGGTTTTCCTCCCAGCCCGGGTGGTCCCCGCCCCCGGCGCTGCTGCCCACCACCAGCATCACCTGGGCCGTCTTTACCCCGTCGATGGTGGTGACGGCCTTGTAGACCGTCCCGTCGCTCCCCACCAGGGCGTCCCGGTGGACGTCCAGCACCAGCTTGATGGTGGGGTATTGCCGTAAGTATTCCTCCACCGCCGGGCCGGACCGGCCGTAGGAGCCGTTATACTGGGGGTAGTCGTACATCCCCCGGTCGTGGAGAACGGACAGCCCCATCTCGGTGAATACCCGCTCCATCTCGTCCCCCACCCGGATCATGTTGCAGTTCTCATCCAGGGTCCGGGTGTTGTTGTCGCTGGGGGTATAGATGTCGGTGCCGTCCTGGGTGTAGGCCTCGGTGGCGTGGGAGTGGATGATGAGGATCTGGGGCCCGTCGGCCGCGGGGGAGAGAGCGATGTTGAGGCTCCGGCTGGCCGCCGCGGCCAGGTCCACCACCAGATCGGTCCGGTTGTAGAGGTAGAGCCCCGCCCCGGTGACGTAGCCCTGGGTGGTGGTGGGGACCAGCGTCCGCTCCACGATGTCCCCCGGCGCCGCGGTGGTCTGGGGCGGCTCGGTGATGTCGTCGTGGTCCGGGGCGGGCTGGGCGTCGGGGAGACGCTCCACAGGGGCCGCCGGCCTGGTCCCGCCCGCCGGATTGGCCGCCAGCAGGGGGGACTGCTCCACCGCGAGCCGCTGCCAAAAGGAGAGGGCGCCGTCATGGACGGGCCCCAGCTCGGTGCGCAGGGCGGCGGTGACGAAGTCCTCGCTGCTCCCCAGGATCTCCGCCGCCCCGGTGACCGCCCCGGCCCCCGCCCCCATCAGCAGGAGCCACAGGGCGATGGTGGCCAGAAACAGGGCGGCGCCCCGCCGGAAGAGCCGTCCCCACTTGATTTTTTGCCGCATTTGCTTGTCCCTTCCCTTCTTCTTTTGTTTCACCACCACTCTATGCGGCCCGGGGCGGGAATATGAAAAGAACCCCCGGCGGCCCAAAGTGGGCCGCCGGGGGTTCTATGAAAAGGGGAGGGGACTCCCCGCCAGGGTCACCAGCCGAAGCTGAAGGGCCAGGAGGAGCGGCCCTGCTGCTGGGTGGATTGCTGCTGCTGGACCTGCTTGTAGTTCTCCTGGAGCTTGGCCATGGCGTCGGCCCGCTCCTGGGTGGCCTCATCCAGGGTGACCGAGATGGTCTGGTTCTGCCCTTCCCGGTAGACGGTGAAGGTGACGGTGTCCCCGGCCTTGTAGTTCTTCACGGCGGAGGAGAGCTGCTTGGAAGAGGTGACGGCGGTGTCGTTCACGGCGGTGATGACGTCCCCGGCCTTCAGCCCGCTCTTATCCGCGCAGGAGTCCTCCAGAACGGACTCCACGTAAGCGCCGGAGGGAATGCCGTAACGCAGGGTGGCCTCGCTGGAGACATCGTTCATCAGGATGCCCACGTTGGGCTTGCCGGTGACGTAGCCGTGCTCCATGATGGAGGTGACCATGTCCTTCACGTCGTTGATGGGGATGGCGAAGCCGATGCCCTCAATGGAGGCGGAAGAGGAGGAGGCGGAAGAGGAGTACTTGGCGGAGGTGATGCCGATGACCTCGCCGTACAGGTTGAACAGGGGCCCGCCGGAGTTGCCGGAGTTGATGGCGGTGTCGGTCTGGAGCATGTTCATGATCTCGCCGTTCTCCATGGTGATGGCCCGGTCTTTGGCGGAGACGGAGCCGGAGGTGTAGGTGAAGGTCAGCTCCCCCAAGGGATTGCCGATGGCGCAGACCTGCTCGCCCACCACCAGGTTGTCGGAATCGCCCAGGGTCACGGGGGTGAGGCCGGTGGCCTCGATCTTCAGCACGGCGATGTCGTTGGCCTCCTCGCCGCCCACCAGCTTGGCGTCGTAGGTGGTGCCGTCCACGAAGGCCACCTTGATGGAGGAGGCGCCGTCGATGACGTGGTAATTGGTGAGGATGTATCCGTCCTGGGTCACCACGAAGCCGGAGCCGGCGGCGGCCCCCTTCACGGTCTGGCCCCAGTAGTTGGTGGTGACCAGCTCGGTGGTGATGCCCACGGTGGAGCCCACATTGGCGGCGTAGACCTGGGCGCCGGTCATGGGCTGCCCCGTCTTTACGTTGGACATGGTCACGGCCACGGGCTCGTGGGTGCCCTCGTAGAGGACGGTGCTGTTCCTGCCCCAGCCCCCGGCGAAGTGGACGGCCGCGCCGCCCATGGCGCCGCCCACCAGGGCGCAGGCCAGGCACAGGGCGGCGATCCTGCCGCCGGCGCCCTTGGCCTTCTTCTTGGGGACGGCTTCTACCTTGTATGCGTCGGTGACGATGGGTTCCTCGTTCATCCGGTTATAGTCATTGTAATACATAACTGCTCGCTCCTTCGTGTCGTTTTTCCCTTGGAACGTTATTTAGGATACCCTGGAATTGTGTCCAGAAAATGAAGAAAAATCAACACTTTTTTGAACTCTATTCAATTTCGGAGCCCTCTGGAGCGTCCTCTTCCGACGGCTCGGGCCGGCCGCTCCTCAAAATGGCGGAGATGTCCAGCGCCGCCAGCTTCACGTCCCGGATCACGTTGTCCATCACCCCGGAACGGCCCACGTTGAGGACCACCAGGCACAGCAGCGGGCCAAAGATCATCCCGGCCACCCCGGCCACCTTCATGCCCACGTAGACGCTGACCAGGGACAGGATGGGGGACAGGCCGGTCTGGTTGCCCAGGACCTTGGGCTCCCCGATCTGGCGGAAGAGGGAGACAAGGCCCCACACCACCATGAGGGCCACGGCGTGGCGGAAGTTCCCCGTGAAGAGCTCCACCACCGCCCAGGGCACCATGACGGTGCCCGAACCCACGATGGGGATGAAGTCCAGCACCGCCAGCACCAGGGCCAGCAGCAGGGCGTAGGGCTGGCGGATGAGGAGGAAGCCCCCCAGCAGGATGAAAAAGACGCCGATGGAAAGGATGATCTGGGCCTTCACGTACCCGCCGAACCCGGCGGCGGCCGCCCGCTTCACCTGGCTGAAAAAGACCCTGGGCCCCTGGGGCAGGCGGTCGGTGAAGGAGGCGCGCAGGCGGGGGTAATCGGAGGTAATAAAGTAGGAGGCCATAACAAAGACCACCGTGGCCACGAAGAAGGAGGGCATGCCCTTGGCCACGCCGGTGACGGTGTCCACCGCCATGGAGAGGATGCGGGGAATGGCGGTCTGAAGCCATTGGAAGAGCTGCTCCACCAGGTTGTTCACCGTGGTCTGCACCGACTGGGGCAGCAGCTCCATCACCCGGGAAAAGCTCTCGCCCACCAGGGTGACGGTGGCCTCGAAGCTGCCCACCAGCCCCTCCCAGTCGGAGGCCAGGGAGATGATCTCCCCCACGACGCCCACCGTCAGCGCCCACACCGCCGCACCCAATCCCACAAAGACCAGCAGCAGGAGGAGGAGGGAGAGCATCTTCCGGGGCAGGCGGAGCTTGGCGTTGAGCCACTTCACCAGCGGCGAAAGGAGCCAGGCCATGAGAAAGGCCAGCAGAAAGGGGGCGAAAAGGGAGATGAAGGGGGGCCCCAGCCGTACGGCGGCCCACAGCCCCAGCAGGAGCAGAATAAGCCGCACCCCAAGCCGCAGCCACAGCCGTCCCCGGTCGTGCCAGGACAGTTCCTTTTGATCCATAGCGTCCTCCTTACAGGTTGATTGAAACCGCGGGGGACCGTGCCGCCCAAGGTACGGAAAGCGGCAGCGCCCCTTCGCGGCCCGCCCCTGACGGGCCATATGCGAGTGCGGCTATTATAGCATGTCCGAAACAAAAAGGAAGAAGAATTTGTAAATAATAGAAGTTCATAACGAAATCTTAACCCGGCCTTTGCCAAAAAGACAGCGGCCCCGAAGGGCCGCTGTCTGGATGGGTGTTTGTTATGCCTTGGGGGCCTGGGGGGCGCCCCCCTCCTTGGGCTTGCCGCCGCCCCGCCGCCTGCGGCGGTTCCGGCTCTGGCCCTCCTTGGCCCTCTCGGGGGCCTTGGGCTTGGGGGAATCTTTCCCCTTGCCCTCCTGCCGGGGCTTGGGCTCCTGCTTGGGCCGGTTCTCCGGGCGGGGCCGCCCCTCCTGCCGGGGCTTGTCCCCCCGCCGCCGGCCGTCGTTCCCCCGGCGGCCCGGCCGCTCGGCCCCGTCCAGAGAGGACAGGGCGGCGTCGATGCTGCCCGCCAGGGGCCGCCCCTCCGGGGGCGCGGGGGGCGGGGTGGTCTTGCGCAGCTTTTCCAGCTCGGACCGGGGCGGGGCCACGTAGCCCTCGGGCCGGCGGCCCTTGCCGCTGCGGACTACGTTGATCTCGTCCCCGGCGTAGACCTGGGGGGTCTCGGGGCTGTCCTCCAGCCGGACCTTCACGGTCTCCCGCAGGTAGTCCACGGCGTTCACCGTGCCCGCCCCGTCGGGGGTCTCCACGAAGGACTCGTTCTTGGGCAGCCGCTTCACCGCGTCCTCATAGGCCCCCTGCTCGTACTTCAAACAGCACATCAGCCGCCCGCAGGCCCCGGAGATCTTGGCCGGGTTGAGGGAGAGGCCCTGGGTCTTGGCCATCTTGATGGAAACGGGCTGGAACTGGTCAAGGAAGGCGTTGCAGCAGAAAGGCCTGCCGCAGATGCCCAGCCCGCCCAGCATCTTGGACTCGTCCCGCACGCCGATCTGCCGCAGCTCGATGCGGGAGTGGAAGGTGGAGGCCAGGTCCTTCACCAGGGAGCGGAAGTCCACCCGGCCCTCGCTGGTAAAGAAGAAGAGGAGCTTGTTGCCGTCGAAGGAGCACTCCACCCGCACCAGCTTCATGTCCAGCTTGTGCTCCAAAATCTTGTCCTGGCAGACCTTGAGGGCCTTGTCCTCCTTTTCCTTGTTGCGCTGGAGGACGGCCCGGTCCTTGTCGGTGACCAGCCGCAGCACCGGCCGCAAGGGCTGGACCACCGCCTCGTCGGGCACCTGGGCGTTGGCCTTGGAGCAGACCCCGAACTCAGGGCCCTTGGCGGTCTCGATGATGACCTCGTCCCCCACGTGGGCCTCGATGCCCTTGGGGTCGAAGTAATATTCCTTTCCGCCGTTTTTAAAGCGGACCCCGATGATCTCTGTCATGTGGAACCTCCTACTTTATGAGAAACCGCGCCGCGCGGTGATTTCAGGCGTCACTGCCCGGCCTGGCTGAGTCCGGCGCACAGGGCCCCGCACAGGTGCCCGGCGCCCACGTTGAACCCGGCGGCGGAGCGCAGGGACTCCAGGACCCCTACGGCGGCCAATAGGGCCTTCCGGGGCCGCTGGGCCAGGGCTTGTACCACCGGCGGCCCGCCGGCCTCCGCCCCGGTCTGGAGGGCCAGGGCGTCCCGCAGCAGGGTCACGGCCTGGTCGAACAGGCCGGTGAGGGCCTCCCGGTCCCACTTCTCCAAACTGACGCAGAACTGGGCCATGCCCAGCTCGTCCCCCTTGGCCCAAAAGGAAAAAAGGGTCCCGGCGGCCTGTCTGGCCTCCTCGCCCGCCTGGCTCCCCTCCAGCTGGGCCACGGCCCGGCCGAGAAGCCCGCCGCAGTCCGCGGCGGCGGAGCGGACCTGCCCCGGGTCCCGGTCGGGAAAGCGGGAAAGGAGGACCTCCTCCGCCTGGGCCTGGGTGACGGGGGAGAGGGCCAGGGCCTCGCACCGGGAGCGGATGGTGGGCAAAACCCCGGCGGGGTTGTCGGTGAGCAGGAGGAAGGCGGCGTAGGCCGGCCCCTCCTCCAGCAGCTTCAGCAGGGCGTTCTGGGCGCTGGCGTTCATGGTCTGGGCGTTTTGGACCACGTATACCTTCCGGTCGGCCTCGTTGGGCCGGATATAGGCGTCGGAGCGGATCTGGCGGCTCTGGGCCACGGTGATGTCCTTGCCGTCGTCCCCGATGGTGATGATGTCGGGGTGGATGCCCGCCAGGGCCTTTTTACAGCCGGGGCAGGCGCCGCAGGGCGTCTCCCCCCCGCCCGTACAGACGAAGGCGGCGGACAGGAGCCTCGCCAGCGTCCGCTTCCCGGACCCGGCGGGGCCGCTGATGAGATAGGCGTGGGAAAGCCCCCGGCCCTCCGCCTGGGCGGAGAGCTGGCGCTTCAGGGCATGGTTGCCCGCCAGGGTGTCCAGACGCATGTCACACCCGCTCGAAACGCTCGATGTCCACCACGAAGATGGTGGCGCCTCCCACGGTGACCTCCACCGGCATGGACGGGTAGTACCCGTAGCTCATCTCGGTGGTGGTGGGGATCATCTGCTTGCGGGAGTGGGAGTGCTCCTTGATGATGTCGATGACGGTCTGGACCTTCTCCTCGTCCACGCCCACCAGGATGGTGACGTTCCCCGCCATGAGGAAGCCGCCGGTGGTGGCCAGCTTGGTGGAGGAGAACCCCTTTTTGGTCAGGCTCTGGGTCACGCTGCCGGCGTCGTCATGGTTGATGATAGCAAGGATCAGCTTCATAGGTATCCCTCCATGGACCGGCGCACACGCCGCCGGCCTCTATGTCTTCTCTTCTATTATAACCCAAAGGGGGCCGTTAGGCTACAATTTTTTGCCGCGGGTCCCCGCCCGGCCGCGCCGGAGGGATCAGTTCTCCTCGTCCAGCTTCAGCACCGCCATGAACGCCTCGGTGGGGATCTGCACGCTCCCCAGCGAGCGCATCTTCTTCTTGCCCTCTTTCTGCTTCTCCAGCAGCTTCTTCTTCCGGGTGATGTCGCCGCCGTAGCACTTGGCCAGCACGTCCTTGCGCATGGCCTTGATGGTCTCCCGGGCGATGACCTTGCCGCCGATGGCGGCCTGGATGGGCACCTCGAAGAGCTGGCGGGGGATGTTGTCCTTGAGCTTCTCGCACAGCCTGCGGGCCCGGGGATAGGCCTTCTCCCGGTGGGCGATGAAGCTCAGGGCGTCCACCTGGTCGCCGTTTAACAGCAGGTCCACTTTCACAAGCTCGCTGGGCCGGTACTCGGAGAGCTCATAGTCCAGGGAGGCGTAGCCCTTGGTCCGGGCCTTCAGGGTGTCGAAGAAGTCGTAGATGATTTCCCCCAGGGGCATGGAGTAGTGGATCTCCACGAGGTTGGTGTCCAGATACTGCATGTCCTTGAACTCCCCCCGCCGGTCCTGGCACAGGGGCATGATGTTGCCCACGTAGTCCGGCGGCGCGATGATGGACACCTTGGCGTAGGGCTCCTCCGCCGTGGCGATGGCGCCCACGTCGGGGTAGTTATGGGGATTGTCCACCATCACCACCGTGCCGTCGGTTTTGGTGATCTGGTAGATGACGGAGGGGAGGGTGGTGATGAGGTCCAGATCGAACTCCCGCTCCAGCCGCTCCTGGATGATCTCCATGTGGAGCATCCCCAAGAACCCGCACCGGAAGCCGAAGCCCAGGGCGGCGGAGGACTCGGGCTCGAAGGAGAGGGAGGCGTCGTTGAGCTGGAGCTTTTCCAGGGCGTCCCGGAGGTCGGGGAACTTGGAGCCGTCCTCGGTGTAGATGCCGCAGTAGACCATGGCCTGGGCGGGCCGGTAGCCGGGCAGGGCTTCCCCGGCGGGCCGCTCCACCCCGGTGATGGTGTCGCCCACCCGGGTGTCCTTCACGTTCTTGATGGAGGCGGTGAGGTAGCCCACCTCCCCGGCGATGAGCTCCTTGCAGGGCTCCATGCCCAGGGGGAGCAGGTGGCCGCACTCGATGACCTCGTACTGGGCCCCGGAGGCCATCATGCGGATGGGCATGCCGGTCTTCACCGTGCCCTCCATCACCCGGAAAAAGACGATGACCCCCCGGTAGGCGTCGTACTGGCTGTCGAAGATAAGGGCCTTCAGCGGGGCCTTGGGGTCCCCGTCGGGGGCGGGGACGTGGTGGACCACGTCCTCCAGCACCGCCTGGATGTTGATGCCCATTTTGGCGGAGATCTCCGGGGCGTCCTGGGCCTCCAGACCGATAACGTCCTCGATCTCCTGCTTCACCCGGGCCGGGTCGGCGGCGGGGAGGTCGATCTTGTTCACCACCGGGCGGATCTCCAGGTCGTGTTCCATGGCGAGGTATGTGTTGGCCAGGGTCTGGGCCTCGATGCCCTGGGCGGCGTCCACCACCAGCACGGCCCCCTCGCAGGCGGCCAGGGACCGGCTGACCTCGTAGTTGAAGTCCACGTGGCCCGGGGTGTCGATGAGGTTCAGCTCATAGGTCTCCCCGTCCAGGGCCTTGTAGGACAGCTTCACGGCCCGGGCCTTGATGGTGATGCCCCGCTCCCGCTCCAGGTCCATGTTGTCCAAAAGCTGGCTCTCCATCTCCCGCTGCTCCACCGCCCCGCACAGCTCGATGAGCCGGTCGGAGAGGGTGGACTTTCCGTGGTCGATGTGGGCGATGATGGAAAAGTTCCTGATCTTCGATTGGTCGGTCATAAAAAACCTCCGTGGTTCTTAATATTGTTCACTGATTGCACGTCGAGGCGTGCTTCCTTCTGGGGGATGTTTCTTTTCCCGAGGAAAAGAAACATCCCCCAGACCCCCAAAGAAAAGTCTTTAGAGTAGCCCTGCTCGCAGATTCCCTTCCCAGTAGAAAGTCTACTGCCCATTGATAGGGGTATAAGCACGGGAGCGTCTGTGCGACCCGTGGTCCCTCTGGCGCCGCTCGCCGCTAACGTGTTCTTGACAGAAGGCGTTGCAAATTGCCAAGGGCTCCCCCTCCGGGGGAGCTGTCAGCGAAGCTGACTGAGAGGGGGCCGCTGCCGTGTCCTTACCCGGCTCCCCCTCCGTGGCAGTCAGATCGTATCCGTAGGGGCCGCTGTCCCTAGCGGCCCGCCCTCAACGCCTGCACACCCCTCACTTTTTCCCCGTCCACCGCTGGGCCATATTGTAGTTGATCCGCTCCCCGGTGGAGTGGATGATCTGCAAAAGGGACTGGTAAGGCCCCGGATAGGCCTGGGCCAGGGCGTCGTTGTTCATGGGCGGGAAGGATTCCTTTCCCTTCTCCTTCACCTGCTCGGCCAGGGCATCCACGTAATCGGTCTCCGAGTAGATCATATCGGCGTTGGAGCACCCGGTGACGAAATGGGCGGGGGGGATGGAGAAAAAGTCCTCGTTCTGGGTCCCCGGCGCCCGGTAAAAGTACCGGAACAGCCTATAGACGGCGGTGGAGAGGTAGTTGGAGGCGGCCTGGATGGCCGCCTTGTTCCCCAGCTTGCCCAGCAGGTCGAAGAGCACCCCCACCGAGTTCACCAGCAGCTTTTTGTTCAGGGTGGCCATGATGCTGCCGTGGAGCACGTTGTCCTTTTCGTTGGAGTAGTCGTAGAGCTCCTCGGCCCCGATGGTGGTGCCGTCCCGGCTCAGGGTCCGGCCCAGCAGGAAGTCGGCCGATACACGGTAGTAATCGCAGGCCCGGCGGACAAAGGCCAGCCCCGGCTCCCGCACCCCGTTTTCATAGTGGGACAGAAGGGCCTGGCTGATGCCCAGATCCTTGGCGGCAGAGCGCTGGCTCACCCGTTTTTCCTGCCGCAGCAGGGAGAGGGACCGGGCAAAATCGTTGGTTGTTTCCATATCACACACACTCCAGTTTGGGTTTCAAAACAGTAAGTATAGTATAGAGAAAACAATACTTCTTGTAAAGCGAAAAATTTTATGAAAAAATCCTTCCCCCTCCGTTGAGTTTTCCCCATCATCAGGTGTATAATATGGGACAATGTTGATACCTAAGTATCAAAATGTATATTTGGAGGATCAGAAATGGAAAAGTTCGGATTCGGCACGATGATCGAAAAACTGAAAAAGGACCCCAAGACCATTGTGTTCACGGAGGGCACCGACGAGCGCATCCTGGAGGCCAGCGCCCGCCTGCTGGCCGGCACCTGGCTCACCCCCGTCCTGGTGGGCAAGGAGGCGGAGGTCCACGCCGCCGCCGAGCGGGAGGGCTTCAACATCCGGGGCGCCCGGGTGCTGGATCCCGCCACCTACGAGGGTATGGACGCCATGGTGGCCAAGATGGTGGAGCTGCGCAAGGGCAAGATGACCGAGGAGGAGTGCCGCAAAAAGCTGATGCAGGCCAACTACTTCGGCACCATGCTGGTGAAGATGGGGGAGGCCGACTGCCTGCTGGGCGGCGCCACCTACTCCACCGCCGACACCGTCCGCCCCGCCCTCCAGCTTATCAAGACCAAGCCGGGCAACAAGATCGTCTCCTCCTGCTTCATCCTGGTCCGCCCCTCCGCCACCGGTGACCGGGAGGTCCTGGCCATGGGCGACTGCGCCATCAACATCAAGCCCAGCGAGGACGAGCTGGTGGAGATCGCCACCGAGGTGGCCGCCTGCGGCCGGGTCTTCGGCATCGAGCCCAAGGTGGCCATGCTCTCCTACTCCACCCACGGCTCCGGCTCCGGCGAGGACGTGGACAAGGTCCGCCACGCCTACGAGAAGCTGGTGGCCTCCAACCCCGACTTCGACGTGGACGGCGAGCTCCAGTTCGACGCCGCCGTCTCCCCCCGGGTGGCCGCCACCAAGTGCCCCGACTCCAAGGTGGCCGGCTACGCTAACACCTTCATTTTCCCCGACATCAACGCCGGCAACATCGGCTACAAGATCGCCCAGCGCCTTGGCTCCTTCGACGCCTACGGCCCCATCCTGCTGGGCCTGAACGCCCCCGTCAACGACCTCTCCCGGGGCTGCAACGCCCAGGAGGTCTACTCCATGGCCATCATCACCGCCGCCCTGAGCTGAGAGACAAATATAAAACAAGGACAGCCCCGTTTAGGGGCTGTCCTTGTTTTATGGGGGTTTTCCGCCATCAGGCGGGTGATATGTTTTTATCCTTCGGGGACGGAAATGTTGTGGAAGTTGCATATTGCAATGGCCCTCCCGCTGTTATATACTGCGAAGCGTCCTGTCAGAGGGAGGATTTCCCTCCGGGACAAACCCGACAAAACATACCGCTTCAAAAAGGAGAACACGATACATATGGTCATGCACGTCAAGTTTGATTCCCTCGCCGATCTGGAGGCGCTCCAAAAGCTGGCGAACGCCGCCGACGCCCCCGTCTACCTGTCCTCCGAGGACGAGAGCCTCCAGGTGGACGCCCGCACCTTCCTGGGCCTCTTCTCTGTGGACTTTTCCAAGCCCGTGAAGGTGGTCACCGACTCCCTTTATGTGATCCGCCGCCTGGAACAGGCCGCCCGCCGCCACGACGCCCAGGCCATGTGACACGCCCCGGGGGGACACCGTTCAGCGGCCGGAAGGGCCGCAGACAAACCGCCGGCACCAGCCGCCCTCCATTTGGAGGGCGGTTTTTTATACGGCCACAACATGTAGCGATAACCCAAATCTTAGATGGGCAAAACTGCCGAAAAAGGTGAAATGTCTTGACGAACGGGACGAAAACGTGTATCATCACCTTTGTAACCATTTGTAATCTTTTGTTTCCCCTCCGTAACAATCGGGGGTGGAATGGATCATACGCCGATGAAGCAGAAAGAAGGTTTTCCCAGTGGATGAGATCCTGCCTTATCCCCAGCCGGAACGTGTCATGGTTCCGGCCGCGACGATGGACCTCCCCCGCCGGCGCCGCAGCCATGTCCGGATTACCTGGAAAGACCGGCTGCAGGCCCTTCCCCGGCCCAACTTTCTGGAGCGCCGGTCCGGCCTGGACCCGGCCGTCTACCTCATCGCGGCCCTCTCCATTGCCTCCTCCGCCGTCCTGGGCAGCCTCTACTGCCCCAGCTACGAGGTGTCGGTGGACGGCGTGAGCCTGGGCCGGGTGAACAACCGCCAGGTGGTGGAAAGCGCCATCCACCGGGTGGAGGCCCGGGCCTCCAGCATCCTGGATCACCCCTACACCCTGGAGCAGACTGTGAGCTACGATTTCGGCATCTCCCTGCGGGAGGACCTGATCCCGGTGGCCAGGGTGGAGACCTACCTCTTCGACCAGATCGGCGAGGTGATGAAGACCTCCGTGCTGACGGTGAACGGCCAGATGATCGGCGCCGCCGACGACGAGGCCGCCCTCACCGCTCTGCTGGACTCCCTGAAGGCCCCCTACGTCAACGACAACACCATCTCCGCCGAGTTTACCCAGCCGGTGGTGGTGACCAAGGAGTATACCTCCACCAGCGCCCTGAAGGACGTGGCGTCCATGCGGCAGGTCCTCACCGCCAACAGCATGGAGCAGGTGGACTACACCGTCCAGGCCGGCGATACCTTCTCCGGCATCGCCAACAGCCACGACATGCGCATGGCGGACCTCCAGGCCCTAAACCCGGAGGTGGACATCAACAAGCTGTGGGTGGGCCAGACCCTCACCATCAGCCAGGCGGTGCCCTTCCTGTCGGTGCGGACGGTGGATAACCTGACCTACGACGGCCCCGTGGCCTACCCCGTGGAGGAGGTCCCCAACGACTCCATGTACCAGGGGGACACCAAAGTGCTGACCCCCGGCGTGGAGGGCGTGGCCACCTACAATGCGGACATCACCTACCTCAACGGCGTGGAGCAGCAGCGGAACATCAACTCCTCCACGGTGATCACCGAGCCCGTGACCCAGGTGGTGGCGGTGGGCACCAAGGAGCGGCCCCGCACCATGGCCACCGGCTCCTTCCAGTGGCCGCTCTACGGGCGCATCAATTCCAGCTACGGCTCCCGCTATATCTTCGGCTCTTACAGCTTCCACACCGGCCTGGACATCGCGGGCTCCTACGGCGCTCCCATCGCCGCCGCCGACGGCGGCCGGGTGGTCTTTGCCGGCCGGGGCACCGGCAGTTATTGGAGCTACGGCAACTATGTGCTCATCGACCATGAAAACGGCCTCCAGACCATCTACGCCCACTGCTCCAGCGTGAACGTCAGCGCCGGGGACCGGGTGTACAGGGGCCAGACCATCGCCCGGGTGGGCGCTACCGGCCGGGCCACCGGAAACCACTGCCACTTCCAGGTGAAGCTGAACGGCGAGACGGTGAATCCGTACAACTATCTGCCCTGAATAGAATCAAAACAGGCGCCGGGAGAATATTTCTCCCGGCGCTTTTTTGCGCGGGCGGCGGTGCCTTGAATGGTCGGATGCCTGACTGCACCTCGGAAGGTGCACCCTTGTGGGGGATGTTTCTTTTCGTTCTCAGGGAAGGGTGACCTGGCCGGCATAGCCGGCCAGCCTCCACTAAAAATGCGCCACCGGCGCATTTTCTCAACGCTGCGGCCCCAGACCCCCAAAGAAAAGTCTTTTGATGCTGACCTGCTCGCAGATTCCCTTTCCAGTAGAAGGTCTACTGCCCGAAGAAAGGGGGAAAAGCACGGGAGCGTCCGTACGACCCGTGGTCCCTCTTGCGCCGCTCGGCCGCTAACGTGTTCTTGACAAAGGGTTGGTCTTTAGCCTTCCCCCTGGGGGAAGGTGGCAGCCCAAAGGGCTGACGGATGAGGGAAACTAGGGATAACGGAAAAGGCTCTACCAAAGTGATACGTCCCCCTCATCAGTCTGCTTCGCAGCCAGCTTCCCCCAGGGGAAGCCTTCTTCTCAGACCCCCCACCCCGTAGGGGCCGCTGTCCCCAGCGGCCCGCCGCATCTTACCCCAAAGCCCGAGCCAACGGCCATAAAAACCCACCGCCCTCACTCCACCAGCATCTCCAGCTCACTCAGCTCCATCCCCGGCTGGAGGGCCAAACTGACGGCATACCCGATCACCTTGGCCATATCCTCCACCCGCTCGTCGATGTCCCGGGTGGTCACCATAAGCGCGGCCCCCGCGCCCCCGGTCAGGGCGGCGGGGTCAAACTCCCCCTTGCCCGCCTCCTCCAGCACGTCGGCGGCCAGGGTGGCCCCGTCCACCACCGTGGGCACCCCCACGGCGATGACGGGCACCCCCAGGCTCTCGGCGTCCAGGGCGAAGCGGTGGTTCCCCACCCCGGAGCCGGGGGAGATGCCCGTGTCGGACACCTGGACCGTGGAGCAAAGCCGGTCCAGGCTCCGGGAGGCCAGGGCGTCCACGGCGATGATCTTTTTGGGGGAGATGCTGCCGGCCACCGCCTTCACGATCTCCCCGCTCTCAACCCCGGTGGTGCCCAGCACCCCCGCCGCCAGGGCGGCCACGGGGCGGAAGGAGCCGAACTGCTCGGGGGCCATGCGGACCATGTGGCGGGTCACCAGGGTCCGTTCGGCGGCCTTGGGCCCCACCGCGTCGGGGGTGATGGCCCGGTTCCCCAGCCCCACCACCAGCACGTCCTCGGCCGTCTCCTGGCCCAGCAGGGGGGCCAGGAGCCCCGCCAGGGCGGTGACCGCCCGGGGAAAGGCATCCGGCTCCCGCCGGGCCAGCCCCGCCAGGTCCAGGGTGTGGTAGGTCCCCTCCGGCTTCCCCAGGGCCTTGGCCCCCTCCGGGGAGGTGATCTTCACCGTGGTGAGGGGAAAGCCCCCCGCGGAGGTCTCCTCACAGGTCACCCCCGGCAGGCCCTCCGCCTCCTTCCCCAGCAGTTCTCTGGCCTCCAGGGCCAGATCCGTCCGTCTTTTCAGCAATTCCAAGTCCTCCTTGCCCCAAGATATGGTGTTATCAAAAGCTCTGCGGTACTATTTTTAGCCCAAACGCCGGGCCTATCCAAAAAAGAAGGAAAATTTCAAAATAAATCTTGCATTTTCAAGGCCGGTCTGTTAAAATAGATACCTGCACGGACATGTTATGTCTAAATATCGTCATTCGGAGGAGGTGTTTGGTTTGCCGAACATTAAGTCTGCCAAGAAGCGCGTTCTGGTGAACAAGGCCAAGGCGCTGCAAAACAAGGCTGCTCGGTCCGCTTTGAAGACCGACATCAAGAAGTTCGAGGCCGCGGTGGCGGAAGGCAACCGCAGCGAGGCCGAGGGCGCTTACAAAGTGGCCGTCAAGGCCGTTGACAAGGCCGTCGTCCACGGGATCCTGCACAGAAACAACGCCGCGCACAAGAAGAGCGGCATGACCCTGAAGCTGAACAAGCTGGCCTGAGCTTGTTTTCGGGAGTCCCTGAAACCGCCTGCGCTGCAGGCGGTTTTTTGTATTTTGCGGAAAGGGGGGAGGGCCTTTGTCACCACGGCGGAAGAGCGGCTTTTTCAGCTTCGTCTGGGAGATCGTGGACCTCTATTTCACCAAGCGGGTCTCCCGCTCGGCGGCGGAGCTGGCCTATTTCCTGGTGCTCTCCTTTTTCCCCGCCCTCATCTGCATCAACGCCGTCATCGGCACCCTGGATCTGGACGTGACCTCCCTTTTGGAGGAGGCGGCCCTCATCATCCCCGCGGGGGCCCAGGCGGTGCTGACCGAGTACGTGGGCTATATCACCAGCAACAACTCCCACGCCCTGCTGCTGGGCGGCATCGTCATGATGCTGTTCTCCGCCTCGGCGGCCATGCGCTCGCTGATGAACGTGATGGACGACATCTATGAGCGCAAGACCTACACCGGCCTTTGGCAGGTGGTGGCCAGCGTGGCCTTCTCGGTGCTGTTCCTGCTGACCATCTACCTGTCCCTGGTGGTGGTCCTCACGGGCAACTGGTTCTTCCACCTGCTGGAGGACCTGCTGCGCCGCATCCCCCGGCTGGCGGAGGTCACCCTGCCCTGGGAGTGGCAGTGGATGCGCTTTCTCATCCTGTTCTGCCTGGTGCTGCTCTTCGTCATGCTGCTCTACCGGGCCACCGCCCCCCGGGGGCGGCCCCGCCCGCCCATCTTCACCGGGGCCGTGCTGGCCTCGGCGGCCCTGGTGGGGGCCTCGGTGATCTTCTCGTATTTCATCGGCCTGTCCTCCCGGTATTCCCTGGTGTACGGGTCCTTGGCCTCGGTGGTGATACTGCTGGTGTGGCTTTACCTGTGCGGCAACATCGTCATCATGGGCAACGCCGTCAACCGGGTCTGGTACGGCCGGAAAAAGCGCCGCTATCTGGATAAAGAGATTCGTAAGGAGGAAGAGGAACATGGATAACCTGACCATCCGCCCCGTCCGGCGGGAAGAGTACCCCGCGGTGGTGGAGCTCATCAAGCGGGTCATGCTGGAAGTGAACATCAAGGACTACGACCGGGACTACCTGCTGGAGTACGTCAAGCGGTACGACACCGCCGAGCTGGCCGCCTTTGCCGACAGCCCCGACTGCCACTTCTACGTGGGCTATTACGACGGCGCCCTGGCCGCCTGCGGGGCGGTGGCCCCCGCGGAGGACAAGCCCGGCGCCCAGGAGATCCGCTCGGTCTACGTCCGCCCCGACCTGGAGGGGAAGGGCCTGGGCCGGGAGATGATGGCGGTGCTGGAGGCCGACGCGGCCTTCCTGAACGCCGACCGGGTGGTGGTCTCCGCCTCCATCACCGCCCACCCCTTCTACAAGAAGCTGGGCTACGAGTATGAAAACGGCGTCCCCGTCCTGGAGGAGAACGACCACTACTGGATGGAGAAGTTTCCCAAGCGTACATAAAGGGAAACCCGGCCCTCTCCTGTTTGGAGAGGGCCGGGTCGTCTTATTCCGGGAAGGTACCGCCGCCCCAGGCGGAGCAGTCCATGAACACCGCCCCGCCGGAGCCCTGCCAGCCGTACTCGTTGACGACGCCAAACCAGTTGCTTGAGAAGGTGCAGTCGTCGAACACCACCTCCCGGGAGCCGTCGCAGGAGGCCAGGGACCCGGCGGAGTTCTCCTCGATGAGGCAGTCCGTCACCCGTACCCCGGCGCACCGGTAGAGGGAGAACAGGGAGAAGAGGCCCTCGTTCTGGTAGATATGGCTGCTGGCCACCGTCACGTTTTCGCACCCGCTGAGGGCCACAGCTCCGTAGGTGCAGTGGGTGATCTGGGCGTTTGCCAGCCGCACGTTCCGGCTGTCGTTGGCCGAAAGGCCGTAGATGCCGCTGCCGTCCAGCACCACGCTGCTCAGCTCCATGTCCGCGCAGTCGTCAACATAGACGCAGGCGCCCGTGCAGTACCCCGGCTCCACGTCGTGGACGGCGGTGCCCCCCTCCAGCTTCACCCGGCGGCAGTTCTCGAAGGGCCACACGTCGGCGTAGGCCCAGGGGGTGGCCACCCGGCAGCCCCCGGCCAGGATGTGGAGGTCCCGCACGTCACGAATGACCACCTGATAGACCGTCCCAAGGCCCCATTCTCCCAATTCGGTGTCGAAGAGGTCGTAGTCCACATAGAAATACGGGCTGTCGATGCTCTCCAGCTCTTTGGGGTCCAGGTCCGCGAAGGAGTAGTCCCCCCGCTTCAAGACGATCTCCGTGTCCGGGGCGATGGCCAGGAAGAGGTCCTTCAGACTGTCCACCTCCACCCGCCGCTTAGGGTAGGAAAGCTCCACCTGGCCCGTCCACTCCACCGTCAGCCCCAGAGCCTCCGCCAGGGGCCGCAGGGGGACCCAGAGCACCCCGTCCCGCAGCTCCGCCCCGGCCGCTCCAGGCGTCAAGGAAAAGGACTTGTCATACCACTGGACGGTCAGCGTGTACCCGCCGTCCTCCCCCCACCGGTAGAGCACCCCGCCGGACAGGGGCTTCCCGTCCCGGTAGCTGGTGACCACCGGCCCGCCCAGGGCGTCCAGAAAGGCCTCCGCCGGCACCAGGGTGGTCCCCCCGCTCGCCAGGGCGGGCACCTCAAGAGCGTACCCGTTGAGGGTGAGGTCCACCGGCGTCTCCCCCTCCGCCCCCAGGGCGGGGGAGAGGGCCCCCAGCGCCGCCGCCAGGACAAGGCAGAGCGCCAACCACCGTTTTTTCATACCAAACACCGCTTTCTCCTCGATTTGCCCCAGCTTAACACGCCCCAAGGGAAAAATCCCCCCTTTTTTGGTGACAAATGGGAACAAGGGGTAACACCCACCCCTTGACGTTCCCGTGGAAAGATGATAGAATACCACACGATACCAAGGCGATGACCGGGAGGAGTACCCGCCCGCCCCAGCAGGAGAGAGGAGCCGTACGGTGCAAGGCTCCCTGGGGCACGGGGAAGGCGCCCGTGAGCCGCGGGGCGGAAATGCCCCGCCGGAAGCCGCCGTTACCGGCCTCGAGAGCGGGGGAGCATCCCCCGAATTCAGGTGGAAACACGGACTGACGTTCGCCCTGAGCCAACCGGCTCGGGGCGTTTTTTGTCGGCCCAATTTGGAAAAGGAGTGTCCCCCCATGAAAAACACCGAAAAGACCATGGACCAGATCGTGGCCCTGTGTAAGGGCCGCGGCTTCGTCTACCCCGGCAGCGAAATTTACGGCGGCCTGGCCAACTCCTGGGACTACGGCCCCCTGGGCGTGGAGTTCAAGAACAACGTCAAGCGGGCCTGGTGGAAGAAGTTCGTCCAGGAGAGCCCCTATAACGTGGGGCTCGACGCCGCCATCCTCATGAACCCCGAGGTGTGGGTGGCCTCCGGCCACGTCTCCACCTTCAACGACCCCCTCATCGACTGCAAGGCCTGCAAAATGCGCCACCGGGCCGACAAGCTCATCGAGAACTGGTGCGCCGAGAACGGCAAAACGGACGAGGTGAACATCGAGGCCATGACCAACGACGAGCTGGTGGCCTTCATCCGGGACAACGGCGTCACCTGCCCCGGCTGCGGCAAGTCGGACTTCACCGACATCCGCAAGTTCAACCTCATGTTCAAGACCCACCAGGGGGTCACCGAGGACAACTCCACCGAGGTCTACCTCCGGCCGGAGACCGCCCAGGGCATCTTCGTCAACTTCCCCGCCATCCAGCGCACCACCCGCAAGAAGCTGCCCTTCGGCGTGTGCCAGGTGGGCAAGTCCTTCCGCAACGAGATCACCCCGGGCAACTTCATCTTCCGCATCCGGGAGTTCGAGCAGATGGAGCTGGAGTTCTTCTGCCAGCCGGGCACCGACCTGGAGTGGTTCCAGTATTGGCGCTCCTATTGCCACGACTGGCTGTTGAGCCTGGGCATCAAGGAGGAGAACCTGCGCCTCAGAGACCACGAGCCCGAGGAGCTGGCCTTCTACTCCAAGGCCACCACCGACTTTGAGTTTATGTTCCCCTTCGGCTGGGGCGAGCTGTGGGGCGTGGCCGACCGCACCGACTACGACCTCAAGCAGCATCAGGAGCACTCCGGCAAGGACCTGACCTACTTCGACCAGGAGAAGAACGAGCACTATATCCCCTACGTCATCGAGCCCTCCCTGGGCGCCGACCGGATGGCCCTGGCCTTCCTGGTGGAGGCCTACGACGAGGAGGTGGTGGACGCCGAGAAGAACGACGTGCGCACCGTCCTGCGCCTCCACCCGGCCCTGGCCCCCTTCAAGTGCGCCATCCTGCCCCTGTCCAAGAAGCTCTCCGAGCCCGCCCGCAAGCTCTACGAGGAGCTGGCGCGCGACTTCATGGTGGACTTCGACGACGCCGGGAGCATCGGCAAGCGCTACCGCCGCCAGGACGAGATCGGCACCCCCTTCTGCGTCACGGTGGACTTCCAGTCCGTGGGCAGCGACACCGAGCCGGCGGACGGCTGCGTCACCGTCCGGGAGCGGGACTCCATGGAGCAGGTGCGCATCCCCATGGCGGAGCTGAAGGACTATATCGCCCAGCGCATCGCCTTTTAAAATAAAATAAGAAAACGCCGCCGGGTCACTTCCCGGCGGCGTTTTTTTGCTCCAGATGGGCCTTGAGGACCAGATTGATATAGCTGGAGACGGAGCGGTCGTCATATTCAGCCAGCTTCCGGACGGCCTCCAGCACCGGCTCGTCCAGTACGATGCTGATGGATTTCTTCAACGGTTTCATCACGTCACCTCTCCAGGAGATAATACTATGTTGCACGAATGAAGTTTGACAATTCGTGATAATTAGTGTAAATTGGTCACGGGGTGATCGCTATGACGGAGGAAGAGATATATCGGGCCTGGTCTCTCTATTTGGAGAGCGACGCCTATCAACGGCTGGCCATCTATGAGATGAATATGCTCCAAAAAGCCTTCGAGGCGGGGTATCGCTGCGCCAAAGGGGAGACGTTTGAGGACTGACGGTCCGTCGAAACGTGCGCCTGGTGGATAGGGGAGCGCGGGCGGATACTATCCGCCCCAACGAATACGCGGTTCCGCATATGCCCCGGGCTTTCTTCACAACGGATACACGGAACCGCTCATGCTTTGGGTTTTCCATGTAGGGGCGGCTATCAGCCGCCCGCCGTTCGGCTCCCGTCCTGCGTAAAACGAACCCCGTGGCCGCCACAAAATACGGCCACGGGGTGTTCTTACGTTCCCCCCTGCCTTCCAGAGGTGAAACGCTATAAAAAAGGCCCGCCGGCATGACGCCGGCGGGCCCTTTCGTCTTCTTACAGCAGGCGGTACGTTACCAGATACTGACCCGCGCCTCGGGCTCCACCCACATCCCGTCCCCGGGCTGGATGTCGAAGGTCTCATAGAACTGGTCCATGGTCTGGAGCACCCGGTTGCCCCGCAGCTTATCGGGGGCGTGGACGTCCATCATCACGACGACCTCCTGATAGGCCCGGTTGGCGGAGAAGGCCCAGCACTCGGCCATGGAGCGGTAGAGGGTCTCGTAGTCGGGATCCTCCTCCCGCCCGGCGGCCTCGGTGACGCAGGCGGCGGCCCCCAGGTCGGCCACGTTCTCGGAGATGGTCAGTGCGCCGTTGCAGGTGATGCCGGGAGCGCTCTCCTGTCCGTCGTACCAGGCCACCACCCCGTCGCACAGGGCTTGGAAGGCGGCGTAATCGGCCTCGGCCCACCAGTTGGCGGCGTTGCCGTTCTCGTCAAACTTGGCGCCGTTGTTGTCGAAGGCGTGGGTGATCTCATGGGCGATGACGTAGCCGATTTTGCCCAAATTCTCCTCCCGGCTGGCCTCCACGTCGTACATGGGGGCCTGGAGGATGCCGGCGGGGAAGGTGATGGAGTTGTTGGTGGCCATATAGGCGGCGTTGACGGTGAAGGCGGGGAAAATCCACTCGCCCTTGTCCACCGGCTTGCCCTGGTAGGACAAGAGCTTCTCCCGGCCCGCCCCGGAAAGGGCAATCACGTTGTCGAAGAAGGAGCCGCCGTCGGCCACGCCCTTGATCTCCACTTTGTCCAGGCTGTCGTCCCACTGGTCGGGGTAGCCCACGTTCACCCGCATGGTGTCCAGCTTCTTCACGGCCATGGCCTTGGTCTCGGCGCTCATCCAATCCAGGTTTTGAATGCGCTCCTTGTAGATGGAGATGAAATCGGCGATCATAGCCTCCACGTCGGCCTTGGCCTCGGCGGAGAAATACTTCTCCACGTAGGCCTGCTCCAGGTAGCCGCTCATCAGGCTTTGGACCTGGGCGGCGGCCAGCTGCTCGTCGGTCTGGCTGCCCTCCATGCCCATGTAGGCCTGGTTGAAAGCGTTGGAGGCCTCGGTGAACTCCTTGTTCAGCAGCCCGCCGTAGTTCATGAGGAGATAGAACCGCAGGGCGTCCCGAAGCTGCTCCACATGCTCACCGTCAAAGAACCCGGCGGCGGCCTCGATCAGCCCCACGTCGGTGACGCCGATGGTGTCCTCCTTCTTCAGCCCGGACATGGCGTAGACCTTGTCCATATCCACCTTGGGGAACACCTTCTGGAGCTCGGCCATGGTGTAGAGGTTGTAGATCTTGTCCACGTCATTCTGTTCCTGGGGGTTCAGCATGGCGGCGGCCAAGGTTTTCTCCAGCTCGTAGAGGTTCCCGGCCTGCCGCTGGGCGGCCTCCTCGTCGGCGCCCCCCAGCTTGGCCAGGGTGGTGAGGTAGGTCATGTAGGCGTCCTGCTGGGCCTGGGTGCCGCCGGTGTAGAAGTCCTTGGTCATGGACGGCGCCATGGCGCCGAAGACGACAGCGTACTTGGTGGAGTCCTTCAGGTCGATGGTGAGGCCGAAGCCCAGCATCAGGCTGGTGTGGAGCTCGTTGTTGATGGTCCCCAGGGCGGCGATCAGGTCGTCCTGGGTCTCCACGGCGTCCACCGCGTCCAGATAGGGCTGGAGGGGGGTAAGCCCCGCCTCGTTCCGGGCGTCCCAGTCCATCACGTTGTGGTAGAGGTCGGCGATCTTCTGCTCCCCGGTGCCCTTCTTGTGGGTCCCGGCGGCAATCTCGGTGATGAGCCCGGCCACCTCCTGGTCCACCTGGTCCATCAAATCGTACATGGTGCCCCGGACGGTCCGCCCGGCGGGGAGGGTGGCGGCGTCCAGCCACTCCTTATTGACCGCGGCGTAGAAGTCGTCCTTCAGATTGCTGCCCTCCAGGGCGTACACCCGGCGGATGAGGGTGTCCAGCTCCCCGGCGGTGATGGGGGCCTCAGGGGAAAAGAGCCCCTCGCCGGTGCCCGCCGCGATGCCCGCGCCGAAGACCCCGGCCAGCTCCTCCCCGGCCCACTGGGGCACGTCGGTGAAGGTCTCGGCGGGGAAGGCGCTGCGGGCGTTGGCCCCCACGGGGGCGGGCAGGCCGCCGAAGGCCCGCTCCAGCATCACCAGGGCCTCGGCCCGGGTCAGCTCACGATCCTCGTGGAGGGCGCCGGTCTCGTCCCCCTTGAGGATGTCGGCGGCGGTGACGCCGGCGTTGTAGTCCCCGGCGGCGGAGAGCAGGGTGTCCCGGGCCTCGCCCCGGGTGAGGGCGTCCCCCTGGGCGGCGAAGGCGGCGGGGGAGAGGGTCAGGGCCAGAGCGGCCGCGGACAGCCCCGCCAGGAAGCGCTTTTTCGTCTGTTTCATGAACAAACTCCTTTCAAGCTAGTGTCTCCAGTTTATCAGGAAAGCGGGCTGGTGCAAATAGGGAAATCATTAAGAAAAAATGACATTATTTCCGTTCCGCGGCCAAAATCAGCATCATGGGCCGCCGCAGCTCGTCGGCCATGCCGGGCACGTCCATGAGCCGGGGGTCGGGCCGGGGCTCCACCAGGCCGGTGAGGGCGAAGCCCGCTTCCAGCAGGGCGGACACGTAATCGGTCAAAGGCCGGTGGTACTTGGTGACGGCCTCCCCCAGAAACACGGCCTGCCGCGGCCCGGGGAGGAAGTACCGGTCCACGGGCCAGTGGAGGATGTTCCCCCCGCCGTCCCGGTACCAGTCCTGGTTGCCGTAGGCGGTGAACACCGGGTGCTCGCAGGAAAAGACGAAAGCCCCGCCGGGGGAGAGGCACCGGTGCACGGCCCCGAACACGGCCTTCACATCCTCCACGTAGTGGAGGGCCAGGGAGGACAACACCACGTCAAAACTATTTTCCGGGAAATCCACATCCTCCATGGCCAGCCGCCGGTACTCGATATGGTCCCCGCCGTTACGCGCCCTGGCCCCGTCCAGCATCTTCTCCGACAGGTCGGTGCCCAGCACATAGGCGGCCCCGTGGTCGGCGGCGTACTTGCAGTGCCAGCCGAAGCCGCAGCCCAGGTCCAGCACCCGCTTCCCCCGGAAGTCGGGCAGCAGCTTTTGCAGCGCGTGCCATTCCCCGGCGGCGGACAGCCCCTCCACCGAGCGGGGGAAGTGGCTGTAAGCGTCAAAAAACGCTGGATCGTCGTATTTGTTTTCTTTCATAGCGCTCTCCTCATAAAAGCTGCCCCCGCCCACAGGCGGGGACGGGCGGCTTTCCTTTTTCTTTCGCGCTTTTCCGCGGGGAAGGGGGTTCGGGCGGCTGATAGCCGCCCCTACGTGGGCGGTACGAGGGCAGCCCCCCGCCAATACCAAGGGCCTCCGCAAGAATTCCCCCACACCTCCGCCAAAACGCCCGACCTTCCCCACCCCCGTAGGGGCGGATATCATCCGCCCGCCCTCCTACCGAACCAAGCCGCCGCCACAAAGTGCGGCGGCTTGGTCATCCTACGCTCTTGTGAACATCCCGAGGAGGTTTCCAAAGGAGGGGCGCCCGCAGGCGCCCCTCCTTTGGTCGTTGAGAGGGGGTCCCGGGGGAGAGAGTCGAAACTCTCCCCCGGGTGCTTTTCTGGGGGGTCTGGGGGGAGGTCTTTTCCAGAAAAGACCTCCCCTCAGGACTCCTCGCACGCAGAACGTGCGCAATCCAAACCCAACAAGATGGCAAGGAACCTCCCCTTACTCCGCCACCTCAGTGACCTTGATATGCAATTCCTCCAACTGCGCCTCCGTCACAAATCCCGGCGCGTCCATCATCAGATCCTGGGCGTTCTTGTTCATGGGGAAGGGGATAATCTCCCGAATACTCTCCTCCCCGGCCAGCAGCATCACCATCCGGTCCACTCCCGGCGCGATGCCGGCGTGGGGGGGCGCGCCGTAGGTAAAGGCGTTGTACATGGCGGGGAACTTGGCCTTCACGTCCTCCTCGCCAAGGCCCACCAGCTGGAAGGCCTCCACCATGATTTCCGGGTCGTGGTTCCGCACGGCCCCGGAGGAGAGCTCCACGCCGTTACAGACGAGGTCATACTGGTCGGCGGTGATGGCCAGCGGGTCCACGGCCCCCGCGGCCGCCTTCCTCAGCACCTCCAGCCCGCCGGAGGGCATGGAGAAGGGGTTGTGGCAGAACTCCAGTTCGCCGCTCTCCTCCCCAATCTCGTACATGGGGAAGTCCACAATCCAGCAGAAGGCGTACTGCTCCTTCTTGAAGTGGTTGGGGCAGAAGGCCCCCAGCGCCTTCACCAGCACCCCGGCGGTCTTCTGGGCCGCCCCCTTCTTCCCGGCGGAGAGCCCCACGAAGCACCCGGGCTCCAGCCCCAGGGCGGCGATGACGGCCGCCTTCCTCTCCTGGACGAACTTGGCGATGCCGCCCACCAGCTCGCCGTTTTCGTCCAGCCGGAACCAGTAGGCCTTGTTCCCGGCCTGGACCTCCACGTCGGCGCACAGCTTGTCAATCTGCTTGCGGGTACCCTCGAAGCCGGACACCACCACGGCCTTCACCGTGTTCCCGGCAAAGGGCTCGAACCCGCAGTCCGCCAAAAGCCCGGTGGCGTCGGTGACGGTCAGGTCGATGCGCAGATCGGGCTTGTCGGTGCCGTATTTCTCCATGGCCTCGGCGTAGGGGATGCGCAGGAAGGGGGCGGAGGAGGCGGTGTCATAGGCGCCATACTTGGCGAACACCGGCGGCAGCACGTCCTCCAGCACGGCGAACACGTCCTCCTGCCCGGCGAAGGCCATCTCCATGTCCAGCTGGTAGAACTCGCCGGGGGAGCGGTCCCCCCGGGCGTCCTCGTCCCGGAAGCAGGGGGCGATCTGGAAGTACTTGTCGAAGCCGGAGGCCATCAAAAGCTGCTTGAACTGCTGGGGGGCCTGGGGCAGGGCGTAGAACTTGCCCGGGTGCTTCCGGGAGGGCACCAGGTAGTCCCGCGCCCCCTCGGGGGAGGAGGCGGTCAAAATGGGGGTGGTGATTTCCATAAAGCCGTGGTCAATCATGGCCGAGCGCAGGGCGGCCACCACCTGGGACCGCAGGACGATATTCTTCTTCACCTCGGGGTTGCGCAGGTCCAGATAGCGGTACTTCAGCCGCGCGGCCTCGTCGGCCTCCCGGCTGCGGTTGACCTGGAAGGGCAGCTCGTTGTGGCGGCAGCGCCCCAGCACGGTGACGGCCTGGGGCACCACCTCGATGTCGCCGGTGGGCAGCTTGGGGTTCTTGGAGTCCCGCTCCCGCACCACGCCGGTGACCTGGACGGTGGATTCCTTGTTCAGCCCCTTGAAGGTCTTTACCATCTCCTCGCTCTCGCACACCACCTGCGTGGTGCCGTAGAAGTCCCGCAGGACGGCGAAGCCCAGGCCCGCGCCCACCTCTCGGAAGTTGTCCAAAAACCCGGCCAGGGTCACGCTCTGGCCCGCCTGGGCCATCCGCAGCTCCCCGCAGGTGTGGCTGCGGTAAAAGGTTTGACATTCCATAGTTTCAGCACTCCATTTCGTAAAAAGTGAGATCGGTTTTCCGCTTACAGGCCCAGCATCAGCAGCCAGAAGACCTCCACGTCCAAATTGTCATAGGGGGCGGTGGTCTCCACCACGGCGGCGTCTAGTTTGGGCTGGAGCAGGGCGTCCATCCGGGTCGCGGCCCACTCCTCCCGGACGCTCATGCCCCCAATGGACAGCTCGTCGCCGGCGTCGACGGGGAGGCGCAGGATGATGTGGTAGCCGAATTCGCTCTCCACCAGCCCGCTGACCTGGCCCACCGCCAGGGCTTTGGTGCCGTCCTCAAATTCCTCTATCATCTCCCCGGGCTTAAAGACGTAGCCGTCGGGGGCGGCAAGATGCCCTGCACTGTCCCGGCCGTCCTCGCTGTACAGCTCGGCCAGTTCGTCAAATTTCTTTTCACTGTTCCCCACGGCCTTGAGCTGGGCGAGGATCTCCTCACCCAGGGCCTTGTCGCTCACCAGGATGTGCTTGGCCCGCAGGATGCCGGTCTCCTTCAAATAGGCGTCCAGCTCCTTCTGGTCTGGGGCGGGGAAGAGGTGATCCTCCAGGTTCATATACAATCTGCCCACAGACTGGATGTGGTGCAGGCCCGCCTCGTCGATGCACTGGCTCGTCAGATAGGCCTGGTAGGCCTCCTCGCTGCCCAAGGTCTCCACGGCGTAGGCGTGGTAGCTGTCCAGCTCGGCGGTCTGTTCGGCGGTGAGGGTCACGCCTGCCCGGGCCGCCTCGTCCTCCGTAACGGAGTAGAGCACCGCCGTATCCAGCGCGTCCTCCTTGAGGTACTGGGCCAGGGGTATCCCGTACATCGTGGCGTCCCAGTTGATATCGGCCGCCGATCCGAAGTACCGGCCGATCTGCGTGATGCCGCCCGCCAGGAAGTAGAGGTATTCCTTGGCGGGCACGGCCCTGCCGTTGACGGTGAGAAGGGTGGTATCCCCGCTCACGCCCAAAATCAGCATGGCCGGGTCGTCCCCGCCGTCGGGCCGCTCCGCCGGGACGAACTGCCGGCGCAGGGAGGGGCGGACCACCCGGGCCAGCATGGCGGCGGCCTCGGCCCGGCTCAAGCTGCCCCCGCCGGCGAAGGTGCCGTAGTCGTCCGTTCCGGTCAGGATACCCGCGTTGTAGAGCCGCAGGGCGTCGGCGCTGTCGGTGTCGGGCAGGGAAGAGATGGAGTTGATGGCCTTCAGGGTGTCCCCGGCGCAGACGGTGGAGAGCATCCGGGCGAAGTCGTCCCGGGTGGCCCTGGCCAGGGGGTCGGCCCCGGTGTCAATGCCCAGCTCGTCCATAACCCGGATGGCGGGGCGGTACCAGTCCTCCCCCACCGTCGGCTCGGGGAGGGCCATGCCGCCCTGCTTTTCGTGGATGCGTGCGCAGACCGTGGCCAGCTCGGCGATGGTGAGGCCGCCGCCGGGCTGGAAGCCCTCCCCGGTGCCCTTCATCAGCCCGGCCTCCACGCAGACCTTGACGCTCTCGTAGTCGTACCAGGCCTCCCCGGCCCCCGGCCCGGCCGGGGACACGTCGGCAAAGGCGGGCATCGACCCGACGGCGGGAAAGAGGTCCCCCTCGGCGGCCAGGGCGGGGGTGGCCAGCAGGGCCAGGGCCAGCGCGGAGGCCAAAATTCGCTGTTTCATAATCGTTCTCCATCTCCAAATCGTATTATTTGACTCAAATATTACTATTAATTATACTTGCGAGCACGTCGGGACGTGCGCTTTTCTGGAGAACCATTCTTTTCCCGAGGAAAAGAATGGCCCCCAAGACTCTCCAAGAAAAGTCTTTTGGTGCAAACCTGAACACAGCCTCCCTTTCCAGTAGAAGGTCTTGTGCTCGAGGCTAAGGGTAAAAGCGCGGGAGCGTCTGTCAACCCGTGGTCCCTCTTGCGCCGCTCAGCCGCTGACATGTTCTTGACTAAAGGCACTGCCAAGGGCTCCCCCCTTTGGGGGGAGCTGTCCGGCTTTGCCGGACTGAGAGGGGGTCCCGCAGCCATATTCTTAATTGAAGGGCAGCCCCGGGCGGATACTATCCGCCCCTACAAACACGCGGCCCCTCACAACGGTGCCGCGGCACCGCCTACACCCCGGGCTTTCCTCGCAACGGATACGCGGTACTGCCCAAAACCTGGGCTTCCCTTGGACGGCCCCGCGGCACCACCCATCATAACTTGTACTTTCCCTGTAGGGGCGGCTATCAGCCGCCCGCCCTCCTCTCAACAAGCAAGAGGAAAGGCAAAAAGGAACCGCCCCCGCCACAAGGCAAAAAATCGAATAATAACCCCTTACGCCCCGGCCCCGGGGGCCTCCTCCGCCCCCAGCGGCCCGCCCATCAGATCGATGAGCCGGCTGTAATAGACCTGATAGTCAAAGTCCCGGTAAGCCTCGGTCCCCGCCTCGGCGGAAACTCCCAAATTCGACAAGGTTTGTTCCTTTACACCATCCAACACGGTCTTTCCGTCCACGTCCACGTAGTGCCAGTTGAACTCCACCCCGGCCCGCCGCAGGCTCACCTCGTAGTTGTAGATGGCCCCGTTGACGGCGTTCAGAAAGGCCACGGCGGTGACGCCGGGAAACACCGCCGTCTCCGGCGTCATCCCGGCGGCGGCAAAGGGGGAGTAGTCGGCGGGCACAAAGCTCTTGCGCAGCTCGGGCCGCGCCACCCGGGAGAGCATCCCGGCGGCCTCCGCCCGGGTGAGGGTCCGCTCCCCGGCGAAGGTGCCGTATTCGTCCACCCCGGTGAGCACCCCGGCCTTGTAGAACCGCAGCGCCGTCACGTCGGCGGTGTCGGGCAGGGCGGCGATGGCGTTGATGGGGGTGAGGGCATAGTCGGGCAGCACCGCCCCCAGCAGGGTCAAAAACCGGGCCCGGGTGGCGGGCACGCCGGGGGTGATGTTCAGCTCCAGCCCGCCCAGAAAGTAGAGGTAGGGTTGGTACCAGGGGTCACCGTCCTGGAGGGTGGGGATGGCCTGCCCGGTGAGGGCGGCGCGCAGCCGGGCGGCCAGGGCGGCGGTCTCCTCCTCGCTGAGGGTCTTGTCCGGCTCGAACCCCGCCTCGGTGCCGGTCATCAGCCCGACCTCATAGCACAGCCTGGCGTTTTCGTAGAACCAGTCGTTTTCCCCCACGTCGGGATAGCCGGGGTACTCCGCCACGGCGGGGAACTTGTCCGCCACCTGGTAATCAGTGACCGCCGCCAGGGCGGGGGTCAGGGTCAGAACGCCGGCCAAAACCAGCGCGGTCAATCGTTTTTTCATCATAAATCTCCTTTCAGCGCCCGGAGTTCAGCGCACGGCGGCTCACACCTCCGTATTTCATTCTTCGTCGTTGAAAAAGTCGCTGTCCAGCCGCTTGATCTCATAGGTGGCCACGGTAGATACCCCCAGCCCATATTCGATCATCAGCCGGGTGAGCTGTCCTCCGTCCACCAGCACGATGTTCTGCCGCCGGGCGGATTCCTGGGCCTCTTTGGAAAAGCGTGCGGTGGTGATGAACAGCCCCTTGGTCCCGCCCACATCCCGCAGGGCCCCGGAAAACTTTTGTATCTCGGGCCGTCCCACGGTCTGGTCGGGGGCCCACCGCTTGGCTTGGAGGTAGAGCCGGCTCAACCCGAGCCGGTCCTCGCTGATGATCCCGTCGATGCCGCCGTCGCCGGAGTAGGCGGTGACGTGGCCGTCACCCGTGGAGCTGTACCCCATTTTGAGGAGGAGCCGCACCACCATCCGCTCAAAGAAGGCGGGGTCCTGGGCCATGATCTCCGCCATGAGCTGCTCGGCCAGGGCGTCGTTCACCTCCCGGAAGGCGGCTTCAATGGCCTCCTCCGGCGTGGCGTCGTACCCGGCGGCGATCTCCGGTTTCTCTTTTTGGGCGGCCTTTTTGGCGGGGGCGTCCCACGCCCGGAAGGAGGGATACCTCCGCAGCAAAGCCGTGTCGATGCGCCCCGGATGCTCCCGCAGCACCTTCTGTCCCTCCGCCGTGATGGCGTAGACACCCCGCCGGACCCGCTGAATGAGCCCGGCCTTCAAGAGAAACTCACAGGTCCAGGCCACCCGGTTCCGAAACACCTGCTCCCCGCTGGTGAAGGTCTCCGCCAGATCTTCCTCGGAAAGGTCTCTGACCTGGGCGATCACGGTCCGGATCTCCGGGTTGGACCGCTCCCGCCCGTCCTCCAGCACCCGCAGGTAGTCCTCATACATCTGGTCATACTTCGGCACAGCCATGTCAAAAATCCCCCGTTTCTCTCAGCAATCCATCCAGCGCCGCCCGTCCCCGCTCCAGGCTCCCCGTGACTTCCGCCAGCAGGGCGCCGTAAAAATCGTCGGCGGCCTTCTGCCGCCCCCGGGCCAGCTCCCGGGCCCGCCGGGTGTACAGCCCCCCGGCGATGCCCCGCAGCTTGAAGTTGTACTCCTGCAGGAAAGAGGAGGGCGAATCCGCGTCCACCAGGACACGGCCCTCTCCGTCCAGCCGGTACAGCGGCTCGTCGGTCTGCCCCGCGTAAAGAAGGGTCCGGGCGATGCCCATGGCCCCGGTGACATCCAGCTTGTCGGCGTCAAAGACGATTTTGGCCTCCAGGCTCTCCGGCGGCCGGTCGGACCGGAACCGGTGGGTAAGGACGCAGGCCCTCACGTGCCCGGCCCGCCCCTCGTCCCAGCCCAGCTCCCGGGTGAGGAACCGGTAGGCCATCTCCGCCCCCACCTGGGCGTGGCAGAGGGCGGGGTCCCTGGCCTGGGCCGCCCGCCCCACGTCATGGAGGAGGGCCGCGGCGGCCACGATGTCCCGGCGGGCCTCCGTCTCCCACCCCGCGATGTCCAAGGCGGTATAGAACACCCGGTAGACGTGCTGGGCGTCGTGGGCCATATCGGCCATCTGCTGGAGCATATAGCCCTCAATGGCTTGAAATTCAGCCCGATCCATAACGCAGCCTCCTTTTTATCGCTGCCTTCCCACAGCGGCACCGCAAGGCGAACTCCTGTAAGGGACGCCCCCGCAGGGGCCGCTGTCCCCGGCGGCCCTCCGGCGCATCCTCACTCCCGGTCGGTTTCCCGAATGGGCGTCCCCGCCCCCAGGGCGGCAATTTTCTCCTTCAGCCACCCGGGCGCCTGGTCCAGGGCCACCTTCTCCTGCGCCCCGGACCTCATATCCTTCAGCGACGCCACGCCGTTCGCCACCTCGTCCTCCCCCAGGAAGGCCACAAAGGGCACGGCGATCTTGTCGGCGTAGTTCATCTTGGCCTTAAACTTCTTGGGCTCGGTGTACAGCTGGGCCCGCACCCCGCCCGCCCGGCAGGCGGTGGCGAAGGCGATGGCGGGGGAGAGGTCCTCCGTCATGGGCAGTACCAGCACGTCGGCGGGGGCGGTGGGCAGGTCGGGATTCAGCATCCCCTGCTCCTGCAAAACGTAGAACAGCCGGGTCAGACCAATGGAAATCCCCACTCCGGGCAGTTGTTTGTCGGTATAATATTCCGCTAAGTTATCATACCGGCCCCCGGAACACACCGATCCCACCTCCGGGTGGTCCAGCAGCACCGTCTCGTACACCGTGCCGGTGTAGTAGTCCAGCCCCCGGGCGATGGTCAGGTCCACGGCGAAGTGGTCGCCGGGCACCCCGAAGGCCCCCAGATAGCGCACCACCGTGGTCAGCTCCTCCACACCCCGGTCGAAGCCCTCGTCCCGGCCCCGGAACTCCTCCAGGGCCCCCAGGGGGTCCCCGGCCTGGAGCACGGCCAGCAGCTTGTCCGCCACCTCGCCGGGGACGGCGAAGTCCTCCACCAGGATGGCCTTTACCTTCTCCTCGCCGATCTTCTCCAGCTTGTCGATGGTCCGCATCACATCCCCGGCCTGCTGGGTGAGGCCCAGGATGGCAAACAGTCCGTTCAGGATCTTCCGGTTGTTGATGCGGATGCGGAACCGCTCCAGCCCAAGGCCGGTAAAGGTCTTGTAGATGATGGCGGGGATCTCCGCCTCGTTGATGATGTCCAGGCTTCCGTCCCCGATCACGTCGATGTCGGCCTGGTAGAACTCCCGGAACCGGCCCCGCTGGGCCCGCTCTCCCCGGTAGACCTTGCCGATCTGGTACCGCCGGAAGGGGAAGGAGAGCTCGTTGTGGTGGAGGGCCACATATTTGGCCAGGGGCACCGTCAGATCGAACCGCAGGGCCAGGTCGCTGTCCCCCTTGGTAAAGCGGTAGATCTGCTTCTCGGTCTCCCCGCCGGCCTTGGCCAGCAGGACCTCGCTGGCCTCAATGACGGGGGTGTCCAGGGGGGTGAAGCCGTACAGCTCATAGGTCCCGGCCAGCACCTCCCGCACCCGCTCGAACTGATTCTGCTGCGCGGGCAGCAGCTCCATGAACCCGGACAGGGTCCGTGCTTTCACGCGTTCCATTCTCGTCGCTTCCTTCCTGTTGTAAATCGCAAAAAAGGCGGGAGATTCCATCCCAGTCACGGGACGAAAGCTCCTGCCTTCGTGGTGCCACCCATGTTCAGCGGGCGCTGGAAGACCTTCCAGCGCCGCCCTTTGGCCTCCTGTTACGGGGAGGCGGGCCGTGGGCGTCTCCGCCCCCGCTCCCGGGCCGTCTTTCCCCGACGCCTTGCCGCAGACCCTTCCAGCCCCAGGGGTCTTTCTCTGTCCGGCGGTGTGTCGGCTACTCATGCCCGCTCTGCGCGGTCAAACTGAGGCAATCTTATCCCAAAAACCGGGGCCTGTCAAGTGGGAAAGGGTGCCGCTCCCGGCTTGATGATGTCGCGCCAGTCCAGGTCGCCCCGGGCCAGGCCCAGGATGAGCATCTCGGCCGTGGCCACGTTGGTGGCCATGGGGATATTGTACTGGTCGCACAGCCGGGTGATATAGTCCAGGTCTTGATCCAGCTCGTGGGACTGGGGATCGGTGAAGAAGAGGACCATGTCGATCTCGTTGTAGGCGATCCTGGCCCCGATCTGCTGGCTGCCGCCGTGCTCGTGGGAGAGGTAGAGGGTCACCGGCAGCCCGGTGGCCTCGCTCACCAGCCGCCCGGTGGTATTGGTGGCGCAAATATGGTGCTTGGACAGGATGCCGGAATAGGCGATGCAGAACTGTACCATCAATTCCTTTTTCCTGTCGTGGCTCAAAAGCGCGATGTTCATATCCTATGACCCTTCTTTCTCAGGAAGTTGTCTCGATTGCCCGCCGGGGGCGGGGGGATGGCAGGGCGGCCCTGCCGGGGGCCCGCCTCCGGCGGGGCAAAGCCCATTTCTTTTTTCGTGAAAAAAGAAACGGTCTTTGATGCCAAAGAAAAAAGCCGAACTAAATTTATGGGTGGCGGCTCCTAACGACCGGCGCTCACGTCTGTCAACTCGTGCTTCTCTTAGCGCCGCTGCCGCTGAGTATTGCTGTACAGAAACCTTTTGCAACTCATAGGCGCGCCTGGACGGGTGAAAGTTTGTCAAATAGGCTTCCCCCGGGGGAAGCTGTCTGCGAAGCAGACTGATGAGGGGAGCTTATCGGTTTGGTAGAGCCTTTTTCCCATGTCCCTAGTTCCCCTCATCCGTCAGCGACTTCACCGCTGCCACCTTCCCCCAAGGGGAAGGCTAAGGGTACGTAAACGGCACCTATCAATCAAGCACACGTCAGCGGCGAGCGGCGCAAGAGGAATAACGGGTCGCACAGACGCTCCCGTGCCTTTCCCCCTATCAACGGGCAGTAGACCTTCTACTAAAAAGGGAATCTGCGAGCAAGTTAGCACAAGAGACTTTTCTTTGGGGGTCTGGGGCGGCATTTCTTTTCCTCGGGAAAAGAAATGTCCCCCAGAATCACGCACGTTTGACGTGCAAGCACTTAACATTCAAACGCCCAAACTCTCCCGCAAGGCCCCTCACCGAATCCGCATCAGTGGCACCTTCTGCCCATCGTCGTCGCAAAGTCCGCTTGGCTCCGTTTCCCCCTGCGGGGAAAACTCCGCCCGCTCCCTTGCTCCTCCTCTCCCCAACGAAACCTGACGGTTTCGCCGGAGACCCCGCTATCTGATTTTCATCAACGGCACCTTCTGCCCGTCAATGCGTCTGGCAATATTCAGATACGCCACCGCCGCGCCCTTGTTGGCGCAGAGAATCAGCGGCTTCCCTTGATTGGCGGAGAGCATCACCCGGCTGTCCTCGGGCACTACCCCCAAAAGAGGCAGCCCCGCGGCGTCCATAGCGTCGTCGATGGTGGTGTGCAGCCGCCGCAGCAGCTTGGGCTGGACCCGGTTGACCACCAGGTGGATCTGGTCCACCCGGGCCATCAGCTCGGTGACGGTCCGCTGGGCGTCCCGCAGGGCGGAGGCGTCGTTGGTGGATACCACCACCGCCCGGTCGCACCCGCATACCGCCAGCCGGAAGCCCTCCCCCAGTCCGGCGGGGGCGTCCAGCAGGATGTAGTCGAATTTCTCCCTGGCCTGCCGCAGCAGGTCCCGCATAGCGGGCTCGGGAATCCCCTGGGGCAGGGTGAGGGGGGCGGTGAGCAGGTAGAGCCCCTGGATGTCCGGGTGCTCCACCACCGCCCGCTCCAAAGAGCAGCGCCCCTGGACCACGTCGGTGAAGTCCATCAGGGCCCGGTCGGCCAGCCCCAGGGAAAGATCCAGGTTCCGCAGCCCCACGTCCATATCGATGCAGAGGGTCCGGTGTCCCAGGGCCGCCAGACAAGAGGAGACAGCCCCGGTGAAAGAGGTCTTTCCCGTCCCCCCCTTGCCGGAGGTGACGGCGATCACAGTTGCCATGATGAAAAACCTCCCAGATATCCTATTATAACATGCCAGGAAAGGCAGTTCAATAACTTTTCTCCTTCTCTTGTGTGAGAATGGATAAAAACAGGGCCCCAAAATGGGCTTCGTGATGCGATTTCCACAAAAGAACGCTCCCCCGGGACAAAAGCCTTCCCCAGAACGCTTCCCCGAGAACAGCTCCCCCCCAAAAGCCTTCCCCTGGGGGAAGGTGGCCCGCAGGGCCGGATGAGGGGAACCTTCAGCTTCGCTGCCACGCCCCGTCCCTCACAGCGGTTCCTTTTTGATTTTCGCCCACTTCCGGGGATACCCCTTGGGCGTATTGGAGATTTTCCGCACCCGCACCAGCCGGTGGGTCACCCCGGCGCCGGGCACGTCGTAGTCCACCGGCTCCTCCAGCCGCCCTCCCAGCCGCTTCACGGCCCCTTGGGCGGAGAGGATCTCCTGGCCGCTCTCCACGCTCTTCATGGCTAAGAAGGTCCCGCCGGGCCGCACATAGGGCAGACACAGCTCGGTGAGCAGGGGAAGGGAGGCCACCGCCCGTGACACGGCCGCGTCGAAGGAATCCCGGAACCCCGGCTCCAACGCCTGCTCTTCCGCCCTGGCGTGGAGGCAGGTCACTCCCTCCAGCCCCAGCTCCCGGCAGACCGTCTCCAGCCACTTCACCCGCTTCCCCAGCGAATCCAGCAGTGTCAAAGAGAGGGAGGGTTCCAAAATCTTCAGAACCAGCCCCGGAAACCCGGCCCCGGTCCCCACGTCAATGACCCTTAGACCCGGGGCGTCCCCCCGCAGGGAGGCTCCCCCTCCGGGGGAGCTGTCGCCGCAGGCGACTGAGAGGGTGTTATCTCCACCGCCCGCGTGTCCCGCCCCCCTCAAATACCCCAGCACCGCCGCCGAATCCAAAAAATGCAGCCTTGCCACGGCCTCCGGCTCGGTAATGGCGGTCAAATTCATGACCTTGTTCTGCTCCACCAGCAGCCGGGCATAGATTTCCAGCCGCTCCACGGCCCCCTCGGGGGCCGTCAGCCCCATCTGTTCCAGCCCCCGGTTCAAAATCTCTCTCATCCGATGGCCCCCACCTGGCTGACGATGGCGGGAATGGAGCGCACCACGTTCAGCACCGCCAGAACAAACCCGGCCCCGGCCACCAGGATACAGACGGCCAGCCCTCCCCGGCCCTCCCCGGAGCGGTACCGCACGATGGCGGAGGCCCCCACCCCCGCCAGGGCGGGGGAGAGCATCAGCGGCCCGATACCGTTCAAATACCCCCCGGAGGCAAGTCCGTAGGTCATCAGCAGCACCAAAATGACCATGTACACCACCCCCACCCAGGCCCAAACCCGCTTCATGGGCGTGGCGTACACGATCTCCTCTTTCGGCGTCTCATTTTCCAAGTTTTTCTCGTCAGGCATCGGCTTTCTCCTTCAAAAGGTCCCGTATCTCGGTCAGCAGCACTTCCTCCTTGGAGGGCGCGGGGGGCGCCGCCGGCGCCTCCTCCTTCTTGCGGTGGAAGGAGTTGATGCCCTTGATGAGGCAGAACACCACCAGCGCCATGATGAGGAAGTTGAGCACGGCGTTGATAAAGTTGCCGTAAGTAATGACCGCCGACCCCACGGTGACGCTCAAATCCGCAAAGGAGTTTTCCTTTACAAAGATGCCGATGACCGGCATGATGATATCGGCGGTCAGGGAGTCTGCGATGGCCTTGAACGCGCCGCCCACGATAACGCCCACGGCCATGTCCATCACGTTCCCCCGTGCGATAAACTGCTTGAACTCGGCGATAAAGCCGCCGGTTTTCTCTTTCATGAGCCATTCTCCTTTTCGTCTTTATTTTGCTGGGGCCGTTATGGCGTTATGACTCCCAGCAACCGGAGGGCCATATAGAGCTGGTCATCCGGGGAAACCTCTTCCGCCGTCAGGAGAAGCTCGGTACCGTCCGGCTCCAGATGCCCAAATATCAGAGTTTCCCCCTCCTGCCGGACGAAGCTGGCCGTTCCATTTTCAAAGGGGGTGAGGAAGTCGTATATCAAAGGAATAACGATGGTTCCCTGGGTGTCGATCATGCCCTTTTTACCGTTGTAATGGAGGGGGCTGGCGTAGTCGCCGGCGGTTCCTACCACGACAAGGCCCTCCTGGTCGGGAGAATTGTAAATGCGGGGATAGAGACAGGGCAGGATCACGTTTCCGTCCACGTCCAGGATACCCTTGTTGCCATGGAGGTCTGTGACCACCACAGCGCCATCTTCCTCCACCACCAGATAGGCGTATTGAGCGGGGATATGCACCGCTCCGGAGGCGTCTTTCAGCCCATAGAACCCATTTTCCTGGAAGGGGACAAAGGCGGCCTGGGGGATCGGAGAGATGGTCTTGCGCAGTTCGGGCCGCAGCACCCGGGCGCAGATGCCCGCGGCCTCCGCCCGGGTCAGCCCCCACTCGCCGTGGAATGTCCCGTAAGCGTCGCTCCCGGTCAGCACCCCGGCGCTGTAAAGGCCCAGGATGATTTGTTCGTACTCCCCGTCCGGCCCCACGTCGGGCAGCTCGGTCACCTGCCCGAGGGCCGGCAGCTCCCCGGCGGCAATGGCAAGGGGCTCGGCGAAGGCCCACCTGGTGATTGGAGGCTGCCCCGGCTGACCGTCCCACAGCAGCGAAGAAAAGGCGCTGTTGTACTCCAGAAGGCCCTGGGAGTAGGCGTAATAGCTCGCGTCTCGCCACCAACGCTCCGGCGCCGGACGGAGGTAGCGGGCGGTGGTGAGCTCACTGGAGGAAGGGCCGATCTGGTTGCCGTCCAGGTCCCGGGCAAAGTCGAAATAGAGGATTTTTTCCGAGTCACCAGCATAATAAACGGCGGTGCCGGCCCACTCCTTCCCCACCAGGACGAGGGTGGCGTCCTTGCCGTCCTGGGCCTGTCCCCAGGCATCCAGCTCCGGGGTGTCCAGGGAGATGCCGGGCCGCCCGGGGTCGGAACGGCTCAGGGCCGTCCACCGCCAGGAATCCTCGCCGCCGTAGCCGGTGACGGCAGTGCCGTCGGCGGTGGTAAAGGTGATTTTCCCCCATTCCTCCGGTGCCGGTTCAAAGGTCCCGGCCCCGCCGTGCCCCAAATCATAAAGCCGTAGAAGCAGCACGCCGCACTCGACATCAGAAAGCGGGGCCTCCGGCGCGAACCGCCCGTCCCCCACGCCCTCCATCAGCCCTTCCTCCACGCAGACCCGCACGCCCTCTTCATACCAGCTCCCAGGTTCCACGTCGGAAAACGCGGGGACCTCCGCCCCCCAAGCAGGGGAGGCGAGCATCAGCGCCCCCGCCAGCAAACCCGCCGCCAAGCGTTTCATCTTCCGCGCCTCCATCTCACAATGTAGGGGCGGATATCATCCGCCCGCCCCAGGCATCCATGTTCCCCTCACTCAAACTGGATGCGGTAAATCCCCCCGTCCATCCCCACGAACCCGGCCCCATCCGGCCCGATGTCGCTGGCGAAGGTGAATTCCGCGGGGGTGATGGGCCTCAAATCCCGGTCCAGATAGCAGTAGTAGTACCCCGTCCAGCTGTCCGCCTCTCCCCAGGTGCAGGCCACGAACCCGTTCTGCCCCCGCGCGTCGGAGAACTCACAGCAGACCTCCCGGGCCTCCCCGCCGGGCCGGACCAGCCAGCTCGCCCGACTTTTCCAGTCCTCACCAAAAAACTGCCCGTTCCCGGCGTAGATCAGTTTAGGATAGGCGTAGTCCACGACCAGGGCCCCGTCCCGGTCGATGGCCCCCTGGAGCCCGTCCAGCTCCACCACGGCGTACCCGTCCCGGAAGCTCCCGGCGTAGGTCCACGTGGGCTCCACCGCCCAGTCCCCCCGGGCGTCCACGTACCCCCAAAGCCCGCTCTCGGCATCCTTCCAGGGGCAGACCCCCTCGCCGAAGGCCCACCAGGAGTTGTCAGAGCCGTTTTCCACCCTGGGCAGCTCGGCCTCCACCGTCCCGTCGGCGGCCAGCAGGAACCACTGGATCTGGTCCATCTCCCCCCAGGGGTCGTCCACCTTCGTCCCCACAAACCGCCCGTCGCCGGTGGAGTGGAGGCTGTCATATTCCCCCATGGGCACGGGGAAGGCCCCCGTCCGGTCCATCAGCCCGGTGTTCATCTCCCAGGGCCGCCGGTTTTCGTCCTTCCAGGCGGAGAAATAGCAGTATTCCCCGTCCCGCTCCAGCCCGAAGGAGGGCACCGCCCCCGGCCATTCCAGCAGCCGCCCGTCCAGGGTCAGCACGCCGCTGGCCCCGCCGTCTCCGCCCCCCAGGACGCACACGGGGTAGTCCACCCCGCAGTCGGGGGTCCCGTCCATCAGATAGGTCAGGGTGTACCCCCGCGCGGCGGCGGGAGCCGTAAGGGAAAACTCCTTGCGCAGCTCCGGCTTCAACACACGGGCCGTCATGACGGCGGCCTCGGCCCGGGTCAGCCCGGCCTCCCCGCCGAACCGGCCGTACTCGTCGGTGCCGGTCAGCACCCCGGCGTTATAGAGCGCCAACACCTGCTCGTCGGAGGTGTCGGGCAGGTCGGAGATATGGTTGACCTCCCCCAGCTCCGCCCCCGTCCTGGCCAGCGCCCAGGCAAACTGCGCCCGGCTGGCGGCGACGCCCTCCTCAAAGGAGAAGGAGGAATACTGCTCGCTCAACCCATTCTCTTCCAGATAATACCAGGCGTCCCGGTACCACGCCTCCGGGCTGGGCACCCGCCACACCTGCTGGGTCAGCTCGTCGTAGACCGGGTAGAAATCGGTGCCGTACTCCACGGGGAAGAAGAGCGCGGCATCCTCGATCCACGTGGCGAATTCCAGCGCGGCGGAGTACCGACCGCCCTGGTAGCCCAAAACGGCCTCCCGCCCCGCCAGTCCTTGGGCCCAGTCCCGCTGTTCCTCGTCCAGGTAGAACAGGATACCCCTGGGCTGAAAGCTGACGGCCTCCGGGTCGCTGACGTAGGGGTTGAGGACGGTCCCGTCCTCCAGCTCCAGGGTAAAGCGCCCCAAGCTCCACTCCGCCGGGGCGTGGGGGAGCGCCCCGTCCCCGCCGTGGCACAGATCGTAGAGCCGCAGCGCCAGAGTGAGGCACTCGGGCTGGCTCAGCCGGTCCCCCGGCGCGAACCGGCCCTGGCCGACGCCCTCCATCAGCCCCGCTTCCACGCAGACCTTCACGCCCTCCTCGTACCAGCTCCCGGCCTCCACGTCGGAAAAACCAGAAGCCTCCGCTCCCAGAGCGGGGGAGGGGAGCATCAGCGCCCCCGCCAGCAAAAAAACCGCCAAGCGTTTCATCTTCCGCGCCTCCGTTTCACAATGTCGGGGCGGCTTTCAGCCGCCCGCCTGTGACCCCGTGGGCCCATGGGGCCGCCCGCACCCGGGCGGCCATCCCCCGGCCCTCCGTCTCACAATGTAGGGGCGGATATCATCCGCCCGCCCCCGCGCCTCTACTCAAACTGAATACGCCAAATCATCCCGTCCATCCCCACGAACCCGGCCCCGTCCGGCCCGATGTCCCCGCACCAGTCGAAGCGCTCGCTGGCGCGCAGGGTATCCGGCCCCAGATAGTAGCTGTAAGCCTCGTCGTACCCCCCGTCCCAGCAGGCGGCGTAGCCGTTTTGATAGGCGGGATCCTCATTCAGCCCCGAATCCCGGTCATACCACGTCCCGTCAGGAGCGACCCACCCGGCCCGCCCGTCCCGGTCGGTGACAGCGAAATACCCGGGCGCCTCGCACCCCGGCGAGTTCCAAAACGGCTCGATGTCGGTGTATTGGTAGGGGAGAACCAGCTCACCGTCCAGCCCCAGCACCCCGTACAGCCCGGTGGCGTAATCCCGCACCACGGCGTACCCGTTCTGGAAGGGCCACGCCTCGGCCCAGGTGGGTTCAACGGCCCAGCCCCCCTCCTGGTTTTTGTAGCCCCAGAGGAACTGCTCCTCGTCCCGCCAGGGGCACACCCACTGGTTGAACCCCCACCAGTTGTTTCCGCCGGTGCCCACGGTGCCGGGCAGCTCGGCCTCCGCCTCCCCGGCGGCGTTCAGGTGGAACCACCGGGCGGTGTTTCCCTCCCATTTAATGCCAATCAAGTGCCCGTCCCCGGTGGCCCGCAGGTCGTCATAGACCCCCGGCGGCACGGGAATGTTCCCCTCTCGGTCCATCAGGCAGACCAGCGTGTCCCAGGGGTCCTCGGTGTCCCGGTCAAAGCCCTGGAAGTGGCAGTAGTCCCCGCTCCGGAAAAGCCCGGAGGAGATGGACCCCATGGGCGGCCAGGGCACTGTCCGCCCGTCAAGAAGCAGAATATCCCCGTCCACCAAGGGAAACACCGGGTAATTCACGCCGTCGGAGCCGGTATACGCCCGCAGCGGCGTCAGGGTATACCCCTCGTAGGGGAAGGGGAGCAGCGTAAAGGACAGCCGCAGCTCGGGCCGGGCGATGCGGGCCAGGGCCGCGGCGGCCTCCGCCCGTGTCAGCCCCTTCTGCCCATCGAAGGCCCCGTACCCGTCGGTCCCCGCCAAAATGCCCGCCCGATAGAGGTCCAAAATGCCCTCCTCCCGGGTCCCGGGCACTGCGTCCAAGCGGTTGCGTCCGGGCAGCTCCAGCCCTTGGGCCGCAAAGCCCAGCAGGTGGAAGAAGTCGTACCGGTCGGCAGAGTAGGGGTAGATGAGCCCCCCGTCAAAGGCGGCCCCGGCCTCCCTGGTCCGCCGGAACAGATAGGTATACCCGTCCCAGCTCCAGGAAGATGCGTACTCCTGGGTCAGCTCCGGGCTGTCCAAAAAGGGGAAATTACTGATGTCCTCGCCCACCTCGGCGGCAAATTCCTCCACGCTGGGCCCCTTGGGCAGCGGCCCGGAGCCCCCGTCGGCCTGCCACAGCACCCGCGCGGCCATCACCACGGCCTCGTCGGTGTTCACGGCCCCCATGGGGTCGAACCGCCCGTCACCCAGGCCGATCATCAGCCCATCTTCGGCGCACACTTCCACATAGGGGGCGAACCAGTCACCCTCTTCCACGTCGGAAAACCCCGCCCCCTCCGCCGCCAGGGCGGGGGAGGGAAGGGCCAGCACCGCCGCCAGCAAAACAGCCGCCACGTATTTCATTTCCACCCTCCATTCATTGTGCGGCGGACGGAGATCCACCGTCCGCCGCGGCCTGGATAGGTATAACATTATAATGTTTCACGTGAAACATTCTGCGTTTTAGAAAAATGACATCCTGCCGGCTATGCCGGGCAGGCCCGCGCTGGTGCCGCCCAGCAGCTTTACCGTGGCGTTCCGTTTGCGCCAAAAAGATCAGGGGGCACCGCCGCTGCGTGAAGCATCCCAACGTTCCGCCTCTTAACAAACCTTCCCGGTAAAATGAAATCAGCCCTTGGGCACCAGAATTTCCTTGCCCCCCATATAGGGCTGGAGCACCTTGGGAATTTTCACAGACCCGTCGGCCTGGAGGTTGTTCTCCAGCAGGGCAATGAGCATCCGGGGGGGCGCCACGCAGGTGTTGTTGAGGGTGTGGGCCAGATAGGTCTTGCCGTCCTCACCCTTATAGCGAATCTTCAGCCGCCGTGCCTGGGCGTCCCCCAGGTTGGAGCAGGAGCAGACTTCGAAATACTTCTGCTGCCGGGGGCTCCACGCCTCGATGTCGCAGGACTTCACCTTCAGATCGGCCAAATCGCCGGAGCAGCACTCCAGCTGGCGCACGGGGATATCGAAGTTGCGGAACAGCTCCACGGAGTACCGCCAGAGCTTTTCGTACCACGCCATGGACTCCTCGGGCTTGCAGACCACGATCATCTCCTGCTTCTCAAACTGGTGGATGCGGTACACGCCCCGCTCCTCCAGCCCGTGGGACCCCTTCTCCTTGCGGAAGCAGGGGGAGTAGGAGGTCAAGGTCTGGGGAAGCTTGTCCTCGGGAATGATCTGGTCGATAAACCGGCCGATCATGGAGTGCTCGGAGGTGCCGATGAGGTAGAGGTCCTCGCCTTCGATCTTGTACATCATGGCATCCATGTCGGTCTGGGACATGACCCCCTCCACCACGTTGCCGTGGATCATGAAGGGGGGGATGCAGTAGGTGAAGCCCTTGTCGATCATGAAATCCCGGCCGTAGGCCAGCACCGCCTCGTGGAGCCGGGCGATATCCCCCAGCAGGTAGTAGAAGCCCGCCCCGGACACCCGCCCGGCGGCGTCCATGTCGATGCCGTCAAAGCTCTCCATGATCTCCGTATGGTAGGGGATGGGGAAGTCGGGCGTGGCGGCCTCCCCGAACCGCTCCACCTCCACGTTGGCGGAGTCATCGGGGCCGATGGGCACGGAGGGGTCGATGATGTTGGGAATGACCAGCAGGATCTTGCGGATCTTCTCGGCCAGCTCGTCCTCTTTGGCTTCCAGGGCGGCCAGGGTGTCGGCGTCGGCGGCCACCTCCTGCTTCAAAGTCTCGGCCTGGGCCAGAAGGCTGTCGTCTCCGGTCTTTTTGGCCTGTCCCATGAGCATGCCCACCTGCTTGGACTTGGCGTTGCGGGCGGTGCGCAGGTCCTGGGCGGCCTGGATGGTCTCACGGTTCTCCTTGTCCAGGGCGATGACCTCATCCACCAGGGGGAGCTTCTCGTCTTGGAATTTCTTCTTGATGTTCTCTTTGACCACATCCGGGTTTTCCCGAATAAACTTGATATCCAGCATAATCAATTCACCTCATTATAATGTTGCGCCGGGGCAGGGGGGGACCGGTCGGTCCAAATCAGTACAGGCTGTCGTAGATCTCCTGATACCGCTGGGCGGGGGAGAAGCGGTCGGTGTCGGTGGCGCTCTCCGTGGGCAGATAGTCCTTCAGGGCGGTTCCTTGGGTGACGTCCTCCATCTCCTGGATCAGGTCCCGGCACAGGCCGTACCGGCCCCGGACGTAGGCCTCGTCCACCTGCCAGAAGTAGTCCATGGCCGCCTGGGTCTTTTCCAGCCGGGCCGTCAGGTTGCCCGTCAGGGTCTTTAGGCTCTGGTTTTCCTGGTCCAGCGTTGTCGCCTCAGCTTCCAGCTGTTCCACCTGTTCCCGCAGCTGTTCATTTTCCGCGATCATCTTTTCGATGGTGTCCACGGCGGAGACCGACTGTTTCAAGGCATCCGTGGCCTCGGCGTTGGCCCGCTGCTGCTGGAAATAGGCCAAAAGCAGCAGGAGGAAGGCCACGGCAAAGAGGACCAGCAGATATCCCAGCACAGACATACGGCGCCGGGGGCGGGTGTGCTCCGCCTGGTGCTGGAGATTTTCCCGGTGTTTCCGCTCGCTCAACCCACGGACCCTCCCTTCGGGACGGATTTGACCTGTTCCAGAAGGTCCAGCAGGGTGTTAAGGTCGTTGTCGTCGTAGTACTCCAGCTCCACTTTGCCCTTTTTGGCCCCGTGGACGATGGAAACCCGGCGGCCGAACCGGTCGGAGAGCTCCTTGGCGGCGGCGTCCCGGTAGATCTTATAGGGGTCGCCTGGCTTGGCGGCGGGGGTCTCCTCTGTCTCCTCCCGGAGCATCCGCTTTACCGCCTGCTCGGTCTGGCGGACAGAGAGCCCCTCTTCCACCACCCGCTGGGCCAGATTCCGCTGCTGAGAGCCGGAGGGGGCGGCCAGGAGGGCCCGGGCGTGGCCCGCGGAGAGCTTGCCCTCCTCCAAAAGCTGGCACACCGCGTCGGGCAGGTCCAGGAGCCGGGTGGCGTTGGCAATGGCGGGGCGGGACTTGCCCACCCGCTGGGCCACCTCCTCCTGGGTCATGCCGTACTCGTGCATGAGGACCTTGTAGCCGTTGGCCTCTTCGATGGGGTTCAGATCCTCCCGCTGGAGGTTCTCGATGAGGCCCAGCTCCATGACCTTCTTGTCGTCGGCCTCGATGACCACAGCCGGGACCTCGGTAAGGCCCGCCAGCTTGGAGGCCCGCCAGCGCCGCTCGCCGGCGATGATCTGGTAATAGCCGGAGGCCAGCCGCCGGACGGTGAGGGGCTGAATGACCCCGTGGGTGCGGATGGAGTCGGCCAGGTCGGCCAGAGCTTCCTCGTCGAAACGCTTCCGGGGCTGGTTCAGCCCCGGCTGGACCTGCGAGATGGGGAGGGAGAGGGAACCCTCACCCTGGTTTTGAAGGGCGGCGTCGCCCAGCAGGGCGCCCAGGCCCTTGCCCAGGCCGTGTTCCACTGCCATATTCATTCCTTCTTTCTGTGGGGTAGGGGACAGGCCTCTACCTTATCTATGTAGTCAGCTGTTTTTCCCGATGACCTCGTCGGCCAGGGAGGCGTAAGCCTCTGCGCCTCTGGAATAGGGGTCGTAGGCATCAATGGGCTTGCCGTGGCTGGGGGCCTCGGAGAGGCGCACGTTCCTGGGAATGACGGTGGAATAGACCTGCCCGGGGAAGTGGCGCTTGACCTCCTCGGCCACCTGCATGGACAGGTTGGTGCGGGAGTCGAACATGGTGAGGACCACCCCCTCCATGGCGATGCCGGGATTCAGGGACCGCTTGACGATGCGGACGGTGCCCAGCAGGTCGGAGAGGCCCTCCAGGGCATAGTACTCACACTGCACCGGCACCAGCACGGAGTCGGCGGCGCACAGGGCGTTGAGGGTGAGCAGCTCCAGGGAGGGGGGGCAGTCGATCAGGATATAGTCGTAATTGTCCGCCACCCCGTCCAGGGCCTTGCGCAGCAGGTGTTCCCGGTCGTCCATGCCGATCATCTCGATCCCCGCTCCCGCCAGGGATTTGTTGACGGGGATCACGTCGCAGTAGGGGGTGGAGATGACTGCCTTTTCGCAGGGGGCGCCGGCGATGAGCACCTCGTAAATGCTGGGGTTGGCGGTGGTCTTATCGATCCCGAAACCGGAAGTGGCGTTGGCCTGGGGGTCAAAGTCGCAGACCAAAACCCGCTGCCCCTTGGCGCGCAAGGCGGAGGCCAGATTCACACAGGTGGTGGTCTTTCCCACACCGCCCTTCTGATTCACGATCGCGATTCGTTTTACCATAACGCACAGCCTTTCTCGTGAAGTAAATAGGGTCGTAAAACTTATTATACCCGTCAGGAGAAAGGTTTTCAATAAGAAGCGGGAAAAAAGCCTGCCGGAGCAGAAAGAAACCCGCCGCCAGCGGGTTTTCAGCAAAGGTCCCGGCGGCTGTTCCGCCGGAGTGGCGCGGCGGGAGGACACAAAAGGGGGAAAAGAACAAACAAAACAGGGAAGGCCTGGATGTTTCACGTGAAACATCCAGGCCTTCCCTGAAATCATAAACTTTTCAATGTTTCACGTGAAACAAATGGGCGAGATAAACGTACAACTTTCCCCCGTATCCCTTGCGAGTGTTCGGTACCGCCGTTTTACCCAAGGAAAAGCCCTCCTTTTAGGCGGACTGGCGGGGGATGCGGATAGTGAGGAGAATGGCTTCGTCGGTGTCCCGGCGCTGGCAGTCGGCATGGACACCGGCGGTCTGCATCATGGACAGGCCCCGGGTGACGGTGTTGAGGAAGAGGCGGACGTCCTTAATGATGAAGGTGGGCTTGGTGCGCTTGGGGGCGGGGGAGAGAAGGGATTGGACATAGTCCTCGGTCTTGGCTACGGTGAGGCCGTGCTCAATGACATAGCGGGCGGCGTTTTCCTGCTGGACGGGCAGCTCCAGGCGAAGGAGGGCCCGGGCGTGGCGCTCGGTGAGGCCCGCCTCCCGGAGCAGGCGGAGGGTCTCGGGGGTAAGCTTCAGCAGGCGGAGCTTGTTGGCCACGGCGGACTGGGATTTGCCGATCTGGCGGGCCACCGCCTCCTGGGAGAGGCCGGTGGCCTCCAGAAGGGCCTGGAGGGCCTGGGCCTCCTCCACAAAGTCCAGGTCCCGCCGCTGGACGTTCTCGATGAGGGCCAGGAGGGAGGACTGGTTTTCGTCCACCGTCACCACGATGCAGGGCACCTCGGTGAGGCCCGCCATATGGGCGGCCCGGAGGCGGCGCTCCCCGGAGACCAGCTCATAGCCGGTCCCGTTCCGGCGGACGGAGAGGGGCTGGAGGATGCCGTGTTCAGCGATGCTGGCGGACAATTCCTCCAAACCCTCACGAGAGAAGCGCTTGCGGGGCTGGTTGGGGTTGGGGGCGAGACAGGCAACGGGCAGAAATTGTACCTTGTTACTCTCGAAAAGACCTTTCTTGCGCAGGAACGGCATAATGATCCCCTTCTTTTGAAAAATGGATTAGATAACCATATTTTACCATATTGTTTTGGGAAAGAAGGGGAAGGCCGTCGAGAGGGAAATATTTCCTTGGGGGGCTGCCCTCTCAGTCAGCTTCGCTGACAGCTCCCCCGGAGGGGGAGCTTTTGACAGGGATTGGAGGGGTGGGGCTTTTTTCTTGTCGTTTGCTTGTTGATAGGCGGGCGGGCGGCTGATAGCCGCCCCTACAGGCCTGCGGGGGCGTTGGCGGTGGCGGGGGACGGGGGGCCTTTGGCGGTGGCGGCGAGGGCGGTAAATAAATAGGTTGACATTTGCTTACCAACGTGATATACATGAGGTAAGCAAATGGTTACCTTGAATGGAGGGCTTTGAATATGAACGAGCATGTGAGTTTGTCCCCGGCGGAGTGGCGGGTCATGGAAAAGCTGTGGGACGGGGCGCCCCAGACCATCACGCAGCTGACCGCGGGGCTGGAGGAGGAGACCGGGTGGAGCAAGCACACCGTCATCTCCTTCTTGAATCGGATGGAAAAGAAGGGGGCCGTGACCTACCGGGAGAACGGGCGGGCCAAGGAGTATTTTCCCGCCTACGTGCGGGAGGAGGCCACGGTGGAGGAGGCCGAGCGGTTTTTGGACCGGGTGTTCTCCGGGAGCCTGGGGCTGATGGTCAGTTCCCTGGTGGAGGGGAAGCATTTAAAGGAGGAGGAGCTGCGGGAGCTCCGGGACATTTTGGACCGGGCGGAAGGAGGCGGCGGGGATGCGTGAGGTGGTTTTGTCCGCCACGGTGCTGCTGTGCGCGGTGTTCCTGATTCGGGGCGTATTGAAAGACCGCATCCCGGCGGGGGCCAGGTACGCCCTGTGGGCGCTGGTGGCTCTGCGGCTGCTGGTGCCGGTGAACCTGGGGGCCAGCGCGGTGAGCGTGGCCAATTTGGGGGTCCGGGCGGCGGGCGGCGGCGCTGGGGTGCTTTTGGAACGGGAGGCCGGGTTGGTGGGGGAAGGTTCCCCTCATCCGGCCCTGCGGGCCACCTTCCCCCAGGGGGAAGGCATTGGCAGTGATGTGGAGGGAGCTCCGCAGACGGTCATGGGGGGCGGGGTTTCTCAGGGGGACCCCTCTCAGTCCGGCGTCGCCGGACACGAGGTGAATTTGCCCGAAGGGCAAAGAGAGGGCACCCTAGGGGGGCTCCCCCAGGAGGGGGGAGCCATTGGCAATGGATCGGAAGGTGTTCCGGGGACCGGAGAGGGCGGGCGGATGATATCCGCCCCTACGGTTGGAAGTGGTGAAAGCGTAAGAAGCGTTGGGGTTGGGGAAATCGTTAGAATTGTTTGGATGATTGGCGTGGTGGGGATGGCGGCGTGGTTCGTTGTCTCCAATCTGAGATTGTGGGGGAGGCTGAGGCGGAGCCGGAGGGAATATCCCGTGGAAGGGTGCCCTGTGCCGGTTTATCGGGCGGATTTCTTGGCCTCTCCCTGTCTGGCGGGGGTGTTTCGGCCCGCCATTTACCTCAACCGGGAGGCGGCGGAGCACCCCGGGCGGGTGAAGTACATTTTGGCCCACGAGCTGGCGCACCGGCGGCACGGGGATAACTGGTGGGCGCTGGCGCGGGCGGCGTGTCTGTGCCTGTGGTGGTTCCATCCGCTGGTGTGGATTGCGGCGGTGTGTTCCAAGCGGGACTGTGAGCTCTCCTGCGACGCCGCCGCGGTGCGGGCGCTGGGAGAAGAGGAGCGGGTGCCCTATGGGCGGACGCTGGTGGAGATGGTGGCGGCGGGACGGCCCCGGGCCGGGGAATTATTGAGCGCCTCCACCGCCATGACCGAGGGGCCGAAACAGATCAAGGAAAGGGTGGTTCAGGTGAGTATGTACCGAAAAATTCGGAAAAAGGCGGTGGCCGCCGCCGTGTGTTTGGCGATGCTGGCCGGACTGTGCACCTTCACCGGGGCGGTGGAGCGGGGCGTGGAGACCCAGACGCCCCTTCACGTGGAAGCTGTGCCGGGGGTGACGGCCCTCGATCTGGAGGCCACGGACGAGGTGAGCATCCCCGACTTCGAGTGGGCGGGGAACGAGGCGAGCTACTCCCGGGAGGTGGTGGTGCGGTTCCTGGCGGAGTACGGGAAGCGGCTCTACGGCCTGCCCGACGGGGCCCCCTGGAAGGCCGCCGACGTGGCGGTGCTGGGGACGGGGTACGAGTGGACCGGCGTGCCCGACGGCCAGGGCGGCTGGGGGCAGGAGCCCCATAAGAACGGCAGGACCCGCGAGGTGTGGGAGACCGGGGCGCTGGCGGTGAAGCCCGCGGGCGGGCTGGAGGCCGTGGCGGCGCTCTACAACGGAGGACTGCCCCGGGGAACGGGGGAGTTCGAGGACTACGCGCTGATGGAGCTGGCCTGTTCCCTGACGCTGGAGGACGGGCGGTGGTACGCCCACGGGAACGGGGCGTACAGTCTGGCCCTCCGGGCCAACGTCACGCCGCCGGGAGAGGAGCGGGATTGGACCGACGAGCAGGTCAAGATGTGGAGCCTGGACGCCAGGGTGTCCGCCGCCGTGGCCGGGGACGACCGGGCGGCCTGGGAAGAGGCGGGGCGGCTGTGGGCGGAGGCGTATGTCCGCCAGCACTTGACCGCTTCGGACAACGGGTCCCCCGCCAAGGCGGACGACGTGAGGCTGACCACTATGGAATTGGTGGGGTGGACGCCGTCGGAGACGCCGGAGGCGCTGATGTTCCATTTGGAGTACGCCTTCCGGCCCGTGTGGGGGAAGCGGGCCGGGGCGCGGCTCGTCAACGACATGGACGACAACTATGTGGGGGCCTATTGGCTTGAGGACAGCGACTACGTGACCGTCACCGCCGCCGTTACCCTACGGCGGGGCGGGACGGACAACGGGAAAACCGTTTGGAGCGGCTACCAGTACCAGGGGCAGTACGCCCAGAATTACGCCAATGGAATGGATTTGTCTTTGCCCTTCGCTGTGCCCGAGGCGGCGGGGGCGGGGGTCAAGGACGTGGAGCCCGTGGGGGTCTCCGTCACCTTCCCCGCCGGGACCGACGAGACCCGTCAGAGGTACGCCGTGTTCGGGCTGTGGGCGGCGGAGTTTGGGCAGCAGTTCTACCGGCTGCCGGAGGGTCACCCCCTCCGCTGCGACAGCGTGGAGGTGAACTATGGGCCCAGCTTCACGCCCAGCAAGGTCACCAGCTCCGGGGCCGCCTTGACGGTGATGGGGACCACCGAGGATGTGGGGCTGATGCTGCGGCCGGTGAACGGGCAGAAGGGGGCCGCCGAAGCGCTGGGGTCGGACCGGACGTATGTGTTTTCGCCGGGGACCAACGGCAGGACTTACTACGACGGGAAAATCGACACCCAGTGGCATGTGACGCTGGAACGGAGCTACAACGCCGACGGGTCGGTGACCTGGACCTGCGTCCAGGGGCGGGCGGCCCAGGACAGTGACCGGGAAAAGCCCGCCGCCACGGAGCCCATCGCTCTGCCTTATCACGTGGAGCCCAAGGCGGGGCTGAGCCTGTCCACCCTGGACGGGGACATCATCTGCGTGCCCGACGACGGGAAGGGGGACCTGGGGACCCGGTGGGCGATTCAGTTCGGGCAGCAGTTCTACGCGCTCCCGGACGGGGCGGCGTGGAAGGCCAGCGACGTGGTGGTCTACGACGCCGGGGACAATGTCGGCCTGGCCGTCAAGCCCGCGGGCGGGCTGGCGGCCCTGGAGGGGCAGTTCCCGGAGGGGTACCCCTGTCCCGTGGGGAAGGGGGAGCTGGAGGGGTACGCCCTCGTGCAGTACAACGTGAGCTTCCGGCGGCAGACGGTGGACGCCTTCGGCACCGAGCCGGTGTGGGTCAAGGACCGGGGGGGCATCCAGTGGATCCCCGGGCCCCCCGAGGTTGGGAGCGAGGACTGGCAGGATGCCGCCGAGCACAGATGGAAAAACTTTTTGAACGGAAATTACTCCTATCTCAACGTGTACGCCAACGAGCCGGGGGACCCGGACGAGGCCTGCCGGGCCTGGGCCGAGCGGTATCTGGACGGGCTGCGGGGAGACGGGATGTGTGACAGCGGGAGAGCCCGGGGCGGAAGCCCGCTCCAGGCCGACGACGTGAGGCTGTTGGGGCTGACCCGGACGGCGGTTGGAGAAGTCGACGGGGAGGAGAGTGTCACATTTACCCTGCGGTACGCCCTGCGGCCGGTTTGGGGGATGGAGGTTGCCAAGGCCTGTGCCCCGGATTTGGCCGAGGGGAGCGGGGAGCTGGCGGGGTACGTTGTCAGGTCCGCGTCTGTGGAATTGAGGTTCCGGGCCGGGGAGGCTGACGAGGACGACGGGTATGGGTACCAGAGGGAGCCCGAGGGGGGCTGGTACTGCGTTGGGGTGCGGTATCGGGCGCATCCGATGGGGTGAGTTTGGCCACCTCTGGGAGGTGGAGCCTCCTGGGGGACCATCTTTTCCGCGTGGAAAAGATGGCACCCCCAGACCCCCCAGAAAAGACGCTTGGGGGAGAGTTTCGATTCTCTCCCCCAAGACCCCCTCTCAACGACCAAAGGAGGGGGACTGCGGTCCCCCTCCCTTTGGAAACCTTCCCGGGTTGTTCACAAGAAGGTAAGAAGACCCCGTGGCCACACTTTGTGGCGGCCACGGGGTTCGTTTGTTTAAAACTTCCCCTGGGGGAAAGCTGTTGAGCGAAACGAGACTGGTGAGGGGAACCTGTCTCTTTAGCAGGGCCTTTTCCTTTTTCCGCAGGTCCCCTCATCCGTCAGCCCTTTGGGCTGCCACCTTCCCCCAAGGGGAAGGCTAAGGGCGTACGCAAAACGGCACTTATCGATTAAGCACACGTCAGCGGCCGAGCGGCGCTAAAGGGACTACGTGTCGCACAGACGCACCCGTGCTTATCCCCCTTCTTCGAGCAGTAGACCTTCTACTAAAAAGGGAACCTGCGAGCAGGGCTACACCAAAAGACTTTTCTTTGGGGGTCTGGGGTGGTGTTTCTTTTCCTCGGGAAAAGAAATATCCCCCAGAACTGCGCACGTCTTGATGTGCACACAGTCAAACACCTTACTTACGCCCGGAGGAAGCCTTTGCCGAAAATCTCGCTGGAGTTGGTGATGAGCATGAAGGCGTTGGGGTCTGTTTGGCGCAGGTGGTTGCGCAGCTGGACCGCCTGGTGGCGGGAGAGGGCCGTCAGGATCACGTATTGGTCCTGGTGGGTGTAGGCGCCCTGGCCCTGCCAGACGGTGGCGCCCCGGCCCAGGGTTTCGGTGATATAGCGGCAGACCGGTTCCGGATCGTGGGTGACCACGGTGAAGGATTTGCGGCGGTTGAGGGACTCGATGACGCTGTCCACCAGGATGGATTTGAGGGCCAGGCCCAGCAGGGAGAAGAGGCCGGTCTCGATGTCGAAAATGAAGAGGGCGGCGGCGGCGATGAGGACGTCGGAGATCAGAAGGGCCCGGCCCACGTCCAGGCCGGTGAACTTCTTGAGGATCATGGCCATGATGTCGGTGCCGCCGGTGGAGGCGTCCAGGTTGAAGAGGATGGCCGAGCCCAGGGCCGGGAGGATGACGGCGAAGAAGAGCTCCAGCATTTTCTGGTCCGTCAGGGGGCCGTTGAGGGGGCAGACCCACTCCAAGGCCTGGACCAGGACGGAGTAGAGCAGGGAGCAGTAGACCGTCTTGAGGCCAAAGCCCCGGTTGAGGACCGCGAAGCCCAGGATCAGGTAGAGGACGTTGATGGCGGTGTTGATGACGCCGGGGGTGACCACGGTGGCGGGGATGAGCTGGCCCAGGAGGATGGACAGGCCGGAGACGCCGCCCATGGAGAAGTGGTTGGGGAATTTGAAGAAGTAGACGCCCACCGCCACCAGGGCGGAGCCTAAGGTCATGAGGGCGAATTCGTGGAGGCGGTGTTTTGGGTTCATGGGAGGTTACCTCGATTCGGAAGGTGATGGGGGGATTGGGGGGCGGCCCTCTCAGTCCGGCGAAGCCGGACACAGGGTGAATTGGCCCGGAGGGCCAGGAGAGGGTGGCCTGGGGTGCCCCCGGAGGGGGAGCCCTTGGCAATGAGCGGGGGCGGGTCCTTTTTACGTTCACGTTTTGCTTATTGAAAGGGGAGCGGGCGGATGATATCCGCCCCTACGGGGGTGCGGGGGACGGGGCATTGGCAAGTGACGGGGGCGGGAGGGCTTCCGGCGTTCCCCTCATCCGTCAGCCCTTCGGGCTGCCACCTTTCCCCCAGGGGAAGGCAAAGGGGCGCGGCGTCAGCGGGCGGAGAGGGTGGTCCAGACGTCGTAGTTGGGGATGTCCTTGTAGTCGGGGATGGTGCCCAGGCGCCAGACCGAGACGCTGGTGACGCCGAACATGCGGGCCAGCTGGAGCTTGTCGGCCACGCTCTGGGCGTCCTCGTACCAGAGCTTGTAGCGGCCGCCGTCCTCGGTGGTGTAGGTCAGGCAGGGGTTGTGGCTGGCCTCGTCCCAGACCCGGAGGGAGTCGGGCTGTTGAAGGCGTTTGGCGATGGTGTCCTTACCGGGGTGATAGAAGGTGGTGTCCAGCAGGAGGCCGTTTTCGTCCACGTGGAAGCCGGTGGTGTTGAAGGAGACGGCCAGGGCCGCCCGGCTTAGGTCCTGGACCCCGGTGGCGGGGTCGGTGAGGTGCTTGAGGGCGGTGTAGACCTGGTCGAAGGGGGTGACGGGGCAGTATGTATTGTCCGTGCCCACGTAGTAGTCGGGGATGGAGGACCACTGGTAGTCGTGGGCCATCAGGATGACCTTGTCGCAGGACTCGCCCAGGGACCGGTAGTCGTAGCCGCCGAACCAGGTGTCGGGCTGGACGCAGACGTAGAGGGACTGCTGGGCGGGGAGGGCGGAGCGGAGGGAGGCCATAAAGAGGGAGAAGTTCTCCCGCTGGTCGGTCTTGAGCCCCTCCAGGTCGATGGTGAGGCCGGAGTAGGGCCGGGCGGCGGCGGTCAGGCGGTTCACGGCCTCGGTCTGGAGCCCGGCGGCCACCAGGGAGGCGAAGGTGGAGGCCGAGGCGAAGACGTTCAGGTTGCAGGGGATGGAGTTGGCCGCCAGGCGGCCGGTGACCAGCTCAGAGCCCTCGGGCTTCACCCAGTCGTTGTTGTTGGCAGCGGTGTTGTTGACGGTAAGGGCCCCGTCGGTGTACTCCAGGCGGGCCCAGCCCACGCTGACGGCGTCCATGGCGTCGGTATAGTCCAGCTGGGAGAAGGAGGAGGTGGCGTAGAAGCCGTGGAGCCAGGAGGTGGAGGAGGTGTACCGCTCATAGCAGCGCACCAGCATGGCGGCCGCCTGCTCCCGGGGGGCGGAGAAGGTGGGGAGGAATTTCAGCTGGCCCTTTTCCTCCACGCCGTTGATGATGCCCAGGTCATAGGCGATGGAGATGTAGCCCTTGTCCGAGGAGACGTCGGGGAAGGGGAGGACGGTATTGGACAGGGATTGGGCCAGGCGGGTATAGCCCAGGGCCCGGACGAGCATCTGGGCCATCTCGGCCCGGCTGATGTAATCCTCGGGCCGGATGGAGCCGCCGGGGTCCAGCACGCCGTGGGCGGCGGCGGTCTCCATGGCGGAAAAGCCCCAGTAGTCGGCGGGGCAGTCGATGTAGGTGGGAGAGGCGGGGGCGGCGGCATCCCAGTCGAACATGCGGGTGAGGACGGTGACGAACTCCACCCGCTTCATGGGGTCCCCCACGCCGAAGCGGCCGTCGGGATAGCCGTTCATGAGGCCATAGGCCCCGGCCTTTTCGATGACCTCGGCGGCCCAGGTGTTTTCCGAGTCGGAATAGGCCCGGGCGGCGGGGGTGATGGGGGAGCAGGTGAGGGTGATCAGCGCCGCCAGAAAGGCGCTGGTGAAGCGGCGTTTTTGTTTGCCCATAGTTTTATGATCTCCTTTTCAGGCGGAAGGCGGATGAATACGGGGGTATTATAACAGGTTTCGACCATAAGGGCAATGAGATTCCGGGCACTTCCCCGCCGCCGCCGGCGGACGGGGCGGGGTTTGAAATCCGCCGCCCGGGGGGATTGCTTTTTCGAGCCGTTTCTTGTACAATGAAAGCACAGATGAGAGATTTGGGGAGGACGCGAGATGAAACTGCTGGAAGAGCGCATTCAGAAGGACGGAAAGATCCGCAACGGCGGAGCGGTATTGAAGGTGGACAGCTTTTTGAACCACCAGATCGACGTGAAGCTGTACAACGAGATCGGCAAGGAGTTCTTCCGGCTCTTTGGGGACGAGAAGGTCACCAAGATCCTGACCATCGAGGCCTCCGGCATCGGCATCGCCTGCATCGCCGGGCAGTACTTCGACGTGCCCGTTATCTTCGCCAAGAAGAGCAAGAGCAAGAACATCGACGGAAGCGTCTACACCTCCAAGGTGGAGTCCTTCACCCACGGGAAGGTGTACGACATCATCGTGGCCCGGGAGTTTTTGGGGCCGGAGGACCGGGTGCTCCTCATCGACGACTTTTTGGCCAACGGCTCCGCCCTCAACGGGCTGATCCAGGTGGTGAAGAGCGCCGGGGCCACCCTGGTGGGGGCCGGCATCTGTGTGGAGAAGGCCTTCCAGCCCGGCGGGGATCTGATCCGCGGGCAGGGCATCCGGGTGGAATCCCTGGCCCGGATCGAGAGTATGAGTGAGACGGAGGGCGTCACCTTCTGCTGAGAAGGAGCCAAAGGAGCGGGACCAGGGATTCCACCCGTCGGCGCGGGAGCGCCGTTAATTCGGAGCGAAGCGCAGAATTGCGCAGGGAGGCTTGGCCGACCGAGCATGTGAAATCCAGAGGGGGTCCCCGGCCGGCGGAGCCGGTTGGGGAGGTCCCTGGCCCGGATCGAGAGCATGAGTGAGACGGAGGGCGTCACCTTCTGCTGAGAAGGAGCCAAAGGAGCGGGACCAGGGATTCCACCCGTCGGCGCGGGAGCGCCGTTAATTCGAAGCGAAGCGGAGGATTGCGCAGGGAGGCTGTGCCGACCGAGCATGTGAAATCCAGAGGGGGTCCCCGGCCGGCGGAGCCGGTTGGGGAGGTCCCTGGCCCGGATCGAGAGTATGAGTGAGACGGAGGGGGTCACCTTCTGCTGAGCGCGTTTCGCGCGTGACAAGATTTTTTGCTGCCACAGGCGGCCTGGTTCAGGTCGTGATGAGTGGATGAGAAAAGGGCGAGCCAGAGCGGCGGCCCTTCTTTTCTGCTTTTCCACAGCGGAAATTCCGGCGATGGGGCCGTTTATATAACAAACCCAACCACAACGGAAGATTCATGAGGAGGAAAATGAAATGAAAAAGAAGTATTTGTCGCTGCTCCTGGCTGGGGCCCTTTCTCTGTCCCTGGCCGCCTGCGGCGGGCAGGGCGCCGAAGAGTCCAAGACCCCCGAGGCGTCCGCTCCCGCCCCGTCCGCCGCGGCGGAATCCGCCGCCCCCGAGGGCAAGACCATCAAGGTGGGCATGATCAACATCGGCGACGAGAACGACCAGGGCTACACCTACAACTTCATGCGGGGCAAGGAGGAGGCCACCAAGCTGCTGGCCGACCAGGGCATCAATGTGGAGTGGGTGGTCAAGAACAACATCAACGAGGACTCCTCCTGCGAGGACGCCAACATCGAGCTGGCCGACGAGGGCTGTGAGCTGATCATCAACACCTCCTACGGCTTCGAGCCCTTCATGCTGAAGGTGGCCCCCGACTATAAGGACATTCAGTTCGTCTCCTGCACCAACATGATGTCCGCCCTGGACGATCTGGACAACACCCACAACGCCTTCGCCAACATCTTCGAGGGCCGCTACCTGGCCGGTGTGGTGGGCGGTATGAAGCTCCAGCAGATGATCGACGAGGGGGAGATCAAGGAGGACGAGGCCCTCATCGGCTACGTGGGCGCCTTCCCCTACTCCGAGGTGGTCTCCGGCTTCACCTCCTTCTATCTGGGCGCCAAGAGCGTGTGCCCCAGCGCCACTATGCGGGTGAAGTACGTCAATTCCTGGTCCGACGCCCCCAAGGAGGCCAACGCCGCCAGCGCCCTGGCCGACGAGGGCTGCAAGCTCATCTCCCAGCACTCCGACAACACCACTCCCGCCACTTCCGCCCAGTCCGCCGGGGCCTTCCACTGCGGCTACAACAACGACATGACCGGCGTGGCGCCCGACGCCAGCCTGGTGTCCACCCGCATCGACTGGAGCGTGTACTTCGAGTACTGCATCAAGACCGTGGCCGAGGGGGGCCAGTTGGCCTCCGACTGGACCGCAGGCATGGGTGAGGGCGCCGTGGTGCTGACCCAGCTCAATGAGAAGATCGCCGCCCCCGGCACCGCCGAGAAGGTGGCCGAGGTGGAGAAGCAGATCGCCGACGGCACCATCCACCCCTTCCAGGGTCCCTGGACCGGCATCGGCACCGCCTTCGGCGCCGACGCCCCCGATACCAAGACCATGGCCGAGGGCGAGTTCTACGACGAGTCCAACGTGGCCGCCGGGGCCCCCTCCGCGCCCCAGTTCTACTGGATCATCGACGGCATCACCGAGGAGTGACCGGGGTATTCCCCGGGAAAATCGAGAGCGGGCCGCGCGCAGCGCGGCCCGCTCTCGCCGTAGGGCGGAGGCCGGGGCGGCCTTTCCCCGGCGGCTTCGGCGGATGGAAAAGATAAGCCGCGACGGCGCTTCGCGCCTGTGGTATAATGGACCCGAAGAATCCCCCGGGTGGGGGGAGAGAGGATGATAGCCTTGGAAACTATCAGCGGCATCCGGCTCAAGGGCATCACCAAGCGGTTCGGCTCGGTGGTGGCAAACGACGGGGTGGACCTGGAGGTCCGCCGGGGGGAGATCCTGGCCCTGCTGGGGGAGAACGGCAGCGGCAAGACCACCCTCATGAACATGATCGCCGGCATCTACCTGCCCGACGAGGGGCACATCTACATCGACGGCAGGGAGGTGTCCATCCGTTCCCCCAAGGACGCCTTCCGCTACCACATCGGCATGATCCACCAGCATTTCCTGCTGGTGGACGTGTTCACCGCCGCCGAGAATATCGTGCTGGGGCTGGACGAGAAGAGCAAGTTCGACACGAAAGCCATCGGCCGGAGGGTGCGGGAGATCAGCGAGAAGTACGGCTTCGACATCGACCCGGACCAGAAGGTGTACGACATGTCGGTGTCCCAGAAGCAGACGGTGGAGATCGTCAAGGCCCTCTACCGGGGAGCGGACACCCTCATCCTGGACGAACCCACCGCCGTGCTGACCCCCCAGGAGACCGACAAGCTCTTCGCCGTGCTGCGGAACATGAAGGAGGACGGCAAGGCCATCATTATCATCACCCACAAGCTCCACGAGGTGATGGATATCTCCGACCAGGTGGCGGTGCTCCGCAAGGGCAGGTACATCGGCACGGTGAATACCGCCGAGACCGACCCCCAACAGCTGACCAACATGATGGTGGGCCGGGCGGTGACCCTGAACATCGACCGGCCCCTGTGCGAGAGGCGCAACCTGCGGCTGGAGGTCAAGGACCTGACGGTGAAGAACGGCGAGGGGGTCAAAATGCTGGACGGCGTGTCCTTCCAGGCCTTCGGCGGGGAGATATTGGGCATCGCCGGCATCGCGGGCTCCGGCCAGAAGGAGCTTTTGGAGGCGGTGGCCGGGCTCCAGGGGGGGACGGGGAGCATCCTCTACTATCCCCCCGACCCCGGCGAGCCCATCGCCGGGCAGCACGTGCCGGTGGACCGGGACGGGGAGGAGCTGATGGGCAAGACCCCCGGGGAGATCCGGCGCATCGGCGTGGGGCTGGCCTTCGTCCCCGAGGACCGGCTGGGCATGGGCCTGGTGGGGGGCATGGGCATGGTGGACAACATGATGCTCAAGACCTACGGGGAGGCCAAGGGCTTCTTCGTGGACCGCAAGCCCCCCCGGGAGCTGGCCCGGAAGCTGGTGGAGGAGCTGGAGATCGTCACCCCCGGGGTGGACACCCCGGTGCGGCGGCTGTCGGGGGGCAACGTGCAGAAGGTGCTGGTGGGGCGGGAGATCGCCTCCTCCCCCACGGTGCTGATGACGGCCTATCCGGTGCGGGGGCTGGACATCAACTCTTCCTATACCATCTACCACCTCCTCAATGAGCAGAAGGAGAAGGGGGTGGCCGTGCTGCTGGTGGGAGAGGATCTGGACGTGCTGGTGGAGCTGTGCGACCGGGTGCTGGTGCTCTGCGGCGGCAAGGTCTCCGGCGTGGTGGACGGCCGGACCGCCACCAAGGAGGAGCTGGGGCTCTACATGACCCGGGTGGGCGGCGGAAAGGAGGGGGCGGAATGAACGAGACACAAAAGGCGCCCCTGTTCCGCCTGGCCAAGCGGGAGGGGCTCTCCCAGGGGAAGGCCATGGCCATCCGCCTGGCCTCCATCGTGCTGGCCCTGGTGGTAGGGGGCATTCTCATGGGGGCCCTGGGGAACAACCCCGTCCAGGCCTACGCCACCATCATCGACGGGGCCCTGGGCAAGCCCTCGGCCATCCGGCAGACGGTGAAAAATTTCATCCCCCTGCTGGGCACGGCCCTGGCCATCGCCCCCTGCTTCAAGATGAAGTTCTGGAACATCGGGGCCGAGGGGCAGATCACCGCCGGGGCCATCTGTTCCACCTACTTCGCCCTGTTCTGGGCGGACAAGCTGCCCCACGTGCCCCTGCTGCTGGTGATGGCCCTGGCGGGCATCCTGGGGGGCGGGCTGTGGGCCCTGATCCCAGCCTTTTTCAAGGCCCGCTGGGGCACCAACGAGACATTGTTCACCCTGATGATGAACTACATCATCATCGGGGTGGTGAAATGGCTCCAGGGCGGGCCCTGGGAGAAGGCTCCCAAGGGCTGCCAGCAGATCGCCCAGTTCGACGCCAACGCCGTCCTCCCCAAGGTCCTGGGGGTCTACTGCGGCTGGATCGTGGTGCTGGTGCTGACGGTGCTGATGTACGTCTACATGAAGCACACCAAGCACGGCTACGAGATCTCGGTGGTGGGGGAGAGCGAGAACACCGCCCGGTACGCCGGGATGAACGTGGGGAAGATCATCATGCGCACCATGTTCCTCTCCGGGGCCATCGCCGGGATGGTGGGCTTCCTGCTGGTGTCGGGGGCCAACACCACCCTCTACGACGGGGTGGCCAACAACGCCGGGTTCACCGCCATCACCGTGGCGTGGCTTGCCCAGCTCAACCCCTTCGGCATGGTGGGCATCTCCGGGATGCTGGCCATCCTCCAGAAGGGGGCGGACACCCTGGAGACCCGGATGGGGGTGCCCGTGTCCATCTCCGACATCATTACCGGCATCCTGCTGTTCTTCATGCTGGGGTGCGAGTTCTTCATCCGCTACCGGGTCATCGTCCGGGGCAGGGAGCCGAAGGCGGAACAGGAGGCGGCCAAATGAATGGATTTTTGAATATGTTCCTCATCCCCCTGCTCACCGCCGCCGTCCTCAACGGCACGCCCCTGCTGTACGGCACGGTGGGGGAGATCCTCACGGAAAAGTCGGGCAACCTGAACCTGGGCGTGGAGGGCATGATGTACATGGGTGGCGCCTTCGGCCTGGGGGCGGCCTTCTACTATGAAAAACTGGCCGGGGCGGCCACCTCGGGGCCCGTGGCCGTCGCGGTGGCCCTGGCCGCCGCCTTCGCCGCCGGGGCGGCGGGGGCCCTGGTGTTCAGCTTCCTCACCGTGACCCTCCGGGCCAACCAGAACGTGACGGGCCTGGCCCTCACCATTTTCGGCACCGGGGTGGGCCAGTTCATGGGCCAGTTCATGCGGGAGAAGGAGGGCGGATTCGTGGCCCTCAGCAACGCGCTGAAGGACGTGTTCCAGAAGTCTCCCTTCCCGGCGGCCCTCCAAGAGCTGCCCGTGGTGGGAAAGCTGGTGTTCGGGTACAACATCTTCGTGTATCTGGGCCTTGTGATGGCCATCGTGATGTGGTACTTCCTCGCCAGGACCCGGGCGGGGCTGAAGCTGCGGTCGGTGGGGGAGTCCCCCGCCACGGCGGACACGGCGGGTATCAACGTCACCCGGTACAAGTATCTGGCCACCATCGTGGGCGGCGGCATCTCCGCCATCGGGGGCATGGTGTTCATCATGACCATCGCCGGGGCGGTGTGGAACCACGAGGGGCTGTCCGGGGAGGGCTGGCTGGCGGTGGCGCTGGTCATCTTCTGCCTGTGGAGCCCCCTGCGGGCGCTGTGGAGCTCGGTGCTCTTCGGCGGGCTGATGATCCTCTATGTGCGGCTGGCCATCCCGTTCATTCCGGGGCAGCTGTATATGATCCTGCCCTACGTGGTGACGGTGGTGGTGCTTGTGGTGGTCTCCATGCGGCAGAAGCGGGAGAACCAGCCGCCGGCCAGCTTGGGGAGCGCCTATTTCCGGGAGGAGAGGTAGGGGGTTATTGGGGGGTGCCGCCTTTTGGAAGGCGGTACCGACAGGGGGGCCATCTTTTCCGCGTGGAAAAGATGGCCCCCCAGACCCCCCCCCAGAAAAGACGCCCGGAGGGGGATTTCGATTTCCCCCTCCGGGACCACCCCTTGAAACGACCAAAGGAGGGGCGCCTGTGGTTGCCCCTCCTTTGGAAACCTCCCCGAGTTGTCCATAAGAACGTGGGAAAACCCCGGGGCCGCACTTCGTAGCGGCCCCGGGGTTCGTTTGTAAAGGGCTTCCCCTGGGGTCTAGTGGCCCTTAGCGATAGCGTTAGGGCCACTTGATGCAAGCGAAGTCGTTGAAGCTGTCGAGCGTAGCGAGACTGATGAGGGGAACTTATCGGTTTTGCAGGGACTTTTCTATGTCCGCAGTTCCCCTCATCCGTCAGCCCTTTGGGCTGCCACCTTCCCCCAGGGGGAAGGCTAAGACCAACCATCTGTCAAGCACACGTCAGCGGCCGAGCGGCGCTAAAGGGACCACGTGTCGCACAGACGCTCCCGTGCTTTTCCCCCTATCTTCGGGCAGGAGACCTTCTACTAAAATGGGAATCTGCGAGCAGGTTTGCACCAAAAGACTTTTCTTTGGGGGTCTGGGGGACATTTCTTTTCCTCGGGAAAAGAAATGTCCCCCAGAAGGCCCCACGTCCCGACGTGCAGTCAATCAACGGTGAGGAGGAACATCCATATCCTCCAGCTCCGCCGGGGAAGCGGCCTCCACCAGCTGGAGAGCCTCCGGGTGGGACCGGAGGATGGGGGCGCCGCCGGTGTCGCCGGTGAGGGCCATCAGCTCGGGGAAGTAGGGGGCGGGGAAGATGACCGGGTTGCCCCGGCAGCCCCGGTGGGAGAGGGCGGTGATGCGGCCGGGCCGACGTTGGTGGGCGGTCAGGAGGGCTTTTACGCTCTCCTGGGTCAGGCGGGGCTGGTCACAGACCGAGAAGAGGACGGCGGCGGAGCCCTCCGCCACCGCCGCCAGGCCCAGGCGGAGGGAGAGGGACTGGCCCTCCTCCGGGGCGGGGTTGAAAACGGGGAGGTAGCCCGCCCCCTCCGCCGCCCGGAGGATCTCGTCGTAACAGCTCACCACCGCCGCCCGGTGGAAGAGGGGGGCGGGGAGGGCGGCGAAGGCCCGGCGGTAGAGGGGCAGGCCGTCCACGGGCTCCAGCAGCTTGTTGGAGCCGTAGCGGCGGGAGAGGCCGGAGGCCAGAAGGACGGCGGAGACCGGAGCGCTCATCGCCAGAACTGGGCCGGGCCCCGGGGGATGAACCGGCCCCGGCCCTCCAGAAGGAGGGCGCCGTCCCGGACCGCGGGCTCGCCGTTCAGGAGGACGGTGTCCACCCGGCCGGTGACGGGGGTGCCCTCGTAGGGGTCGTAGTCGCAGGCGGAATGGTTGGCGGACGCCTGAATACTACCAGTAGAATTGGGGTCATAAATTACAATATCACCGTCGGAACCCACCGCCAGGGCCCCCTTTTGGGGGTACATGCCGAAGAGCTTGGCCGGGTTGGAGGAGAGCAGCTCGGTCATGCGGGAGAGGGAGATCCGGCCCGCGGCCACGCCGTAGGTATAGAGGAGGCGCACCCGGTCCTCCACCCCGGGCATGCCGTTGGGGATCTTGGAGAAGTCCTCCCGGCCCAGGGCCTTAGTGGCGGTGGAAAAGGAGCAGTGGTCGGTGCCGATGGTATCCACGGCGCCGTCGGCCACCGCCTGCCAGAGGGCCTCCTTGTTTTCGGGGGAGCGGGCGGGCGGGGCAAAGATATATTTGGCGCTCTCAAAGCCGGGGAGGTGGTAGACGCTGTCGTCCAGCATGAGGTACTGGGGGCAGGTCTCCACGTAGAGCTTCTGGCCACGGGCCCGGGCGGCCCGGACCACCTCCAGGCCCCGGAGGGTGGAGAGGTGGACGATGTTGACGGGGACCCCGGCCAGCTCGGCGATGGTGAGGTAGCGGTTTACCGCCTCGGCCTCCACGGCCGGGGGGCGGGCATCCGGGTGGGCGTCGGGGCCCAGGCGGCCCGCCGCCTTCTGGGCGGCGATGCCCTCGTCCACCAGCTCGCCGTTTTCGCAGTGGCAGCCCACCACGCCCCCCTCCCGGCCGATGGCCCGGATGGCCTCGTAGGCCACGGTGTCCGAGACCCGCATGGCGTAGGCCAGGTAGATCTTATAAGAGGTGATGCCCTGGGCGGTCATCCGGGGCAGCTCGGCCCGGATGGCGTCGTTCCAGTCCTTGATGGTCATGTGGAAGGAGTAGTTGCAGCAGGCCCGCCCGTCGGCCCGGCCGTGCCAGGTATCCAGGGCGGACTGGAGGGAGGCCCCCCGGGCGGGCTCGGCGAAGTCCAGGACGGTGGTGGTGCCGCCGCAGAGGGCCGAGCGGGTACCGGTGGCCCAGTCGTCGGCGGTCTGGTTGGGCAGGCCCTTGTTCATCTCGAAATGGGTGTGGGTGTCGATGAAGCCGGGAAAGACCAGCTTGCCTGCGCAGTCGATGACCTGGCTGTCCTGGGGGGGCAGGCGGTCGGCGATGGCGGTGATGACGCCCTTTTCCACCCGGAGGTCGCCCTTCCGGGGGCCGTCGGGGAGGACCAGGGTGCCGTTTTGGAGGAGGATGGACATGGGATCGCTCCTTTCTGTTGATCCGCGGAACTGAAATGGTGGGTTCATTGTACACCGGAGGGTGGGGGAGGTCAAGGGAGGGAGAGGGACGGAGGACGGCCCGGCCCTGGAAGCCCAGGGAAAATAAATTTTTTTGGAAACTGACTTTCTTTTTTGCATGGGATGGGTTACAATGATGGCAATGAAACCGTGCGAAGGAGGTTTTTTTGTGGAAGTTGGCAAAAGCATGATCCGGGTGGACGCCGCCGACAAGGCCGCCGGACGGGCCAAGTACACCGACGACATGATCCCCCGGCCCCATCTGGTGGCCAAGATCCTGCACAGCACCATCGCCAACGGGCGGGTGAAGGCCATCCACACCGAGGAGGCCATGAAGCTCCCCGGCGTGGTGAAGATCGTCACCTGCTTCGATGTGCCGGATATCCAATACCCCACACCGGGGCATCCCTGGAGCGTGGAGGAAGCCCACCAGGACGTGTGCGACCGGAAGATGCTCACCGACCGGGTCCGCTACTACGGTGACGACGTGGCCGCCGTGGTGGCCGAGGACGAGATCACCGCCCAGAGGGCCCTGCGGGCCATCCGGGTGGAATATGAGGAGTGGGAGCCGGCGCTGGATCCCCAGGCGGCCATGACCCCCGGGGCGGCGGCGGTCCACGACGAGCACCCCGACAACGTGCTGCGGCATATGGACCTGCAGATCCTCAGCGAGGGGGCCCAGGTGAAGAACGCGGAGGAGGTGCTCTCCGACCCCCAGTACCTCCACTTTTCCGGCCACTACGCCACCCAGATGGTCCAGCACTGCCACATCGAGCCCGCCGTGTCCTACGCCTACATGGAGGGCGGGCGCATCGTGGTGGTGTCCTCCACCCAGATCCCCCACATCGTGCGGCGGGTCTGCGGCCAGGCCCTTGGCATCGGCTGGGGTGATATCCGGGTCATCAAGCCCTACATCGGCGGCGGCTTCGGCAACAAGCAGGAGGTGCTGTACGAGCCCTTGAACGCCTTCCTCACCCGTGCGGTGGGGGGCCGGTGCGTGAAGCTGGAGCTGACCCGGGAGGAGGTATTCCAGAACACCCGCTCCCGCCACGCCATCTCCATGGACGTGGAGGCGGCGGTGGGGAAGGATATGCGCATCATGGCCCGGCGGACCAAGGCTATCTCCGACCAGGGCTCCTACGCCTCCCACGGCAACGCCATCGTGGCCAACACCATCACCGGCTTCCGCCAGTGCTATCCCGACGCCCTGGCCCACCACGCGGAGGCCTTCACCGTCTATACCAACCTTCCCGCCCCCGGCGCTATGCGGGGCTACGGCATCCCCCAGAGCTGCTTCTTCTCCGAGTGCTTCATGGACGACGTGGCCAGGGAGATGGGCTGGGACCCCTACGCCTTCCGCATGAAGAACATCATGCCCCTGGGCTACGTAGACCCCACCAACGGCATCACCTGCCACTCCACGGCCCTGCGGGAGTGCATGGAGAAGGGCAAGGAGTTCATCCACTGGGAGGAGCTGCGGGAGAAATACCGGGACCAGACCGGGCCGGTGCGCCGGGGCGTGGGCATGGCCATCTTCTCCTATAAGACCGGCGTGTGGCCCATCTCCCTGGAGACCGCCGCCGCCCGGATGGTGCTGAACCAGGACGGGTCGGTCCAGCTCCAGCTGGGGGCCACCGAGATCGGCCAGGGGGGGGACACCGTGTTCACCCAGATGGCCGCCGAGGCCGCCGGGTTCCCCTCCGGGCGGGTACATATCGTCTCCAGCCAGGACACCGACACCGCCCCCTTCGACACGGGGGCCTACGCCTCCCGGCAGACCTACGTCACCGGCATGGCCATCAAGCAGACCGGGGAGGAGTTCAAGGGCAAGATCCTGGACTACGCCGCCGAGATGCTGGAGCGGCCCGCCGGAGAGCTGGACGTGCGGGAGGGGGAGATCGTGGACGCCGGGACCGGGGAAGTGGTTTTGAAGATGTACGATCTGGCCCAGGAGGCCTTCTACTCCTTCCGCCACTCGGTCCACATCGCCGCCGAGGGGACCCACCAGTGCAAGGACAACACCTTCGCCTTCGGCTGCTGCTTCGCCGAGGTGGAAGTGGATATCCCCCTGGGGAAGGTGACGGTGCTTCAGATCGTGAACGTCCACGACTCGGGCAGGCTTATCAACCCCAAGCTGGCCGAGGCCCAGGTCCACGGGGGGATGTCCATGGGACTGGGCTACGCCCTGTCCGAGGAGATGAAGTTCGACGGCAAGGGGCGGCTTTTGAACGGCAACCTGCTGGACTACAAGCTGCCCACCGCCATGGACCACCCCGAGCTCCACGCCCTCTTTGTGGAGAGCGACGACCCCTCCGGTCCCTTCGGGAACAAGGCTCTGGGAGAGCCCCCGGCCATCCCGGTGGCTCCGGCGGTGCGCAACGCCCTGCTCCACGCCACGGGGGTGGCGGTGAACCGCCTGCCCCTGAGCCCCCAAAAGCTGGTGGAGGAGTTCACCAGGGCGGGGCTGATCTGAGCAGCGGCCCGTTTGAACAGACAACCTTGATTACAAAGGGGTGTTATCGTGTACGATATTACATCTATTTATCAGGCCAAGAGCGTGGATGACGCCATTGAGGCCTTGCAAAGGGACCCCCAGGCCATCGTCATCGCCGGGGGCACCGACGTGCTCATCAAGATTCGGGAGGGGAAGGACGCCGGGTGTTCCCTGGTGTCCATCCACGAGCTGAAGGAGGAGCTGGAAGGGGTGGCGCTGGCCCCCAACGGCGACGTGGAGATCGGGCCCCTGACCACCTTCCGGGGCTGCACCTTCAGCGACGTGATCCGCGGGACCGTCCCCGTGCTGGGGGAGGCCGCCGATATGGCGGGCGGGCCCCAGCTCCGGGCGGCGGGGACCCTGGGGGGGAACCTCTGCAACGGCATCACCTCCGCCGACACCGCCTCCACCCAGATGGCCTTCGGAGCCGTCCTGCGGGTCAAGGGGCCCAAGGGAGAGCGGGAAATCCCCATCGACCAGTGGTACAAGGGCGTGGGGAAGGTGGCGCTGGAGCCGGGTGAGCTGCTCGTCAAGATCGTCATTCCCAAGGATCACTATGAGGGCTGGAGCGGACACTATATCAAGTACGCCATGCGAAACGCCATGGATATCGCCACCCTGGGGGTGTCCTGCCTGGTGAAGCTGTCGGCGGACAAGGCCAGGGTGGACAGCCTGCGGCTGGCCTTCGGCGTGGCCGGGCCGGTGCCCTTCCGGTGCCTGGAGACCGAAAAGGCCATGGCGGGGCTGCCCATTGGGGAGGCCATCGAGAAAATCGGCGCCGCCGCCCTGGCGGAGGTCAATCCCCGGGACAGCTGGCGGGCCTCCAAGGCCTTCCGGCTCCAACTGGTGGAAGAGCTGTCGGGCCGGGCTCTGGCCGAGGCCGCCCGGAAAGGGGGCGCGAAGGTATGAGCATGGAAATTTTGAAGTGTATCGTCAACGGCCGGGACGTAGAGGTGGGCATCGACCCCCGGGAGTCCCTGGCCGACACCCTGCGGGAGCGGCTGGGCCTGACCAGCGTGAAGAAGGGCTGCGAGGTGGGGGAGTGCGGCGCCTGCACCGTCCTGGTGGACGGGGAGGCCATCGACTCCTGTATTTACCTGTCGGTGTGGGCCCAGGGAAAGAAAATACTCACCGTAGAAGGGCTCCAGGATGAAAACGGGGAGTTGTCACCCATTCAGAAGGCCTTCGTGGAGGAGGCCGCCATCCAGTGCGGGTTCTGCACGCCGGGCATCATCATGTCGGCGGTGGAGATCGTGGGCAGCGGGAAGCAGTACACCCGGGAGGAGCTGCGCAAGCTCATCTCCGGGCATCTGTGCCGGTGCACCGGGTATCAGAATATCCTCAGCGCCGTCGAGCGGGCGGTGAATGAGGCCCATAAGTTTGTGGGGAAGTAGGAACTGGTTAAACGGCGAAGATGTTCTACTGTGACACCCACTTAGGGAACGAAAGAAGTGGCTTTCAAGCTAATTTCATTAACTTGAGGTTTTGAACGAAAAGAAGCGAGGCCACCTATCTGTTCACAATGGAACAGATAGGTGGCCTCTTTTGTAATTGTTTGATTGTAAAATTCATTCGGAAAGGGTATACAATAGGTTATGTTCTAATTGCAGCATCTTTTTGTCTGCCGGGCAGAACTCATACTGAGCAATTTCATCTGGTGTAATCCAGGCTATTGCGTTATGCTCTTTCTTTTCCAGCGTTCCTGCAATCATATTGCACAAGTAGAAGTGTAGATGTATGGTATAATCGGGGGCGTCGTATATAATGTCTGTCAGTTTACGCTCTACATTCAACGTGATACCGAGCTCCTCCTGACATTCTCGAACGATACACTGTTCGCCGGTTTCGCCCATTTCAATCTTACCGCCGGGGAATTCCCACAGCAAGCCGCAACTTTTGCTCCTCGGACGCTGACAAATAAGAACTTTGCCGTTTTGCCGGATCACGGCTGCTGTGACTTCAAGCCAGTTCATCTGTTAACACTTTCCTTAGGCGGAATTTATATTCTTTACGGGGACTGCCAGTTTCATCGTTCTCTTCTTCATACGTATAATCTACCAGCTCAAAAATGCCCTGATAATAATATTCTTGTGGAGAAAACTTAACAAATAGGTGAATTTGTTTGCCATCAAGAGCGGCGTTCTTTAGTGCGAGGTTCCCCTTAGCCATAGCTTGGTCGCCGGTTTTTCCTTCACCGGAATAGAGGTAGTCACCATCTGCCGTCCATTTGTCGTGATACACAAATTTACCGCCGGATCTACCAATGGAAGAAATCAGAATAACAGTGGTGTCTGTCGGATTAATGCCCCTGCCAAAACCAGAAATTTTGATTCCAAACTGATCCTCAACCTGCCGGTATGTTAGAATAGGTTGTCTTGCCAGCTTTTCAGCATGGTAATCCTCAGAGAACATGTCATCGATCTTCTTTATCTTATTTGACTTTGGAGGTGTAGCCGCTATTGTAATACGCCGTTGTTCCTCGATGGTTTTGCGCGCAAGTTCATCCTCCTGGCGCTGCTGCACAGCCATCCTCTGAGCCTCTTTGATGTCTTTCGCAATTAAAGATTGGATTTGAATATCCTCTGCTCTAAGAAATTGATCAAATGCTTGAGGATACACGAATCTGGCGGTTTTGGATGCAAACTCAACAGTTGTGCAATTCCCCTCTTGTCCGGTAATCACACCTGTTCCAAATGTTGTATGTTTTACTTTTAGTCCGATCAGATCCATGATGCTGCTCCTTTATGCGCGATTTGGTTCGACCCTTGCAACACACAAAATGATATATATGATATATCATAACATATATTTGCTAATACTTCTAGATCCGTCAACGACGTTTCTGATGTCACGCTTTGATGGGGCAGGACGGATCTTCAAGCAAGACCATGTTAGTGCCTGAGCGGCACTGGGGGGATAACGTGTCGTACACACGCACCCGTGCTTTCCCCCTATCAGCGGACAGTAGACTGACTACTAAAAAGGGAATCTGCGAGCAGATTTGCGCCAGAGACTTTTCTTTGGGGGTCTGGGGCCGCAGCGTTTAGAAAATGCGCCGGTGGCGCATTTTTAGCGGAGGCTGGCCGGCTATGCCGGACAGGTTAACCTTCCATGAGACCGAAAAGAAACGCCACCCAGAAGGACGCACCTTTCGAGGAGCAAGCAGGCATCAATAAAAGCCGCCTTCCCTGGCGCCAGGGAAGGCGGTTTCTGTTTTATACCGGCGTTTCCGTCTCTTCCGGCACCTCTTTTACTAAAGTATGGGAGAGGAACAGCGAGGCCTTGGCGCAGGCGGGGCCCACCAGCTCGTAGAGGACGCCGGAGGAGAGGATGATGGTGGACACCAGCGACCCGGAGGGGCCGGGGAGGAGCCGCTCGGCCAGGACGGCCAGGCCGATGGAGACCCCGGCTTGGGGAATGAGGGCCAGGCCCAGGTAACGGCGGGTGGGTGTGGGGGCGTGGGTAATGGCGCAGCCCAGCCAGGCGCCGGCGTATTTGCCCAGGATGCGCACGAAGAAGTAGACCAGGCCCACCACCCCTGCCGTGGCCAGCATGGGGACCTGGAGCCGGGCCCCTGAGAGGACAAAGAAGAGCAGGAGAATGGGAGGCGTGGCGCTGCCCACCTGGTCAAAGGTCTTTTTTCTGCCCCCGGCGTTGATGTAGGCGGTGCCCACCGCCATGCAGGACAGGAGGGGGGAGACCCCGGCGGCGGAGCAGAGCCCCGTGACGGCCAGGAGGGCGGCCACCACCAGGATGAGGCGGTGGTCCCGGGTGCGGGGGTCGGCGGTTTTGGAGAGGATCAGGCCCACCAGGACACCCCCGGCGATGGAGAGCAGGCTGAAGAGGATGGGCTTCAGGATGGCCAGGGGGTGAAGGCGGGCGCCCCCCTCGGCGGAGACCACGGCGGTGCATACGCTGAAGGCGATGAGGCACACGGCGTCGTCCAGGGCCACCACCTCCAGGATGGTGTTGACGAAGGGGCCCTTGGCCCGGTACTGGCGGATGGTCATGATGGTGGAGGCCGGTGCGGTGGCCGAGGAGATGGCCCCCAGCAGGAGGGAGAAGGGGAGGGAGAGGCGGAAGAAAAAGACCATCACCAGGGTGACCAAGGCGAAGGCGGCCAGGGACTCAAAAATGGTGACCACGATGACCCCCGGACCGTTGGATTTGAGCTTGTTCCATTTAAAGTAGCGGCCCACGCCGAAGGCGATGAAGGCCAGGGCCACGTCGGTGATGAAGTCCATGCCCTGGATGACCTCCAAAGGCAGAAGATTCAGGGCGTAAGGCCCGATGGCGACCCCCGCCAGGATATAGCCGGTGACGTCGGGCAGGTGGAGCTTTTTTGTGACCCGGGTGGCCAGGAAGCCGGCCAGGAGCATGATGGCGAGGGAGAGGGTGACACGGGCCGTGGGGGCCGTGAGGGCATCCAGATGAAGCATGACGGAAGTCTCCTTTCAGGAAGGGAATTGGTTCCTTCCTTCCGATCGCTTGATTATAGGGGCAGAGCGTGATAAAATCAAATCATAATATTTAAGACTGACATAAATATTTAGAATGGAATGGGGAAAGCGCCATGATCGATGTCAAAGTAAAGACTTTGCTGACGGTGGTGCGGGCGGGCAGCTTTACCAAGGCGGCGGAGGAGCTGGGGCTGACCCAGCCCGCCGTGAGCCACCACATCAAGCAGCTGGAGGAGGAATTCGGGGTCAGGATCTTCCAGCGCGGGGGCCGGGAGCTTACGGTGACAGCGGAAGGGGAGATCCTGCTCAAATACGCCGGGCGGCTGACGGCGGTGGACCAGAACTGCCGCCAAAGCCTGGAGGACTACCGCCGGCAGGCCCGGCACCTGAACATCGGCATCACCCGGACGGCGGCGGAGAACCTGATGACCCAAGTGCTGGCCCGCTACTGTGACGAACATCCCAAAACACATATGAATATTATTACGGATACCATTCAGAATCTTTATACTAAGCTGGGACTGTACGAGCTGGACCTGGCCATTGTGGAGGGGGTGCTGCCCAACAGCCAGTACCGGTCGGTGCTGCTGGACACGGATTACCTGTGCCTCGTGGTCTCCCCGGAGCATCCCTTTGCCGGGCGGCAGAGCGTGCTGCTCCGTGAGCTGCGTGGGGAGCGGCTCATCCTGCGGCCCCCCACGGCGGGGACCCGGATGCTCTTTGAAAACTTCCTGGCGGGGCACGGGGAGAGCCTGGAGAATTTCAACGTGATGATGGAGATGGACAACATCGCCATGATCAAGAACCTGGTGGCCATGGACCTGGCGGTGTCGGTCATCGCCCACAGCGCGTGCCGGGAGGAGCTGCGTGCCGGGCGGCTGGTGTCCGTGCCCATTGAGAACGCCAGCATGACCCGGGAGATCAACATGGTGTACCACCACGATTTCAACCACATGGATCTGCTGGAGGAGCTGCGGGGGATCTACGCCAAGGTGGACTGATCCGGCGGCGAAGGAAAGAAAAAGGCCCGGCGGTCATAAGACCGCCGGGCTTTTTTGTATATTCAGCTGTTGCGGAAGCGGGAGAGGAACTCCTGGGTGCGGGGGTTTTGGGGGTCCTGGAACAGCTGGGCGGGGGGGCCCTCCTCGGCGATGACCCCGTCGGCCATAAAGACCACGTGGTTGCTGACGTCCCGGGCGAAGGCCATCTCGTGGGTGACCACGATCATGGTCATGCCCGCCCGGGCCAGGTCCCGCATGACGGCCAGGACCTCCCCCACCATCTCCGGGTCCAGGGCGGAGGTGGGCTCGTCAAAGAGGAGGACCTCCGGCTCCATGGCCAGGGCCCGGGCGATGGCCACCCGCTGCTTCTGACCGCCGGAGAGCTGGCGGGGCTTGGCGTTGATGTAAGGGGCCATGCCCACCTGCTCCAGGTACTTCATGGCGTTCTGCCGGGCGGCCTCGGCGTCCTTTTTCAGCACCTTGCGCTGGCCCACGGTGCAGTTGTCCAGCACCGACATATTGCTGAAGAGGTTGAAGGACTGAAAGACCATGCCCACCTTGGAGCGGTAGGCGGTGGGGCTCACCCCCCGGGCGGCCACGTCCTTGCCGTGGAAGCGGATCTCCCCGGAAGTGGGGGTCTCCAGCAGGTTGACGCACCGCAGAAGGGTGGACTTACCCGAGCCGGAGGGGCCGATGACGGTGGTCACGTCCCCGGAGGAGACGGTGAAGTCGATGTCCCGCAGGACCACGTTGGCGCCGAAGGATTTGGAGAGGTGGCGCACTTCCAGAATAGGCTCACTCATGTCAGCGGTCTCCTCTCGTACGGCCGTGTTTTAGGTCTTGCTGGAGCCGGTCCCGGTACTCCTTGCTGTGCTCGTCAAAGGGGGTGCCCCGGTCGGGGTGGGCGTAGGTGCCAGAGGTCATGGTCAGGGGGTCGGCCAGGGCCAGATCGAAGTTGGCGGGGCCGTCCATCCGCTTTTCCACCCAGCGCAGGATGAAGGAGGCGATCAGGGTCATGGTCAGGTAGCCGATCATCTCGATGGCGGCGGAGGGGAAATAGAGGTAGGAGGCTCCTACGGCCGTGCGGTGGACGGAGAAGAACTCGGTGAAGCTGATGATGAACATGACCGAGCTGTCCTTGATGTTGATGATGAAGTTGTTGCCGATCTGGGGCATGATGTTCCGAAGGGCCTGGGGCAGGATGACGCTGGTCATGGTCTGAAAGTGGTTCATACCGATGGCCTTGGCCCCCTCGGTCTGGCCCGGGTCCACCGAGATGATGCCGCCCCGGACCGACTCGGCCATGTAGGCGCCGGTGTTCACCGACACCACCACGATGGCCGCCAGCCACACGTTGCTGCCGAAGCTGACGGCGTTGGCGGTGAAGTAGGGCAGGCCGTAGTAGACGAACACAGCCTGGAGCACCATGGGCGTGCCCCGGAACACCTCCACGTAGATCCGCAGGATGACCCGGACAAGGCCCAGGAAAAACCGCTTGAAGGGGTTGTCGGTCTTGGCGTGGGGGATGGTCTGCAGAATGCCGCATGCCAGGCCGATGATACAGCCGATGACCGTGGCCACCAGGGCCAGGATAATGGTATTGCGGATACCCTCCAGATAGGCTGTGCCGTAACCGGCCCACAGCTTGGAAATATCTCTTCCCAGTTGGGCGAAAACGTTCATGGGCTTTCATGCCCCTTTCTTGCGTCATGGATATACGGGCGGCGCTGTCACGCCGCGGGTTGGACGCATGGGGCGGATACGCCCCCGCGCCTACCCTCCGCGCTTCTTTGTTACTCGCCCAAAGGCTGGACGGCGATGGCCTGGGCCATCAGGTCGTTGAAGTCGTCGGCGGTCATGGTGGACAGCACGCTGTTCATGGCCTCCTTCAGCTCGGTGTTGCCCTTGCGCATGGAGATGCCGATGTTGATCTCCCCCTCGTCGGCCACGAAGTTGTCATCGGAGCCGGTGAAGTCCAGGATGGTCATATCGGGGTAGGCGGCCACGGCGCCCTGGGCGGTGGGCATGTCGGTGCAGACGTAATCCACCATGCCGGTCTCCAGCGCCATGAGCATGGCGGGGGCGGTCTCGGCGGCGGTCTGGACCTTGGCGCCCTCGATCTGGGGGAGCATGTCGTTGTACCAGATGGTGGCGATCTGGGCGGTGCAGGTGCCGCCGGTCAGGTCGGAAATGCCCTTGGCGGAGGCGAAGGGGCTGTCCTTCTTGGTGACGCAGACGATGGAGGCGTAGAAGTAGGGCCCGGCGAAGTCCACCTGCTCGGAGCGCTCCTCGGTCATGGACTGGCCGGCGATGACGGCGTCAAAGATGCCGGTCTGGACGCCGGGGACCAGGGAGTCCCAGTCGGACTGGATGATCTCCAGCTCCCAGCCGTTGGCCTCGCAGAGCTTCTTGGCCATCATCACGTCGTAGCCGTTGGCGTACTGGCTGCTGCCCTTGATAGGCACAGCGCCGTTGGAGTCGTCGTTCTGGGCCCAGTTGTAAGGGGCGTAGGCGCACTCCATGGCGATGGTGAGGACGCCGTCCTCTACGCCGGAGGAGACGGCGGCGGCGGAGGGCGCGGCGGACTCGGCGGCGGCGCTCTCGGCGGGGGCGGAGGGGGCGGCGCTCTCGGTGGTGGTCCCGCCGCCGCAGGCGGTGAGGGTCAGGGTGAGGGCCAGGGCCAGGGGCAGGCCCACGCGGGTCATCTTCTTTTCATTCATAAACTTTTTACCTCGCTTCTCCAATTAAAATCCTGTCTTGCCGTAAAAAAAACGTGAACGCTTTCCGGAGAAAGCGTTCACGAAAAAGCAAGCTGAGTTTTGCGGGAGCGGCATAAGGAGCCCCCCTCGATGCAGTCTCATGATAGCGCTTCACACACGGTGACAGTCCGGCGGGTATTTCCCGGCGGCCCAGGTAAGCGGCGGCAGGCACCTTCGCTTCCTTCGGCGGCGCTCCCTTTCCTCCCCGGCGGCTTGCCTGGCCTTGCCGGAGGGTACTCATGAGAACCGCGCCTCTATCAGATTATAGATTGGGTGTTATAGTATCACTGTTTTTCGGAGGTGTCAAGGGGCGGCGGAGAAAATTCTTTGGGTTCAGCTCTTGACCGGCTCTCCCGCGGCCAGGCGGAACACCTTCTCCACGTCCGCCCGCTCGGCGTGGCCCTCGTGGACCTTCTGGCCGTCCACGTAGTAGGTGGGCACGTAATAATAGTCGAACTGGTCGGCGAAGGCGGGTTCCCTGGTCTCGTCCACGATCTTCAAGGGGATGTCCCGCCACTCGGGATGGTCGGCGAAGAGCTGGTCCTGGAGTTGGAGGGCCAGCCTGCAGTGGGGGCAGCCCGCCATGACGAAGAGGAGAATGTCTTTCATATCATATCGTCCTTTCTTATGTGCTTATTGCCGCTGAAAACGGACGGTGATCCGCCCGCCGCAGACCATGCCCAGGGTGGCGGGGTCCCCCAGGTCGTAGCAGCGCTCCTGGGCATCGCCGCCCTCCCGCCACTGGGCCAGGGCGTCCTGGGCCACCTGGTACTCCACGGCGCCGCCGCCCACGGTGCCGGTAGTTTGCCCGTCGGGGCGCACCAGCATCCAGGCTCCGGGCCCCCGGGGGGCGGAGCCGGTCTTTTTGGTGATGGTGCAAAGCACGCCGGGGTCCGCCGGGGGCGGGGCCAGGGCGGGGCCCAGCTGGGCGCGGACCTGGATGAGCTGGGCGGCGATCTCCACCGCCACCTCCGCCGGGGTCTGGCCCCCCAGGAGGAGGCCGATGGGGGTGTGGACCCCGGAGAGCTGTTGGGGGGAGAAGCCCTGGGCGGAGAGGGCCTCCATCACGGCGGAGATCTTCCGGCGGCTGCCGATCATGCCCACGTAGGCGTAACGGCCCCGCAGGATCTGTTCCAGGCAGTCCTTATCGTAGACGTGGCCCCGGGTGAGGATGCAGTAGAAGTCGGAGGGGCGGCTGCCCAGGGCCTCCAAAGCCTGGGAAAAGGGCTGGGCCAGGATTTGGGCGGCCATGGGGAAGCGGCCGGCGTTGGCGAATTCGGGGCGGTCGTCGATGACGCAGACCTCAAAGTCCAGGCGGGCGGCGATGTGGGCCAACTCCAGGGAGACGTGGCCGCCGCCGCAGAGGATCAGTCGTTCCATAGGGGACTCCTTTCTGGTGTGGAAAAGTGGAGGACGCCCTCCAGGACCCCGCCGGCGATGGCGCGGGCCTTATCGGAGACGGTGAAGCAGTGGCGGGGCTGGCAGCGGGGGTCGATGTCGCCGGATTTCATGCCCTTTTTGACGGGCAGGCCCGCCGGGAGCATCCCCCGGACGATGCCGGTGAGGCCCGCCAGGGCCAGCTCGTCCCCCACACGGGCCACCGGGCAGCCCTTTTCCACCCGGTCCCCGATGGAGACCAGGGGTTGGAAGGGTCCGTCGCCGGGAGCGCGGATGAGCCGCTCCAGGGTGTAGCCCCCCACGTCGCCGGGGACGCCGGTGTTGGGGATGGCGGAGCCCTCCAGGATCAGGCGGCCCAGGTCGTGGCCCCGCATGGTCTCCACCACGCCGTGGCAGTCCGTTCCGGCGGTGAAGCCGGGGCCCAGGGCCAGGACGGTGGGGGCGTCGGTGAGGGCCGTGCCCGTGTTGCGCTTGGCCAGGATGGCGTCCACCAGCACGTCGAAGGGAAGGGCGCGGAGGATGGCGGCCCCGGGGTCGGGGAGGACGGGGACGCACCCCGCCGCCAGGGCGGCACGGGCCTCCTCCGCCGTCTCACAGCGGCGGGCGGTGACCCCCTCCACGGTGGTTGTCCCGTCGTACATGGCCTGGGAAAAGGCCACGGTGCGGCGGACGGCGGTGGGGTGGTCCAGGTCGGTCATGACCACCTGGAAGTGACAGCGGTGGAGGCGCAGGGCCGTGCCCGTGGCCAGGTCCCCGGCGCCTTTGATCAAAACCAGCATGCTCCGCCACGCTCCTCTTCGGTATAGTGATGGACGGCGGCGGGAATGCCCCGGGCCGCCAGGATGGATCGGATCTCTTCCCCGGCCGCCCGGAGGGCGGGGGTGTCCGCCTTGTTGAGCAGGCAGCGGAAGGCCATGGCCGGGGCCACCCGCTTCCGGCCCCCCAGGGGGCTGGAGAGGACGCGGGCCACGTCGGCGGGGGTGAGGATGTGGGTTTGCTCTACGCCCAGAAGGGCGGCCACCCGCTCCGGGCGGTGGCAGGCGGCGGAGACCGTCTGTCCCAGGCAGTCCAGTCCGGCCACGGCGATGACGGCGTCGGCGGCGGGGGGGACGACGGGCTCGTGGTCCGCCGGGGCCTTCAGGGGGCGGATGCGGGCGCCGTCGGCCTCCACCAGGACGGTCTGGGCCAGGCCGGGGAGGGTATCGGGGGGGACGGCGCCGGTAAGCTTGCCCGGCTTGTCCCACCGGCCCAGGGTGGCGGCCCCCGTCTCCGCCAGAAGGCCGGGGAGGGCGGCGGGGTCATCCGTCAGGGGCAGGCGGGGGTGGGGCATGATGTGGGTGGTGGTGGTCACCACCACCCCACGGCCCCGGTCCACGGCCTCCCTGGCCAGGGCGTAGAGGGTGGAGGTCTTGCCGCCGCCCCCCACCAGGGCGATCAGCCGGTGGACATCCATGTCCAAGGTCAAGTCTGTCCAGATGCCCATGGATTACGCCGCCTCCGACAGGTGCTCGAGCAAAATCTTCAGGCCGATGCACACCAGGACCACGCCGCCCAGGAGAGTGGCCCGGCGCTGAAAGAGGCAGCCCAGGCGGCGGCCCAAAAGCCCGCCCAGCATGGCCAGGACGAAGGCCACCACGCCGATGACGGCGCTGGCCAGGAGGATGTTCACGTCCACGAAGGCCAGGGAGACCCCTACGGCCAGGGCGTCGATGCTGGTGGCCAGGGCCAGGAGGAAGAGGCGGCGGTTGGACAGGTCGGTGACCGCGTCCTCCCCACAATCGCCGCCCCTGAGGGCGTCGGCGATCATGTGACCGCCGATGAGGGCCAGCAGGCCGAAAGCGATCCAATGGTCGATGAACTCTATGTACTCCCGGACGCTGGAGCCCAGGAACCAGCCGATGAGGGGCATGGCGAACTGGAAGAAGCCGCACCAGGCGCCGATGCGGGCGGCCTGCCGGGGGCCGAAGCCGGGGACGGCGATGCCGGTGGACACCGACACGGCGAAGGCGTCCATGGCCAGACTGACGGCGATGAGGAGAATTTCAAACAAAAATGATTCCCCCTGAAATTTTGTTAGGTCCAGTGTAGCACACTTTGGTGGCGGGAGCAATAGAAAAGAGGGGCCCCCACGCCTTGCGGGGGGAGAGAAAATCGGGTATGATTAGAATACTGTATGAGGGGAGATGAGCGGGCATGACCGACGAGGCGTATATGGACCGGGCGCTGGAGCTGGCCCGGGAGGCGTTGGAGGCGGGAGAGGTGCCCGTGGGGTGCGTCATCGTCTGGGAGGACGGCCGCATCGTGGGAGAGGGCCGCAACCGGCGGGAGGAGGACGGCGACGCCCTGGGCCACGCCGAGCTGGCGGCCATCCGCATGGCCTGCGGGACCGTGGGGGGCTGGCGGCTCCACAAGGCGGTCATGTACGTGACGCTGGAGCCCTGCCCCATGTGCGCCGGGGCCATCGTCAACGCCCGTATCCCGGTGGTGCGCTACGGGGCCAAGGACGAGGGGATGGGGGCCTGCGGATCGGTGCTGAACCTCTTTGAGGAGGGCTTCGGCCACCGGCCCAGGCTGTACCGGGGGCCCCGGGAGGCCGAGTGCGCCCAGGTGATGCGTGACTTTTTTACCAAGCTGAGGGAAAAATAGGGGCGGGAAATTGTACGATTTAACATAATTGTAACAAAGGATGGTTTGTTTTTTAACAATCTCTTGGTATCTTAAATATCAGCAAGAGACAACAACTTCTTTTCATTCTATCCTCCAATCCTTTTGCAGAAAGACAGCGGTCATGCCGCTGTCTTTTTGTAATTTCCGCAACTTTACAGGAATACGACAAAAAATATTTGAGATTTAATTCTTTTGTAACAGAATTTGTTTTAATCGTTTACAACTCTTGGGTATCATAATACTTGCAAGAGACAGTTTCTTTTCATTTCATTGTATCCTCTTTCCTTGCAAGAAGGGTCAGACGTCAGGAGCAGGCGTCTGGCCTTTCTTGCGTTTTCCACTTTAGGGAAGGCGGGGGCGACTGGGGGACCATCTTTTCCGCGTGGAAAAGATGGCACCCCTGCTGTGCTCCCCTTGAAAGAGAGACCCGCCCGGCATAACCGGGCGGCCTACGCTTGTGCTGTCAGGCAACTTTGCCACGTTATCCCGCTTGCGCAAGAGAGATCCGGGTGGCACAGCCACCCGGCCTACGCTACAAATGCGCCACTGGCGCATTTTCTTAACGCTGCGGTTTCGACTCTCTCCCTCTGAACCCCCTCTCAACGACCAAAGGAGGGGCGCCTGTGGGTGCCCCTCCTTTGGAAACCACCTCTGGCTGTCCACAAGAGCGTAAGAAAACCCCGGGGCCGCACTTCGTAGCGGCCCCGGGGTTCGTTTGTAAAGGGCTTCCCCTGGGGTCTAGTGGCCCTTAGCGATAGCGTTAGGGCCACTTGATGCAAGCGAAGTCGTTGAAGCTGTCGAGCGAAGCGAGACTGATGAGGGGAACTTATCTTTCTAGCAAAGCCTTTCCCATATCCGCAGTTCCCCTCATCCGTCAGCCCTTCGGGCTGCCACCTTCCCCCAAGGGGAAGGCTAAGGGCGTACGCAAAACGGCACTTATCGATTAAGCACACGTCAGCAGCCGAGCGGCGCTAAAGGGACTACGTGTCGCACAGACGCTCCCGTGCTTATACCCCTTCTTCGAGCAGTAGACCTTCTACTAAAAAGGGAACCTGCGAGCAGGGCTACACCAAAAGACTTTTCTTTGGGGGTCTGGGGTGGTGTTTCTTTTCCTCGGGAAAAGAAATATCCCCCAGAACTGCGCACGTCTCGACGTGCACGCAGGTAACAATCAAACGGAACGGCCTCCGTCAAGCCCACCCTCCGTTTTTTGATAGTCCTCGATAAGGAGCCGGGCAAATTTCAGCGGGTCCTCCCCCTTTTTGAGGCGGAGGGTGAGGGCGGGCTTTTCCCCGGCGGAGAACAGGAGGCGGCCCTTGTAGCGGGGCAGGGCGCACAGGGCGGAGAGGCTTTGGAGGTCGAAGGAGTCCAGGGTAAAGAGCAGGTTGGTGCCCTTCTGGGTAATCTCGGACACCCCCCGGCGGGCGGCGTCGGAGCGGAGAAGGGCCACGGCGATGAGGTTGTTGACCTGCCGGGGGGGATCGCCGTAGCGGTCGATGAGCTCGTCGGTGAGGTCGTCGGCGTCGGCCTCCCCCCGGATCATGGCGATGCGGCGGTAGAGGTCCATGCGCTGCTCGGGGGAGGGGACGTACCGGTCGGGGATGGAGGCGGACACCGTCAGGTCGGCGGCGCACTCGGCGGTGGTCTCCGGCTTTTCGCCCCGCTCCAGGAGGACGGCCTCCTCCAGAAGCTTCAGGTACATATCGTAGCCCACACTCATGAGGAAGCCGGACTGCTCGGGGCCCAGGACGTTGCCCGCCCCCCGGATCTCCAGGTCCCGCATGGCGATCTTGAAGCCGGAGCCGAACTCGGCAAACTCCCGGATGGCGGTGAGGCGCTTGGTGGCCACCTCGGAGAGCACCTTGCCCCGGCGGTAGGTGAGGTAGGCGAAGGCCCGGCGGTTGGAGCGCCCCACCCGGCCCCGGATCTGGTGGAGCTGGGCCAGGCCCATCTTGTCGGCGTCCTCGATGATGAGGGTGTTGACGTTGGCGATGTCGATGCCGGTCTCGATGATGGTGGTGCACACCAGCACGTTGACCTCCCCCTCGGACATGCGGGTCATCACGTCGTTGAGTTCCTCCTGGGTCATCTTGCCGTGGGCGATGGCCACCGTCACATCCTCCCCCAGCAGGTCCCGGATGCGGGCGGCGGTGCGGGCGATGGTCTCCACCCGGTTGTGGAGGTAGTAGACCTGGCCCCCCCGCTCCAGCTCCCGGCGCATGGCGTCGGCCAGCACCGACCAGTCCTGCTCCATGACGTAGGTCTGCACCGGCTGACGGTCCTGGGGGGGCTCCTCCAGGGTGGACATGTCCCGGATGCCCGAGAGGGCCATGTTCAGCGTCCGGGGGATGGGGGTGGCCGACAGGGTGAGCACATCCACCTGCTTGGCCAGCTCCTTGAGCTTTTCCTTGTGGGTGACGCCGAAGCGCTGCTCCTCGTCCACCACCAGCAGCCCCAGGTCTTTGAACTTCACGTCCTTCTGGAGGAGCCGGTGGGTACCGATGAGCAGGTCCACCTTGCCCGCGGCCAGGGCGGCCAGGGTGGCGCGCATCTGGGCGGGGGTGCGGAAGCGGGAGATGACGTCGATGTCCACCGGGTACTTGGCGAAGCGCTGCTTGGCCGTCAGGAAGTGCTGGCGGGCCAGGACGGTGGTGGGGACCAGGATGGCGGCCTGCTTGCCGTCCAGCACGCACTTCATGATGGCCCGGAAGGCTACCTCGGTCTTGCCGTAGCCCACGTCGCCGCAGAGGAGCCGGTCCATGGGCCGGGGGGCCTCCATGTCCCGCTTGATCTCGGCCACGCAGCGAAGCTGGTCCTCGGTCTCGGTGTACTCGAACTCCTCCTCGAACTCCTTCATCCAGGGGGAGTCGGGGGAGAAGGCGAAGCCGGGCTGGCGCTGGCGCTGGGCATAGAGCTGAATGAGGCCCTTGGCCAAATCCTGGACCGCCTTCTTGGCCCGGGACTTCTGCCGCTCCCAATCGCCGCCCCCCAGCTTGGAGAGCTTCCTGGTCTCATTGGCGTCCTCGCCGCCGCCGATGTACTTGCTGACCTGGTCCAGCTGGGTGGCGGGGACATAGAGGACGTCGGCCCCGGCGTAGGCGATCTTCACGTAGTCCTTGTCCACCCCGTCCACGGGGATCTTGACCATGCCGGAATAGCGGCCGATGCCGTGCTGCTGGTGGACCACCAGGTCCCCGGGGGAGAGGTCGGCGTAGGATTTCAGCTTTTCCCGGTTGGTGGGGGCCTTGGCCTTGGGCTTCTTCACCGGGGCGGCCTGCCCCTCGGTGAGGATGGCGAATTTGGCGGAGGGGTACTCCATGCCGGTGGAGAGACCCCCGCAGGCGATGACAGCCTTCCCCGGCTCGGGGAGGGCGTGGAGCTGAAAATCCACGGCGGAGCGGATCTTCTGCTCCCGGAGGAGGGACTGGAGGTTCAGGCAGCGCTGTTCCGTCCCCGCCAGGACCACCACGGAATAGCCGGAGTTCATATAGTGGGACAGGTCGGAGACGGCGGTCTCCAGGCTGACGCCGTAAGAGGGGAGCTGCTTGGCCGTCACCGTCAGGAGGGTGCGGGGCCGCTGGGGGTACTGGGAGGAGGGGAAGGAGTCCAGGTAGGCCACCGGCCACTGCTCCAGCCGGGCGGAGAGCTCCTCCGGGGTGCGGCAGAGGATCCCCAGCTCGGGGAGGAGGGTGCCGCTCTCGGCCAGGGCCTTCACATCCTCATTGAGCTGCCACAGGTAGTTTTTGCACCGCTCCTGGAAGCGGGGGCTCTCGCTGATGAGGACGGCGGCGTCCTCGGGCAGGTAATCCGCCGCCGTGGCCAGCTGGGGGTAGATAAGGGCCAGGTAGCGGTCCACAGCGGGGAAGGTAAGGCCGTTTTCCAGCTTTTCCTTGTCCTCCGACAGGGTGGCCAGGAGCTGGTCGGGGGCGCCCTTTTTCCCGGCGGCGGCCAACCGCTGGTCCAGAGCTTGAACCAGGCCCGCCGCCCCGCCGGGGGCGAACTGGGGCAGGACCTCGGCGGCGGGGAGGATGCGGGCCTCCTCCAGCTGCTCGGTGCGGCGCTGGGTGGCGGGGTCGAAAAGGCCCATGGAATCCACGTCGTCCCCGAAGAACTCCACCCGCACGGGCTGGGGATGGGCGGGGGAGAAGAAGTCCAGGATGCCCCCCCGGAGGGCGAACTGGCCCATGCCCTCCACCTGGTCGCAGCGGGCGTATCCGGCGGCGGACAGGGTCTCCGCCAGCTCGTTCAGGTCGTATTGCTCCCCCATGCGCAGCACCCGGCTGGCCCGGGTGAGCAGGCCGGGGGGCATGGTGCGCTGGACCATGGCCTCCGCCGAGGCCACCACGAAGGCGGGGCGGCCCTGGGCCAGGGTCCAAAGCACGCTCAGGCGGCGGTGTTCCCACTGGCGGGAGACCACGGCGGCGTTGTGGAAGGTGAACTCCCGGGCGGGGAGGGTGAGGGCCTCCTCTCCGGTGAGGGCCTTCAGGTCGGCGGCCATACGGCCGCACTCGGCGTCGTCGGCGCAGAGGACCACCACGGGGCGGCCGGTCTCCTGGCGGAGGGCGGCGGCGAAGTGGGCCCGGTGGGCCGGGGAGAGCCCGGACAGGGCCGCCGGGCAGGCACCGTTGTCCAGGGCGGCCAAAAGGGTTTGAAATTCGGGGACCCGCTCCAGGGCGGAGAGGAGAAGTTTCATAGCGGCCTCCTGGAAATAGAAAAAAATGGAAGTGACAGAGACGGCGAAAGCCCCCGATTCGGAGGAATGGGGGGTGTGTTATGTGACAGTATAGACCTTTGGAGGGCGGGGGTCAAGGGGAAAAGGGAGGGGGGGACTTCTGGGGGATGTTTCTTTTCCCGAGAAAAAGAAACATCCCCCAGACCCCCAAAGAAAAGTCTTTGGTACAGCCTTGAGCGCAGTTTCCCTTCTTAGTAGAAGGTCTACTGCTCATTGAAAGGGGGAAAAGCACGGGTGCGTCTGTGCGACCCGTGGTCCCTCTTGCGCCGCTCGGCCGCTGACGTGTGCTTGACAGAAGGTTGGTCTTTAGCCTTCCCCTCGGGGGAAGGTGGCAGCCCGGAGGGCTGACGGATGAGGGGAACTGGTGATAACAGCAAAGGCCCTGCTAAAGAGATAAGTTCCCCTCATCAGTCTGCTTCGCAGACAGCTTCCCCCAGGGGAAGCCTATTTGACAAACTTCCCGGGCTCAGGCGCGCCAATGAGCTGCAAATGTTGGCCGTACAGCAGTAATCAGCGGCAGAGGTGCTAAGAGGAGACGGAGTTGACAGATGTGAGCGCCGGTCGTTAGAAGTTACCAGTTTTATATTTACTCAGCGCTTTTCTTTGGCATCCACCGCAGCGTTAAGAAAACTTGCCGGTGGCAAGTTTTTAGCGTAGGCTGGCCGGCTATGCCGGCCAGGGCTCTGTTCTTGAGAACGAAAACCAGGTTTGGTCCCCCGACAGGGGCCGCCCTGCCCCCGCACCGCCCGGAGGGCGGGAAAATGCCGCGCTCAGTTGAATTTGTTCATAGCCCTGTCCGTGCCCTCCCTGACGATGCACTCCACCGCCTGGGCGGCCCGGCTCACGGCGTCGTCGATGGCCTTGCGGTCCTCGCCCTGGGGCCTGCCCAGGACCCAGTCGGCCATATCGTAGTCGGGGTGGGGCTTCTGGCCCACGCCCACCCGGATCCGGGGGAACTGGTCGGAGTGGAGGTGGGCGATGATGTTTTTCAGGCCGTTGTGGCCCCCCGCCGAGCCCGAGGGGCGGATGCGGAGCTTGCCGGGGGGGAGGGCCACCTCGTCGGAGATGACCAGGATCCGCTCCGGGGGGACTTTATAAAAGGAGGCGGCCTGCTCCACCGCCTCGCCGGAGAGGTTCATAAAGGTCACCGGCTTCATGAGCAGGACCTTTTCCCCGGAAATGACGGCGGTGTTGGTGAGGGCCTTATACTTTAACCGCTGGACGGGGATGTCCAGCCGGTCGGCCAGGGCGTCCACCACGTCGAAGCCCACGTTGTGGCGTGTGTGGTCGTACTCGCCGCCCGTATTGCCCAGGCCCACGATGAGCCAGGTGACGCCGGGGGTCTTGCTTTTGGAAAAAAACATTGGAAGGTCCCGCCTTTTTCGTAGGATGGAGAAAACCGGGGCGGAGCGTCACGCTCCGCCCCGGCGAGATGGAGAGGAAATCAGTTGAAGAGCTTGGAGACCGAGACCTCCTGGTAGATGCGCTCGATGGCCTCGGCGAAGATGTCGGCCACGGAGAGGTACTTGATCTTGGAGCAGGTGACGCCGGGACGGGGGGGCACGGTGTCCAGGAACACCATCTCCTTGATGGAGCTGTTTTCGATGCGCTCGATGGCCGGGCCGGAGAGGACGCCATGGCTGGCGCAGGCGTACACGTCGGTGGCCCCGCCGATCTCCACAAGGGCCTGGGCCGCGCCGCACAGGCTGCCGGCGGTGTCCACCATGTCGTCGAAGAGGATGACCTGCTTGCCCCGCACGTCGCCGATGATGTTCATGACCTCGGAGGAGTTGGCCTTCTGGCGGCGCTTGTCCACGATGGCCAGGGGCATCCCAAGCTTCTGGGCGAAGGCCCGGGCCCGGGAGACGCTGCCCACGTCGGGAGAGACCACTACGGTGGTCTCCTCCTGGCCCACGAAGCGGTCGTGGAAGTGGTGGGTGAAGATGGGGTTGCCCAGCAGGTTGTCCACGGGGATGTCGAAGAAGCCCTGGATCTGGGAGGCGTGAAGGTCCATGGTCAGGACCCGGTCGGCGCCGGCTCGGGTGATAAGGTTGGCCACCAGCTTGGCGGAGATGGGGTCGCGGGGCTTGGTCTTGCGGTCCTGGCGGGCGTAGCCGAAGTAGGGGATGACGGCGGTGATGCGCCCGGCGGAGGCCCGCTTGAAGGCGTCGATCATGATGAGGAGCTCCATCAGGTTGTCGTTGACGGGGGAGCAGGTGGACTGGACCACGAATACGTCGGAGCCCCGGACGGTCTCGTAGATGGAGACGAAGTTCTCTCCATCGGAGAAACAGCCGGTCTCGGCGTTGCCCAGCTCGGTGCCGATCTTGCGGCAGATATCCTCAGCCAGGGCCCGGTTGGAATTGCCGGAGAAGATCTTAATGTCCTTTCCATGCGCGATCATGTGTTTACATCCTCTCATCTCTTATTATCCCCCGATCCGGGGGTGATGTATGAATTCAGCCTTTGCGGCGCTTGGCCGCCCACTGCTTTTTCACGATCTGGCGGTCCCGGGCGATGGCCAGGGAGTCGGCGGGCACGTCGTCGGTGATGGTGCTGCCGGCGGCGGTGTAGGCCCCCTCCCCCACGGTGACGGGGGCCACCAGGTTGGTGTTGCAGCCGATAAAGGCGTGGTCGCCGATGGTGGTGCGGAACTTCTTCTCCCCGTCGTAGTTCACCGTGACGGTGCCGCAGCCGAAGTTGATGTGGGCTCCGGCGTCGGTGTCCCCCACATAGGTCAGGTGGGAGATCTTGGTGCCGTCGCCGATGGTGGAGTTCTTCAGCTCCACAAAGTCACCCACCTTGACCCCCTTGCCCACGTGGCAGCCGGGGCGGATGTAGGCGAAGGGGCCCACGGCGGTGTCGTCGTCCACCACGGACTCGTTGAGCTGGGAGGCGTTGACGGTGACCCGGTCCCCCAGCTGGCAGTCCCGGATCATGGCGTTGGGGCCGATGACGCAGTCCCGGCCGGCGGTGACCCGGCCCCGGAGGATGGCGCCGGGGAGGAGGGCGGAGCCCGCCCCCAGGGTGACTGCGGGGCCCACGAAGGCGCTCTCAGTGTCCATAACACGGACGCCGCAGGAGAGCATCCGGTCCACGCTCAGGCTCCGGGCCATGGGCTCCACCACGGTGGCCCGGTAGGCCGGGTCGGACTTCAGGGGGAGGCAGCGGTCCTGCCAGGGCTTGGGGTCCCCCAGGGCGGCCAGGGCGTCGTCAAAGTCCCGCCCGTCGCTGAGGGCGGCGGCCAGGGCGGCGCCCCGGAGGGTAAAGACGCTCTTGGGCGGCTCCTTGCCCGAGCGGGCGAAGGTGCTGCCCTCGGGAGCCAGAAGGACGGGGCGGGTGACCACCACCACCTGTCCCGGGACCAGGGCCAGGAAGGCGGCCAGCCGGGCGGGGGCGTCGGCGGCGCCGGTGGTGACGATGTCCGTCCCCACGGGGAAGCAGGCGGCGGCCTTTTCCCGGTCCCCCTCCCCGCAGACCACCAGGAACCGTTCCACGCCCTGGCGGCGAAGGGTCTCGGACAGCCAGAGGGCCGCCGGGTCGAAGAGGATATCCTCCAGATAGAGGGAGGAACCATGCTCATCCTGAGGTAAAAATACGATGGCGCCCGACGCTTCCATAGCGCACGCTCCCATTCTGTTAAAATAGCACCTTTATTATAACAAAGGAAGGCAGAAAATGCAAAGAAAAAGACCCGCCGAAGGCGGGTCGGTTTTTGGGAAAATTGACGGGATTTTGACCATATCGCAACAAAAGAGCAAAAAATGTAAAAATGGGCGGACCGTTCCGGAAAACACAGCTCACGTATCCCGCGCAAGGTCCTTGACCAACGCCACGACAAAAAAGACGCTTAGGGCCCACAAAAGGCCGAACAGGCCAAAGCTCACGGAGTTCGAGATGGAATCGCTGCCGGGGTGGAAATTCAGCCAGTTGGCGAACACACTCCGAACCAGGAAGAAGAAGCCCGCCGCCATAGAGACCACGTGCCCAACCAAATAGGTCCGTGCCGCTTTCCTGCCCCGCAGAAAAACAAGCCCAACAACCAGCTCCAGCACGCTCACGGCGAGAATGCCGCCGATGAACAGGGGGATCACCTCGGCCTCAAAGGACATAAAAACCTTCCCTTTCTTCAATCGGCGCGGCGCCTGGGTCAGGCCACCAGCACCGCCCGCATCTTCAGCCGTTTCCACACCCCGGAGACCTCCAGGGTGGCGCAGATTTTGTCGGCCAGGGACACGGCCCAGGCCTCCCGGCTGCGGGGAAGGTGGACGGCCAGGGGCCACATGTGGGCCTGGATGATGTTGCGCTCCACCTCGGACAGGTGGGTCAGGGCGCTGGCGTTGCGGAGGGCGAACTCCGGGTGGTCCAGGCATTGGTTGCCGGGGTGGGCGGAGGCGTCCCGGCAGTCGTAGAGGTAGAGATCGTGGAGGAGGCCGCCCCGGGCGCAGGCCCGGTAGTCCAGGCCCCAGCGGCGGCCCAGGCGGAAGGCCACATAGGCCACGAAGACCGAGTGCTCGTAGCAGTTGACCCCGGGGTGGTGGGGCAGGCAGCGCATGGACTGGACCTGGGGGGTGTTCAGCAGCCCGTCCAGGCAGCTCAAAAAGCCGTTCCAGTTGGCGGCGTCGATGGTGACCATGGTCGCGTCCGCTCCTTTCCGATGAGGGATGATCTCTGACAGCAAGGCCATTATAGCGTCTATTTTCCCACTTGTCACGGGAAAAAAGAAAATCCACCGAAAAACGTAAGACTTTCGTAAGAGCTGCCCCCTTGTTTGTAACCGGCCGGGTAGGGTATACTGACTGTACTAAGCGGCATGATACAGTTGCCGCCTGGGATCAGGAAGGGAGTGGGGCCATGATCAGCCTCAATTATCGGGACGCCCGGCCCATCTACGAGCAGGTGCGGGACGGCCTGAGGCATTTAGTGGTGACAGGGGCCATCGCCGAGGGGGAAAAGCTGCCCTCCGTGCGGGCGCTGGCGGCCAGCCTGGCCATCAACCCCAACACCATCCAGCGGGCCTACGCCGCGCTGGAGGCGGAGGGCTATCTGTACGCCGAGCCGGGGAAGGGGGCCTTCGCCGCCCGGTCCGGGGCGGGGGAGAACCCCCGCAGGGCCGAGCTGCTGCGGCAGTTCGACGCCGCGGCCAACGAGCTGAAGTTTTTGGGCATGACCGCCCGGGAGCTGGCCGACCGGGTCAGCGGGGCGGAGACGATGAGAGAGGAGGAGGCGCAATGATCGAGGTCCAGAATGCAGTCAAGACCTTCGACGGCTTCCGGGCCCTGGACGGGCTTTCCATGTCGGTGCCCGGCGGGGCCATCTACGGCCTGGTGGGGCCCAACGGCGCCGGCAAATCCACCATCCTGCGCCACATCACCGGGGTCTACCAGCAGGACAGCGGCCAGGTGCTTGTGGACGGCCAGCCGGTCTATGAAAACCCGGCGGTAAAGGGGCGCATCGCGGATATCCCCGACGAGCTCTATTACTTCGGCTCCTCCTCCACCCGGGATATGGCCCGGTTCTACAAGGGCTTTTATCCCCGGTTCGACGAAAAGCGGTACGAGGCGCTGAAGGACGTGTTCCGGGCGGTGGACGAGAAGCGGCCCATCCGGCGGCTGTCCAAGGGCATGCAGAAGCAGGCCGCCTTCTGGCTGGCGCTGTGCATCCGGCCCGAGATCCTGGTGCTGGATGAGCCGGTGGACGGGCTGGACCCGGTGATGCGCCGGCAGGTGTGGTCCCTGCTGATGTCCGACGTGGCCCAGGAGAACATCACGGTGCTAGTGTCCTCCCACAACCTCCGGGAGCTGGAGGACGTGTGCGACCACGTGGGCATCCTGTCCCACGGCAGGGTGCTCATCGAGCGGTCCCTCTCCGACCTCCAGGAGAACCTTGTGAAGATGCAGGTGGTGTTCCAGGAGAAGGAGCTGCCGGAGCTTCCCGAGGACATGGAGGTGCTGAACGTCTCCCAGGTGGGGCGCATCCACACCCTGATCGTCCGGGGGAAGGCCGACGAGGTGACCAACCGGCTGGCGGTCTATTCCCCCATCCTGATGGACGCCCTGCCCCTGACGCTGGAGGAAATTTTCATCTATGAATTGGGAGGTGAGGACTATGCCGTCCGCGACATCATCCTTTGAGGGCAAGGGCTGGTTCAACGCCGCCCTCTTTCGGAAAAACATGACCCGGTTCTGGCCCATCTGGGCGGTGTACGCTGCCGTCCTCTTCTTCACCCTGCCCATGGAGATCATCCTGGCGGCGGGGCGGGGATACGTCCGGGCCGACCTGCTGGACCAGGTGGAGTCCCATGTCTATGGGGCCATCTCCAACACGGTGTTCGTCGGCGTCATCTTCGGGCTGATGGCGGGCATGGCCCTGTTCTCCTACCTGATGAACAACCGCTCCACGGGGATGCTCCACGCCCTGCCCATCCGGCGGGAGGGGCTGTTCCTCACCAACTGGCTGTCGGGCCTGGCCTTCTTCCTGGTGCCCGACCTGGCCATCGCCCTCATCACCCTGTGCGCCCAGGCGGTGGCCGGGGCGGCCATGCCCGGCCTCGTGGCCTGGTGGTTCCTGGCCCAGACGGCGGTGTCCATGTTCTTTTTCTGCCTGGCGGTGTTCTGCGCCATGTTTACCGGCCACATTCTGGCCCTGCCCGCCTTTTACGGCATCGTCAACATCCTGGCCTACGGCATCGGCACCCTGATGGACACGGCGCTGGCCACCCTGCTCATCGGCTTCAACGGGGGCCGGTTTTCCTCCTCCGTCCTGGTGCGGTGGTTCACGCCCCCCTACCAGCTGATGCACCTGCTGGAATACACCACCAGCTATACCCCCTATGACGACCAAATGGTGTCTGTGGCCACCCGCGGCTTTGACAACGGCACCCCTGCCGCCGCCATCGCCTACTGCGTGGTGGTGGGGGCGGTGCTTACCGCCCTGGCCCTGGAGGTCTATCGCCGCCGGCAGCTGGAGCGGGCGGGGGACCTGGTCACCGTGGGCTGGGTTCGGCCCGTGTTCCAGTACGGCCTGGGGGTCTGCGGGGGCATGACCCTGGGGACCGTCCTCTATATGAACTTTTTCGACCGCTTGGGCACCTGGGCCTTCATCTTCCTGACCGCGGTGTGCGCCGTCATCTTCGCCTTTGCCGGACGGATGCTGCTGAAAAAGACCCTGAGGGTCTTTGCCGACGGCTGGAAGGGCTGCGCCGTGCTGGCGGTATGCCTTCTGGTCCTGCTGGGGGGCGCCCGGATGGACCTGTTCGGCTACCAGAAGTGGACGCCCCGGGCGGACCAGGTGGTGACGGTCAATCTCCGGGGGGCGTACAGCGTCCCCAACGACGGGGGCCGTTACGCCGACTATGACATCACGGACCCGGAGGCCGTCGCCCAGGTGGTGGCCATCCACGCGGGCCTGGTGGAACACCTGGACGCCATGGAGCGGGAGGAGGCCGCCCGCTGGAACGGAGACGAGCGCTACGACAGCGAGGGCTACCAGATCAAGACCGTCAACACCCTGCGCCTGAGCTATCTTATGGCCGACGGGCGGCTGGTGGAGCGGCTGTACAACTACGTGCCCATCACCGCCGAGGCGCTCACCGATCCGAACTCCTACGCCTCCCGGCTCCAAGCGCTGATCAACCGGCCCGAGATGGTGAAGAGCGCCTATCTGGGCCGGTGGAGCCTGAGAGAGGCCATGGATGCCGGCACCGCCGAGGCCGTGGGCGGTTATCTGAACAACACCGACGACGATGGGAGATACCTGGAGAACGATCTGACTGCGGCCCAGGCCCGGACGCTGTGGACGGCCTTCCAGGAGGACCTGGAGGCCGGGCGGATCGGCCGGCGCTATCTCCTGGACGACCGGGACCGGGAGGCCAACTGCTACTACACGGACATTACCCTCTCCCTGGCCTGGCCCGCGGTGGGGCAGGACGGCACCCGGAGCACCGGCTCCTCCGACGTCACGTTCACCATCCAGACCACCTCCACCTCCACCCTGAAGGCGCTGGAGGAGCTGGGCCTGCGGGACCGGCTGCTGGCCCGGGGGGCGGAAGCCTCCGGCGGCGTGGAGACGGTCCTGGCGGAACGGGCGCCCACCCGGTAACAATTCAAATGCAAGAGCGCCGTCACCTTTCGGGTGACGGCGCTTTTTCTTTTTTATAATGTAACCGAAATGTATCCGGCGCAGATTACACTGGCAGTACAAACACAGAAAGGAGGCGGAGGTATGGCACAGGCTGGCAGTGGCCGGGCGACCTTCGTGGTGAAGATCCTGAATACGCAGAACGCCACTTGGCAGGGGACCATCGACTGGATGGACGGGCGGCGTTCCGAGGCCTTTCGCAGCGCGCTGGAGCTGATCAAGCTCATCGACAGCGCCCTGCCCCAGGAGGGGGAGGTGGAAAAGGAGGCGTAAATCATCCACGCAAGGTGAAAAGGGCAAACCGGCTGAAAAGCCGGGACGCAAAGCTTTGGAGGCTAACACGGACCCACCGTCAAGCCAGTCCGGCTGCCACATGATAACACCCTTTCATTGATCAAAGGAGGAGAAATCATGCTGGCAAAAAAGGGAAGACGCGCGGCGGCCACGGCGCTGGCGCTTATTATGACCCTCGGCACTCTGCCGTCGGCGGCGTTCGCCGCCCCGGAGAGGGACCATGAACACAACGCGTTCAACGACGACGGCTTTTACTACGACTGTTCGTACACCGAGGGAGAGGACGAAGAGGTCCAGGTGTGCGATGAGGCCCCCAACGTCCACATTCACGACGACAGCTGTGAGGTGGACGAGGAGACGGGGGAATACCTGTGCGACGGGGCGGACAACACCCATGAGCACGGGGCGGACTGCTTTGAGACCCAGAGCAGTGAGGGGACCTGGGAGTGCACTCCCTACCCCTATTACACCGTGACCTTTACCGACGGGGAGAGCGGACACTCCGCGGACGCCCGGCTGGTGCCGGAGGCCCCGGAGTTTTCCGAGGAGATCCCCGACTTTGAGGCCCCCGAAGGCATGACCTTCGACGGCTGGCGGGACGCCGACGGCGACTGGGCCGACCCCATGGAGCTGACCGGTGACGCCCAGCTGTTCGCCGCCTGGACCGGCGTGGAGACGCCGGAGCCGGAAACCAACGTGGATACGCCGGAGGCGGGCCTTTCCTTCGTGAGCAACGAGCTTGTGACCAACGAGAAGACGCTGAGCTACACCCTGTCCGGACTGAAGCTGTACTGGGAGAGTTCGTCCGGGATTAATCAGGATCTGGGCGGAGGCAAGATCGACATTACGTTTCAGGCAAAGGCCGGAGAGCATATCACGATCCAAGACCTGGTGGATCAGGGGCTATCCGTTGCTCCGGTCGAATACGATGGTTGGATGTTCCTGTTCAGCTATATGCAGGGAAAGCAAGGCCTCCTGTGGTATGACATCAGTTATTTTACGCTGAAAGAGAAGAACGGGCGTACGGAGCTGTATGCCAGCTATGGGATTATAGAAAAGGAACGGAAAGTAACTTCTGCGAGTGACGTTCATCTTGTAAGTGACTGGCCTTATTCCTTTGTGGACCTGGGCTCCACCGGCGTGGAGTACGCGTACAGCGTGGATGGTAAGACGGTGGCAGAGATGACCACCGATAAGCTATACTGCTTTGACAACCAGAAGGTCTACGATCGGACCCTTCGGGCAAACCCCGAGCTGAGCAGTTCCATCGTAAAGTTTGACAAGGACACGGGTGTCACCTTCTTTGTAAAAGCCAGCCAGGGATATTATCCGGTGGCCGGGACCTTTTCCGATATCTCCGGCAACCAGAAGGGGGAAATCCACGCTCTCAACGGCGCCACCTCCGGTGTGGAGGCGGTAGCTCTGAGCCAGGGTTATTCCCACCAGTTCTATTACCATGAATTCAAGAGCGGCTGGAATAAGGGCGAGGGCATCCGGGGCTTCCGGATCACGGCGGAAAAGGACGATACGGAGTACACCGTCACCTATCATGACGGCGACAAGGTACTGACCGATCTGGGCCAGAAGGGCACCTGGAACACCGTGCTGACCATCGCCGACTATACCCCCGGCGGCGGGATGGCCCTGATGGGCTGGAGCACCATGCGCAACGGCGATGTGCGCTACCACGCGGGAGACAAGTACACTGTGATGGGGGAGAATCTGGACCTCTACGCGGTGCTGGAGCAGGGGACCGAGCCCGGCGTTCCCAACGTGCTCATCGGCATAGCCGCACCCCAAAACGCGAAGGTGGGGGAGCCCTTCACCTATACGCTCCGGGTGTGCAACGACGGCACGGCGGCGGCCGATGGCGTGGTCCTCCATGACGTTATCCCCGCAGGGCTGACGCTGGCGGAAAACACCCTGTCCGCCGGACAGGGGAGCGCGGCGTACGACACGGGCGACCGGACCCTGACCTGGACCGTAGGCACCTTGGCGGCCCAGAATGAAAAGCCCCTTTCGGAGCTGACCTGGACTGAGCTGACCTTTAATGTCACCGCCCAGGCGGCGGGGGAGTACACGAACACCGTGATGCTGGCGGGCACCAAAAAGACTGCCGCGGTCACCACCAAAGTGACGGAACAGACGCAGCCGGTGGAGAACGTCACCCTGCGGTATCTCTGGAACGACGGCGTCCACACCGACCCCGTTGAGACGAAGATCGTGCCGAAGGGAGAAAGCGTCCGCGTGCGGAACGAGGAGGGGATGACCCGGGCCGGCTACACCTTCCTGGGCTGGGCCTACGAAGCGGAGGCCGAGGTCCCCGACCTCCTCGCTTTCGTTAGTTATGACCTAAGGATAGACGGGGATACGGATCTCCATGCGATTTGGGCCCCCAAAGAGAGCTATTCCGCCCAGTTCTTCCTGCGGCTGGACAGCACCATCCAGAAAGAGGACGGCACCACCCGATATAACCAAGTCTACTACACCCCCCATGGGCTCATGAAGGGGAGCGTGTACGAGAAGAACGTCTCCGTACCGGGGGCCGAAGGGTATATCACCCAGGGCATTGAGAAGGACGATCTGTCCACGCTGGCAGGTCTGCTGGGTCCCGTCAACGACGCGATTCGGACCCTGCCCGGCGACAAGGCCCTCCGCAAAACTATCCAAACCTACTTCGACGTCACAGACGAAGAGCTGGATAACGGGACGGTGGGCGTGATGTGGTACGTGGTCAAGTACGGCAAGGACAACTGCCCCTACCACGTGGACGGGGTCCTCTACCGGCTGAAAGAAGACGAAAAACCCGTCCCGGTCCTGCCCAAGGAGACCAGCATTCAGGTGGTCCATGAGTATTGGCAGGCGGAGAACGGCGGCGCGCCCGTCAAGGTGGGCGCCAGCGATCCGGTGACCGTGGACACCCTGGCCGAAGCCAAGATCATCGTGGGGCAAAAGGTCAAGGCGGCCGACCTGGAGAAGGTCACCACCTATGATGGACACGACGACTACACCTACACCGGGCATACCCCGGATAATCTGACGGTGCCCGCCGAGGGGACCCTCACCGTCACGCTGAAGTACCTCCGGGGAGTCGACACCTATTCGGTGGGCGGCGAGAAGGTCGTCACCGGCCTCTCCAGCCTGCCCCAGGGCTACTCCGTGACCCTGGCCCTGAAGAACGGGGACACCGAGCTGGACACCGTGACCCTCACCGCCGGGGACTTTACCCGGGAGGATGACGGCAGCTACCGGGCGAATTTCCTCTTCCAGGCGCGGGTGGAGGCGGGGACCTACACCATTCAAGAGACCAGCGGCTCCTCCGTGGGCGGCTATAACGGCCCCGCGGTCAGCTATCAGCTGGAGGAATACGTGGAAACCGGCCCCACCCACACCAACACCAACCAGGTGACCGTGGGCGGCGGGAAAGAGTGGTCGATGGTGGTCACCAACGCCTACACCGTTATCACCAGCGGGGACCCCGGCAGGGACGATAACCGGGATGACGACCGGAACAACGATCGGGACACGACCAACACCAGACAGCCTTCCGAAACTCCGCCTCCTGAGGTGACGCCCCCCGCCGGGAACGGAGAGGTGATCATTCCCGACGAGGAGGTCCCCCTGACCGACCTGCCCCAGGAGGAGACGATCATCGAAGAGCCTTCGGTCCCCCTGGCGGACACGCCGGACGAGGACACCGGGACCGTGATCCTGGACGAGGGCACGCCTCTGGGCAATCTGCCCCAGACCGGCACCACGGCCCAGCCGGCGGACCCCACCATTACTCTGGGCCTGCTGGCGGTCAGCGTCTCCCTGGCGGCGGCGGGACTGTGGCTGCTGCGCAAGCGGGAGGACGGGGAGGCCTGAAAAGGCTGAACCCCTGAAAAAACTGCCATGAGAAGAGCGCCTCCGGCCCTGGCCGGAGGCGCTCTCTTTTCCCTGATCAAAAAACGTTAAACTTTTCACAAACTTTGTATTGCATTTTTCAGACCGGGCGTTTATAATAAGGGCTATCGGAGAAGAAACCGGGCTTTCGGGCCACAAACATTTATTTTTGGAGGGTCATACATATGAAGGAAGTCTATGTCGTGAACTGCTGCCGGACCGCCGTTGGTTCTTTCGGCGGAAGCCTGAAGGACGTCCCCGCCGCCGACCTGGGCGCCGCCGTGGTCAAGGAAGTCCTGAAGCGGGGCAACGTGAAGCCCGAGCAGGTGGACGAGCTGATGTTCGGCTGCATCCTCACCGCCGCCCTGGGCCAGAACCCCGCCCGCCAGGTGGGCGTGAAGGCCGGCCTGCCCTACTCCGTCCCCGCCTACACCGTTGGCATGGTCTGCGGCTCCGGCATGAAGAGCGTCATTGAAGCCGCCCGGGCCATCATGTGCGGCGACGCCGACGTAATCGTGGCCGGCGGCACCGAGAACATGTCCGCCGCCCCCTACGCCATCCCCACCGGCCGCTACGGCGCCCGCATGGGCGACACCAAGATGGTGGACACCATGATCAAGGACGGCCTGTGGGACGCCTACAACAACTACCACATGGGCACCACCGCCGAGAACATCTGCGACGTGTGGGGCATCACCCGGGAGGAGCTGGACGCCTTCGGCGCCTCTTCCCAGCAGAAGGCCGAGGCCGCCCAGAAGGCGGGCAAGTTCGCCGACGAGATCGTCCCCGTCATGGTCAAGCAGAAGAAGGAGATGGTGGAGTTCAAGGTGGACGAGTTCCCCCGGGCCGGCACCACCGTGGAGAGCCTGGCCAAGCTGCGCGGCGCCTTCCCCGTGGGCCCCGACGGCGTGGAGAACGAGGTGGTCCACACCTTTGAGCCCAAGGAGATCCACGAGGCCGACGCCCACAAGCACGTCCAGCGGGTCACCGCGGGCAACGCCTCCGGCATCAACGACGGCGCCGCCGCCATCCTCCTGGCCTCCGGCGAGGCGGTGGAGAAGTACGGCCTGAAGCCCATGGCCAAGCTGGTGAGCTGGGGCCACGGCGGCGTGGACCCCAAGATCATGGGCGTGGGCCCCGTGCCCGCCTCCCGTGAGGCCATGAAGAAGGCCGGCGTGACCATCGAGGACATCGACCTGGTGGAGGCCAACGAGGCCTTTGCCGCCCAGTCCATCGCCGTGGCCCGGGAGCTGGGCTTCGACATGGACAAGGTGAACGTCAACGGCGGCGCCATTTCCATCGGCCACCCGGTGGGCGCCTCCGGCGCGCGGATCATCGTCACCCTCCTGCACGAGATGCAGAAGCGGCCCGAGGCCAAGAAGGGCCTCGCCACCCTGTGCATCGGCGGCGGCCAGGGCGTGGCCACCATCTTCGAGAAGTGCTGAGCCTTTTGATCTGAACGGAAGGGCGGCGGTACGGCGGATGCCGTGCCGCCGCCCTTTTTCCGCGGGGCCCGCTTTTCTGAAATTTGTAAACATTTCAAAAAGGGCCGCCGGTTTTCATTGTCTCGACAGGAAATTGGTGGTACAATGGCACACGTGACACGAAACGCACCAAGGAGGAGAACCATGAAAAAGTTACAGCTGATCGCCGGGACGCTGGCGCTGACCCTGCTGGCGGGCTGCGGGGTGACGGCCGATCCCGACGACGTGGCCTATCAGACCGCCGACCTGAAGCGGGACAGCGAGATCGTCCAGGTGGACGGCCAGAGCGTGGACACCGAGGAATACCTGTTCTGGCTTTTGAACGCCATCTCCCAGCAGAAGTATTACGGGAAGCTCAGGGACGACACCGCCTGGGAGGAGAGCCTGAGTGCCGACGGCACCCCCACGGGGGACACGCTGAAGGCCGACGCCCTGGAGACCGCCAAGCTCTACCGGGTCATCGAGACCAAGGCCGGGGAGCAGGGGGTGGTCCTCACCGAGGAACAGCACAAGCAGATCGAGGACGAGCTGGCCGCCGTGGCCGAGCAGCTGGGGGGCGAGGACCAGCTCCAGGCTTGGCTGGACGCCCGGTGCATTTCCCGGGAGGGCTTCACCCAGCTCAACCAGGTCTATTACCTCAACCAGGGCCTGCGGGAAAAGCTGGAGCAGGCGGGAGAGCTGACCGTCTCCGACGCCGACATCAGCGACTATCTGGATCAGCAGGGCATCTACGCCGCCAAGCATATCCTCATCTCCACCCGGCACATCAGCGCCGACGGGCAGTCCTATGAGGACTTCACCGACGAGGAGAAGGCCCAGGCCATGGAAAAGGCCGAAGATCTGCGCCGGCAGCTCAAGGAGGCCGGGGACAGCGAGGCCAAGTTCGACGAGCTGATGAACGAGTACAGTGAGGACGGCCGGGGAGAGGACGGGGCCCTCTACTATCCCCAGGGCTACACCTACATCTACGCCGGACAGATGGTCCCCGAGTTCGAGGAGGGGGCCAAGGCCCTGGCGGTGGGGGAGGTCAGCGAGCCCATCGAGACCGATTACGGCTATCACATCATCCTGCGGATCGCCGTGGACCAGGAGCAGGCCAAGCAGGAGTGCAACGCCGACTATAAGTTCAACCAGCTGACCCAGAAGTGGCTGGACGAGGCCCAGGTAAAGACCACCAAGGCCTATGACGAGCTGGACCCCAAAGCCTTCTACGACCGGCTTCAGAGCGTCCTGGACGCCAGGGAGGCGGCCCGGGCCAGCGCCAGCCCCGCGGCCAGTGAGGCCCCCGTGGAGAGCCCCGCCGAAAGCCAGCCGGCGGCCAGCCCCGCGGAAACCGCCTCCGCGGGCGGCTGAACCATCCAAAAACACCCCGCCGGGGAGACGCCGCAGGACGTCTCCCCGGCCTTTGTTTTGCGCGGAGTTTGTCGGATTATAGGGAGAAATGGGGGAGAACTTGTCGACCGACATCGACAAAATGAAAGAATTGAAATAATAGTGGTATAATATAGAAATTATAATTGATTTTGATAAGGCCGCAGTTGTGGCAAGCTATACCTATCATTCTTATTATAAGGTGGGGTATAGTCAATGAAAGACGAGAATAATGCCAAGAAAGAGATCGATCCGGAGATCAAGGCGATCGGGGAACGGATCCGGGCCGCCCGCAAAGCCAAGGGGTTGACCATGGAAAAGCTGGCCGAGGCCGCGGATACGTCCACCCAATTTCTCTCCAAGGTGGAGAAGGGAGAGCAGAGCATGACCACATGGAAATTTTCCAAGCTGGTAAAGGCGTTGGATGTGTCCAGCGACTATATCCTCTACGGCCACGACAAGGCGGTGGGCCCGGCTGGGGTGGCCGCCGAGTATATGGGCAGGCTCAACCCCATCGAGCGGGACATTCTGGCCCGGAATATCATCCTCCTGCGGGGGATCCTGGATACCCTGGCCCCGGAAGACGAGTGATATGAGCGGGGTGATCCGGGTACTGGTGGTGGAGGATGATCCGGCCCAGCGGGGGATGCTGGCGGACCTTCTGGAGAACACCGCCGGCATGGAGGCCTGCGGCCTGGCGGGGGACGGGCTCACGGGATTGGAGCTGGCCTGGGCCCGGGAGCCGGACGTCATTCTGCTGGATCTGGTCCTGCCCGGCGTCAGCGGGATGGAGCTGCTGCGCCGGTACCGGGCGAAGGGGGGAGAGGCCAAGGTGATGGTCATCACCCGCTGCGCCGATGAGGACGTGAGCTCCGCGGCCCTGGCGGCGGGGGCGGACTTCTTTCTGGTCAAGCCCGTGGCCCACAGCGAGGTGGTGGCCGATATCCGCTTTCTGGCGGGCGGGGTCCGCCGCCGCTGCGGGGAGCTGCTGGAGGAGATGGACGACCCCGGCCGGACGCGCAAACCCCTCAAGGGCCGGGACTTTGCCGCCCAATGCGCCGGGCTGATGGCGGGGCGCCGGTATGAGCTGCTCAAGGAGATCTACCTGGAGGTGGCCATCAGCAACGACACCACCTATGACTGCGTGGAGAAAAATATCCGCAGCTTTGTGAAGGCGGCCCGGGCGGTGGATTCCGAGACCTACCGCCGGGTCACCGGCCTGACCGGGGCGGACCGGCCGCCCAACAACGAGGTTTTCCTCAAGGCCCTGGCCCGAGCCGCCAAGATTCCCTTGTAATCGGACAAGCAGGACGCTTATCCTATCCTTACCAGAATGTGGAAAAGGAAGGACGAGAGCGATGAGCGCCTGGCACAGCAAAAGCGTGGGGGAGACCCTGAGGGACCTGGAGACCGACCGGCGGCGGGGGCTGACGGCGGCGGAGGCGGAGCGGCGGAAGCGTACATACGGCCCAAATGAACTGGCGGGGAAACCCAAGGAGAGCATGGCGGCCCGGCTGCTGGGGCAGCTGAAGGACCCCATGATTTTGGTGCTGCTGGCGGCGGCGGTGCTGTCCTTCCTCTCCAGCGGGGGGGAGGACTGGCTGGACGCGGCCATTATTCTCCTCATCGTGGTGGTGAACGCCATCATCTCCATCTCCCAGGAGAACAACGCCGAGCGGGCGCTGGAGGCATTGAAAAAGATGTCTGCCCCCCTGGCCCGGGCCACCCGGGACGGGAAGGAGGTCCGGGTGGCGGCCAGCGATCTGGTGCCGGGGGATCTGATCCGCCTGGAGGCCGGAGACCTGGTGCCCGCCGACGCCCGCATTTTGGAGGGTTCCGCCTGCAAGGCCGACGAGAGCGCCATGACCGGGGAGTCGGTGCCGGTGGACAAGGCCCCTGGGGAGGGTCTGCCCCCGGACACTCCCCTGGCCGACCGGCACAACATGGTGGTGGGCTCCACCGTCATCACCGCCGGGCGGTGCGTGTGCGTGGTCACCTCCACCGGCATGGACAGCGAGGTGGGGAAGGTGGCGGGCCTCCTGCTGGACCAGGAGGAGACCGAGACCCCCCTCCAGCGGAAGATGGGGGAGATCTCCAAGACCCTGTCCTTTGTCTGCCTGTGCGTGTGCGCCGTCATGTTCGGGGTGGGGCTTTTGCAGGGGAAGGGCATACTGGATATGTTCATGACCGCCGTGTCCCTGGCGGTGGCCGCCATCCCCGAGGGCCTGCCCGCCATCGTCACCATCGTGCTGGCCCTGGGGGTCCAGCGGATGGCCAAGCGGGGGGCCATCGTCAAGAAGCTGCCCGCGGTGGAGACCCTGGGCTGCGCCGGGGTCATCTGCTCGGACAAGACGGGGACCCTGACTCAGAACCGGATGACGGTGACCCAGGTGTGGACCCTGGGCGGCTTCGACCGGCGGGAGGCCCTGACCCTGGGTGCCTTATGCTGCGACGCGGTTTTGAACGAGCGGGGGGCGGTCACCGGCGAGCCCACCGAGGCGGCTCTGGTGGAGGCCGCCCGCAAGGAGGGCCTCAACAAAAACGAGCTGGAGCGGGAGCGGCCCCGGCAGGGGGAGGTGCCCTTCGACTCGGGCCGCAAGCTCATGTCCACCGTTCACGCAAAGCCCGGCGGCGGCTGGCGGGTCTGCGTGAAGGGGGCCCCCGACGTGCTTCTTTCAAAATGTGAGCTGACCCCCGCCCGCCGCCGGGCGGCCCTGGACCAAAACGACCGCATGGCCGCCGGCGCCCTCCGGGTGCTGGGGGTGGCCTACCGGGACCTGGACCGGCTGCCGGGGAAGCTGACGGCGGAGACGCTGGAAAAAGACCTCACCTTCGTGGGGCTCATCGGCATGATCGACCCGCCCCGGCCCGAGGCCAAGGCGGCGGTGGAGCAGTGCTGGGCCGCCGGCATCCGCCCGGTGATGATCACCGGGGACCACAAGCTGACGGCGGTGGCCATCGCCAAGGAGCTGGGCATCTGCCGCCCCGGTGACCTGGCCATCACGGGGGCCGACCTGGATTTTATGCCCCAGGAGACCCTGGAGGAGGACGTGGATCAGTTTTCCGTCTACGCCCGGGTGTCCCCCGAGCATAAGACCCGCATCGTCAACGCCTGGCGCAAAAAGGGCCAGGTGGTGGCCATGACGGGGGACGGGGTGAACGACGCCCCCGCCCTCAAGGCCGCCCACATCGGCTGCGCCATGGGCAAGTCGGGCACCGACGTGGCCAAGGAGGCCGCCGACATGATCCTCACCGACGACAATTTCGCCACCATCGTCTCCGCCGTGGCGGAGGGGCGAGGCATCTACGCCAACATCAAGAAGGCCATTCACTACCTGCTCTCCTGCAACATCGGGGAGATTTTGACCATCTTCCTGGCCACCGTCCTGGGGTTCCACCAGATGCCCCTGGTGCCGGTGCAGCTTTTGTGGCTCAATCTGGTGACCGACGCCCTCCCCGCCCTGGCCCTGGGGGTGGAGCCGGTGGAGGAGGGGGTCATGGACCAGCGGCCCCGGGACGCCCACGAGAGCCTCTTCAACAAGAAATTCTCCCTGCGGCTGGCCTGGGAGGGGTGCATGGTGGGGCTCCTGACCCTGGGGGCCTACTGGCTGGGGGAGTACGTGCTCTCCGACCCCGGGGAGGCCAGCGCCCTGGCCAACACCATGGCCTTCGCCACCCTGACCCTCTGTCAGCTGTTCCACGCCTTCGACGCCCGGAGCGAATATCAGTCCCTTTTTCACGTGGGGGTCTTTTCCAATCCGGCCATGAACAAGGCGTTTTTGGTAGGGCTGGCCATGCAGCTGGCGGTGCTGTGTCTGCCGCCGCTCCAGGCGGTGTTCCAGACCGTGACAATGGATGTCCATGAGTGGACGGTGGTGCTGGCGCTGGCGGTGACGCCGGTGGTGATCTGTGAGATCGTCAAGGCCGTGGGCCGGGGGCGGAGGAAGAAGGAGACCCCGGCTGACCGGCGGCCCGCCGGGGTGGGGGCGGGCACCTTTTAAGAAAGGTGGGGGAAAGCCTGGGGGGCCATTCTTTCTGGAAAGAATGGCCCCCCAGACCCCCCAAAAAAGCACCCGGAGGGGGATTTCAATTTCCCCCTCCGGGACCACCCCTTGAAACGACCAAAGGAGGGGCGCCTGCGGGCGCCCCTCCTTTGGAAACCTCCCCAAACTGTCCGCAAGAGCGTGAGGAAACCCCGGCGGCGTACTCCGTAGCGCCGCCGGGGTTCGCGTTATATAAGCCTGCCCCGTGGTTGCCTCTGTCCAACCCCCATGTTGGCGGATGTCATTCGCTCGTCCCTGTAAACTTGGCCTTCCCCTTGGGGGAAGGTGGCAGCCCGGAGGGCTGACGGATGAGGGGAACTGCGGAAAACACGAAAGGCCCTGCTAAACGACAAGTTCCCCTCATCAGTCTCGCTGCGCTCGACAGCTTCCCCCAGGGGAAGCCTATTTGACAAACTTTCCGGACTCAGGTGCGCCAATGAGTTGCAAACACTATCTGTACAGCAGTACCTAGCGGCAGCGGCGCTAGGAGGAGACGGAGTTGAAAGACGTGAGCGCCGGTCGTTAGGAGTCGCCAGCCATAAATTTAGTTTGGCTTTTTTCTTTGGCGTCCAGGACCGTTTCTTTTTTCACGAAAAAAGAAACGGGCTTGGGCCCCCGGCAGGGGCGCCCCTGCATCCCCCTTTCCCACCCGGAGGGCGGGCCTACATGGAAAAAGGACATCAAAAAGCCGCCGCTGGAAAGCGGCGGCTTTTATTCACTCCTTGATTTCCCGGATCAGCACAAACGGCGTCAACTGCCGATCCTGCCCGGCGGGGTTGTCCCGAATGAGGCCCAGCAAATCGTCCTCGCTCCAGCCCTCCAGGGCCTTTCCCCGGCCCAACAGCTCCACGTTCAGGTCGTTGGCGTCCACGATCATCATGACGACGCCCAATTTCTCGTAGACCTCGTCGCAGACCTGGTCGGGGTCGCTGGGCACCCGGACGCCCATGTGCTCGTACTCGGGGATCTCGTGGCCGTAGAAGCCGTCCAGGCCGGAGACCTCGGTGCCCAGCATCTTGTAAAAGGTGCCGTGGATGCCCCGCAGCTTGTCGAAGGCGGCGCAGACGGCGGCCCAGAGGACCCGGCCCAGGCCGCAGACGTTGATGGCGAACTGCATCTTCACCGGCAGGCCCATGCCGGGGCCCGCCTCGGTCTGGTGGACGAAGCGGGAGAGGAGCTTGGCCCAGAAGCCGGGCTTCACCTCATCCTCGGTGACCACCCGGCCCTGGCACATGGCGATGACCTTTTCGCTGGAGGAGACAATGTCCCCCGGCTGGTAGACGGGGAGGACATACTGGGTGAAGAGGTCCAGATAGCTCTCGCCCACCTGGACGAAATGGGTGGTGATGGCGTGGCGGGCGTACCGCTTGCCGGCCACCTCGATGACGACGTTTTTTCCCTCGTTGGCGTGAAAATCCATAGCAAAGGCTCCCTTTTTCCTGCGATTTCCTTTTATTATACCCGCCTTAAGGCCACGGCGCAACCAGAAAAGCGGAATTTGTGGACGCATAAAGCGGCGGGGACGGGGGACACTGGAAGAATCAAGAGAAAAGGGAGGCTGGGACCATGGGCTTTTTTGGACGGGCCAAGCGGCCCGATCCGCCCCATCCCCGGAAGGAGCCCCGGCTGGAGGGGCCTCTGACCGCGGAGCGGCTGGGCCAGGTGTTCGCCGACTGCGTGGACTATAACCGCCGCAGCGTGACGGTGGGGGGCAACGAGGCCATGCGGGCCGACCTCATTTTTATCGCCGGGATGGTGAAGATGGAGCGGGTCAGCGACTACATCCTCCGGCCTCTGGCCCAAAATGAGGAGTTGGGCCGGATGGGGGAGAGCGTGGCCTGGGAGAAGATGCGCTCGGGGGCCCTCTACAACCTGTCGGTGGACGAGCGGACCACCCTGGACGAGGCGGCGGCAGACCTCATCGCCGGCAACTGCCTGCTCCTCTTCCCCGGCCGGGAACGGGCCCTCTCCTTTAATACGGGCACCGAGGAGAAGCGGAGCATCGGGGACCCGGAGAACGAGGTCTCCATCAAAGGGGCCCGGGACTCCTTCGTGGAGAACCTGCGGACCAACACCTCCCTCACCCGGCGGCACCTGCGGTGCCCTGAGCTGCGGATCTCCGAGCAGGTGGTGGGACGGCAGTCCTTGACCCCGGTGGATCTGGTGTGGCTGGACGGCATCGCCAGCCCCCGGACGGTGGAGGAGCTGAAGAGGCGGGTGGAGGACATCGACATCGACGCCCTGCTGGACACCGGCAACCTGGAGGAATATATCATCGACGAGCTGGACACCCCCTTCCCCCTGGTCCAGTACACCGAGCGGCCCGACCGGTTCTGCCACGGCCTGGCCGAAGGAAAGGTGGGCATCCTCATTGAGGGCATCCCCCTGGGCTATCTGGCGCCGGGGGTCATCGGGGATTTCCTCCGCGCCCCCCAGGACCGGTCGGAGAACTGGATGGTGGCCTCGGTGCTGACGGTGGTGCGGTGGCTGTGCCTGCTGGTGACGCTGTACCTGCCCGCCGTGTACGTGGCCATGGTGAACTTCCACCCGGAGATGATCCCCACCCGGCTGGCCCTGTCCATTATGGCGGCCCGGCGGGACGTGCCCTTTTCCACATTATTTGAGATTTTGCTCCTGCTGGCGGCCTTCGAGGTCTTACAGGAGGCGGGGCTGCGGCTGCCCCAGTCCATCGGGCAGACCGTGTCCATCCTGGGCGGGCTGGTGGTGGGCTCGGCGGCGGTGGAGGCCAAGATGGTGTCCCCGGCGGTGCTCATCGTGGTGGCCGTGGCGGGTATCGCCGGGTACACCATGCCCAGCCAGGACTTGGCGGGGGCCCTGCGCATCTGGCGGTTCCTGCTGGCGGTGCTGGCCGGGCTGGCCGGGCTCTTTGGGGTCATGGCGGGCACGGCGGCGCTGGTGGGCCACCTGGCGGGGCTGGAGAGCTTCGGCGCGGCCTATCTGACCCCCTTCGCCGCCAATGCCGGGGAGCAGGTGGAGGGGGACGTGGTGCTCCGCCAGCCCTTGCCCCAGGACAAGCAGCGGCCGGCCTATCTGAATACGGGGAACCGGAGGAAGCAGAAATGAAGGGACGGGTTTGGGCCGCGGTGCTGGCGGTCATCCTGGCGGCCCGGGGGGCGGGCATCCTGCCCCGGGGGCAGGAGATGGAGGAGCTGGCCCTGATCACCGCCCTGGCGGTGGACCAGGCGGGCCATGGGGTGACGGTCACAGCCGTCACCGGGGTCCGGGCCTCCCAGGGGGAGGAGCCGGAAGTGCTCACCGGGGCGGGGGGAAGCCTAGCCGCCGCCTGCCGGGCCATGGAGCTGAGCCGGGCCACCCGGCCCTACCTGGGCCAGGCGGAGCGGCTCCTGCTGGGCGAGGCCCAGGCGGAGACGGGGCTGGGGGAGACGCTGGAGTTCGTGCTGGCCGACGGGGAGCTGCGGCTGGACACACTATTATATATAGTAAGGGGAGAGGCGGGGGCCGGACTGGCCGCCGCCGCCCCGGAGACCGCCCAGGAGACCCCCGGGGAGGACCGGCGGGGACGGACGGTGGGGGAGACCCTGTCCCGGCTGACGGAGGGGGAATATGCCCTCATCCCCGCCCTGGCCCCCGGAGGGGAGGGCAGGCTGGCCCCCGCGGGCTGGGCGGTGGCGGGACCCGAGGGGCTGGCCGGCTTCCTGGAGGGAGAGGCCGCCATGGGAGCGGATCTGCTGGCCGGCCTGGGGGACGGGGAGGTGATTTCCCTGCCCTCGGGGGCCCTGGAACTCACCGGGGCCCGGTGCCTGGCCAAGGGCGGGCGGCTGCGGTGCGCCCTGACGGCCCAGGTGAGCCAGGGTGAGGGCACGGCGGAGGAGCTGGAGGTCTGGGGAACACGGTGCGTCCGGGCGGCCCTGGCGCCGGGCTGGGACTGCTGGGGCCTCACCAGGCAGCAGCGGGTGTGGGCGCCCTGGACGGGGGAACAGGCCGGCGCCGGGGCGCTGGATGTGGAAGTGACGGGAAAGGTGGAGGGAAGCTATGGACGGCGGGCGTGAAAAGAGCGTCTCCCAGCGGGAGCGGCTGGAATTGACGGTGACCGCCCTGTTCCCGGCGGCGGTGGGCCTGATGGCCGTGCCGGTGGCCGCCGCCGGGCGGGGGGCCTGGCTGGCCCCCATTCTGGCCCTGCCGGTGGGGGTGTGGCTCTGCCGGGCCTGGGGACGGCTGGGCCGGGAGGGGCTGAGCGCGGGTTTGCGGCGGGCCTGGGGCCCCTTCCTGGGCGGGGCCTTCTCCTGGGTATACCTGGCATGGGGGCTCTTTCTGCTGGCGGTGAGCGCCCGGCGGTATGCCGACCGGCTCTTCTCCGCGGGGCGGGGGGACGGAAGCCGGTGGCTCTTCCTTCTGGTGACCCTGGGCCTGACCCTCTGGCTGGGCCGGCGGCGGGGGGCCTTTGCCCGGACGGGGCGGCTCTTTTTCCTGGCCACCGGGGTGACCCTGGGGGCGGTGCTGCTGCTTTCGGTGCCCTCCCTGCGGTGGGAGAACCTGCTGCCCCTTTGGACCGATGAGCTGGCGTGGGTGCCCGCCGGCGCGCTGGGGGTGCTGTCCCTGGCGGGATATGGCGTGTATGGGCTCTGCCTGCCCGTGGGGGACGGGGCCCGGCCCCGGTCCTGGCCCTGGGCGGTGTGGAGCTGCGGGGCCCTGTCCGCCCTCCTGCTGGCGGTGGTGGGGGCCTTCGGCCCCGCCCTGACCCTGGAGATGGACGAACCCCTCCTCTATTTATTAAAGGGAGTCGGCGTGCCCGGGGCCTTCCAGCGGGGGGAGGCGGTGCTGGCCGCCATTCTGGCCCTGGCTGATCTGATCCTGCTGGGCATCCTGGAGCACGGGTGCCGCAGCCTGTGGCGGGCGGCCCTGCCCAAATGGGAAAAGGGCGGGACGGCCCTCGTCGTACTGGCCTTTCTGGCCGGGGGATTGATCCCCGGGCGGGAAATGGTGCTGTTTTTCAGCGAGGGGGTGGCCCCTCTGGGGAACCTTGTCCTCGGCGTTGTGCTGCCCTCTGTCGCTGTTTTGACCATGGGACGGCAAAAGGACGAGCCGGGCAAGGCCACATCTTGTGGGAAAAAGGAAACGTAAAGAGCAGATATTGCGCCGGTAAAGAGCCTTGAAAAAAGATGCGAAGAAAATGAAAAAAAGTGTTGACACAGGGGCTTGGTTTTGGTATATTAATAAGGCACCTGCGAGACGGGCAGAAAACACAAAGGGCTGAAAGCCTTGGGGGAGTTAAGCTTCCGAGTTTTTTCTTCAAAAAACTTCGAAAATAACTCTTGACAAGGAAGGCTGAATGTGGTATCCTAAAAGTCCGTTGCGGG